>JANQPE010000121.1 GCA_028289565.1 Parerythrobacter sp.
ACATGTGTGATGCGAATGACCTGGCGATCCACGAGCTAGTGCCCGAAAACGAAGATGCGATACGTCCGCGCGAAGAAACCATGGCGGGAATAGAGCGGATCGCCGGAGCGATGGACGCCTGCATCGATCGCGGCCTCAGCCAGAGCGGGATTCTTCCCGGCGGATTGGAAGTGCGCCGCCGCGCGCCCGACTTGTGGAACAGCCTGCAAAGCTCGCCGCAATCGAATGAACGCGAACAATTGTTCGACTGGCTCAATTGCTACGCCATGGCAGTCAACGAGGAAAATGCCGCCGGCGGCAAGGTCGTGACTGCGCCGACCAACGGCGCGGCGGGCATCCTGCCTGCCGTGATCCGTTTCTACTGTATCGACGAGGATGCCCGTGCTTGCCCCGACCGCCGCCGCAAATTCCTGCTGACCGCCGGCGCGATCGGCCTGCTCTACAAGCAGCGTGCCTCGATTTCAGGCGCGGAAATGGGGTGTCAGGGCGAAGTCGGGGTTGCCTGTTCGATGGCTGCAGGCGGGCTTGCAGCGCTGTGGAACGGCACTGCGCAGCAGATCGCAAGCGCGGCGGAAATCGGCATGGAGCACAATCTCGGGCTTACCTGCGATCCGGTTGGCGGGCTGGTGCAGGTGCCGTGTATCGAGCGCAATGCGATCGGTGCGGTCAAGGCGGTCAACGCCGCGCGCCTGGCTCTGCATCGCGAAAGCGAGAGTCTGGTCAGCCTCGACCAGGTGATCGAGACGATGCGCCAGACCGGTCTCGACATGTCGAGCAAGTACAAGGAAACCAGCCAGGGCGGGCTGGCAGTGAATGTCGTCGAATGCTGATCGCCCGGCCGATTGTCGAATCCGGTGCCTGTCGTTCTGTTCCTGGCCTGCACGGCGGATAAGGGGATGAACGAAAGGAGCGGCCCGCAGGCCGCTCCCATGCCCGGTCATGGCCGGATATTCCCCGTTCGCATCAGGTGTGGGCGAAGCGCATCGTCTTGCGACGCCGGCGGCCACGCTGGCCGAAAGCGAGTGCTGCGAGCGCGAGGCCGAGCAGGCCAAGGGCGCCCGGTTCGGACACTTGGGTCCCGCTGCTCGATCCACCGGTGGAGCTGGTGTACCTGGTCCACGTGCCCTTGCCGTCGAAGTCGAAAGTGCGGCCCCATCTGTCGCGGCCATACAGCCACAGGAAAGAGTAATTGTCGCCGAGGCGGAACTGGGTGCGCTTGGGATTGCTCGACCAGTAGGCCGTGTAGTGCCTGCCATAGCGCGTGAACGTACCGCTGAGCGAATCTACCCAATTGGTAGTGCCCCAGCGGGTCAGATCCGGCTTCCAGTTGGCCAGGTCGCTGTCCTTCATCAGCAGGTCGATATTGCGGCCCTGGAATTTGGCCGTCTGGGCATCGGTATCGATGGTGATTTCGGTCAGGCCAATGCCGTTGCCGATATTCGTCTCGTACTTGTAGATCGCTGCCGAGGCTGGTGTGGCTGCGGCCATAACCGCAAGAGCGCCAGCGGTGAGAAGCGCCTTCTTCATCATTACCCCCTTGCAAGTGGTCCGACTGTCCCGACCTGACGGAAAATTGCTCCAACAGACCGCATAACCGCCCTTGTACGGCATGTAAGCAATCACTGTGCCAGTGTCGGAAAATAGATGAATCGCAGTGCTTTACAGGTTAACCGTAGCTCTTGGCTAAGCTGGCTTGTAAACGAATCCGACAGTTCGTTTCCCGCCCGTTTCACCTCTGCAAGCATGCCCGGAAGTTAACAATCGGTTTACTTCGCCGCGTTACCATCGTGCTGCGTATTACGATGGGGATATCGCCGGGCAAGCCGGTGAGGCCTCACAGAATCGTTGGGGCAGAATGATGGCCAAACCCGCTTCGCGCATATTCCTGGCGACCCTGTTGCTACCGCTGTTGTTGATGGCGACCGGCTGTGATGGGTTTTTCGCAACCGACCACGCGGCCGGAGCGCGGCAGGCCTATGCGGCGGGGAATTTTCGCGAGGCGCGAATCCACCTGATCAACCAGCTCAGGCAGGATCCGGGGAATGGCGGGGCTTCGATGATGCTTGCCCGGACATTGCTCGAAATGGGCGATGGGATCGGAGCGCAGGCGAGGCTGGAAAAACTGACCGACGACCCGCAATATGGCGCCGAGGCCGCGGCATTGATGACGCATGCGCTGGTGGCCAGCGACAAGCATGAACAGGTCCTGGAACTGACTGGGACGATCAACGGGCCATATGCAGCGCTGCTGGCTTGGTCGCGCGCCTCCTCGCTATTCGCTCTGGACCGGGGCGAGGAAGCCAAGCACGCCATCGAACAGGGCCTGGCATTGGCGCCAGGCAATTTGGAGTTGTCGTTGCTGAAAGGCACGTCCCTGCTGGCCGAGGGCAGGCAGAAGGAAGCAAGAGCGATAGCCGGGCAATATGCCGCTAGCGATGAGAGTCATCCCCTAGCCCTGCTGTTCGCGGGTCGCGTGGCCCGGCTCGATGGTGACGAGCGCGGTGCGCAGGAATTGCTTGCCCGGGCACTCGAGAAACGTCCTCAGCATCCGCAATTGCTCAAGGAGCTGGGCGACAGCTATCGCCAGACTGCGGATCCGGGCAAGGCGCGGGATTTCTATCAGCGCTCGCTGGCACTGGCGCCGAACAATGCCGATACTCTCCTGAGCTTGGCCGAACTCGAATTCTTTGAAGGCGATCGCGAGCTCGCATTGCAGATAGTTCAGGAAAATGAACGGCTCGTGGAATCTGTGCCGGAAGGCGTACGCCTTGCCGGATTAATCGCCGAAGACCGCGGCAATCACGAATTCGCACTGGCAAAATTGCGCCGCTATCTGCGCGACAATCCCGACGAACCGATCTCCACGGCCGCTCTGGCCCGTATCTACGATGTACTGAAAGAGCCTGCCCTGGCCGCCGAAGCGCGTCGGAAAGTCGAGCAATTCGAAAGTGGGGCAGGGGTGTTGGGCGAAGCCATCCGCACCGCCAGTGCGGGGGAGCGCGCTAAAATCGACCTTGCCGAAAAGGCGATTACAGACAGGCGGTGGAAGGAAGCGGACGGCCATTATTCAGCGCTGCTGGCCAATGCGGACATGCGCAATCCGGTCGTGTTCAACAACGCCGCGATGGTGAAATTGAATCTGGGCGACGAAGCCGGCGCGCTTGCCCTGGCGGAACAGGCCCATCGCCTCGCGCCGGGCGACCCGTTCGTGCAGGACAGTCTTGGCTGGGCCCTGTTCCTGAACGGCAAGGATACCAGACGGGCGGCGAACCTGCTTACGCAAGCTTACGAGACCGCTCCGGCGAATTTCGAGATCGGCTGGCATTTCGCCCAGGTGCTCGCACAGATCGGACGCAGGGACGATGCGGTTGCGGTGATGGAACGGCTGAAGGCGAATGCCGACCCGGCGGATCACGACCGGATCGATCAGCTTATCGCCAGACTCTGAGCGTTCCGGATCGGGTGCGATTCGAGACGCGGCCGCCAGATTTGGGGGAGGACTGGGCGACCGCGTCTCGCTCGCTGCCTTCGGATTTAATGTCAGGCGATCGTGGCGCCGAACATAATGCTGCTTAGCGAAGCAGCCATCAGGAAGGCCAGGATGTGCGATGCAAGCTTGTGCATGGCGTTTCTCCTGTTTTGCCGGCGACAGAAGGGAGGGAGAAGAGAGCCTGCCGTCCGGTTCGAGGGGGAAATAGGATTGCGTGCAGCGAACCTCAAATGAGAAAACCGCGAGGACTGTTGCTATATTTGCAACTTCCCGTCGCCGAGTGAATCTGGAGCGGGGATGTATGCGGGCCGTTCGCTAGACAGGCAGGCGGGAGCCGCTTAATTCGCCGCGGATGGATGCCCAGCACGCTCTCGATTCTTCCGCTCCCGATTCCATCCTTATCATCGATTTCGGCAGCCAGGTTACCCAATTGATCGCGCGCCGTGCGCGCGAAGCGGGGGTCTATTCCGAAATCGCCCCGTTCAGCATGGCCGAAGAGGCGTTTCACAGGATGAAGCCAAAAGGCATCATCCTTTCCGGTTCGCCTGCGGGTGTACCTGAGGAAGGCAGCCCGCGTGCTCCGGAGATGTTGTTCGATGCGGGCGTGCCGATCCTGGGCATCTGTTACGGCCAGCAGGTGATGAGCCACCAGCTCGGCGGCGAAGTGCGTCCTGGCCATGAAACGGGCGAAGGCGGCGAGTTCGGGCGCGCCTATCTGACGGTCACGCAGGAATGCGCGCTGTTCGACGGGCTATGGCAGGTTGGTGAGCGACATCAGGTGTGGATGAGCCATGGTGACAAGGTCACCAAATTCGCACCTGGCTTCGAAATCGTCGCCACCAGCGACGGCGCGCCATTCGCGGTGATTGCGGACGAGAGCCGGAAATTCTACGGTACCCAGTTCCATCCCGAAGTCGTCCATACGCCCGACGGGGCGAAGCTGCTAGCCAATTTCGTGCGCCATGTCTGCGGTCTTGCCGGCGACTGGACGATGGCCGAATTCCGCAAGACCAAGATCAAGGAAATCCGCGCGCAGGTCGGCGATGGCAAGGTGATTTGCGGCCTGTCGGGCGGCGTCGATTCAGCCGTGGCCGCGGTGCTGATCCACGAGGCGATTGGCGAGCAACTCACCTGCGTATTCGTCGACCACGGATTGATGCGGATGAGCGAGGCCGAGCAGGTCGTCACCCTGTTTCGCGACCATTACAACATCCCGCTCGTCCATGTGGATGCAGAGGAGAAGTTCCTTTCCGGCCTGGCGGGAGAGACCGACCCGGAAAAGAAACGCAAATTCATCGGCGGGGCGTTTATCGACCTGTTCGAGGAAGAGGCGAAGAAGATCGGCGGGGCGGATTTCCTCGCTCAGGGCACGCTCTATCCCGACGTGATCGAGAGCGTCTCGTTCACTGGCGGGCCGAGCGTCACGATCAAGAGTCATCACAATGTCGGCGGCCTGCCCGAACGGATGGACATGGAGCTGGTCGAGCCGCTGCGCGAATTGTTCAAGGATGAAGTGCGCGATCTGGGCCGTGAGCTTGGCCTGCCCGACGTGTTCGTCGGCCGCCATCCCTTCCCCGGTCCCGGCCTTGCCATCCGCATTCCAGGCGAAGTGACCAAGGAACGCTGCGACATATTGCGCAAGGCCGATGCGATCTATCTCGAGGAAATCCGCAATGCCGGCCTCTATGATGCGATCTGGCAGGCCTTCGCCGTGCTGCTGCCGGTCAAGACCGTCGGCGTGATGGGTGATTATCGCACCTATGACAGCGTCTGCGGGCTGCGCGCGGTCACCAGCACCGATGGCATGACGGCTGATGTCTACCCCTTCGACGCCAGCTTCCTGACCCGTGTCGCGACCCGGATCGTCAACGAGGTTCAGGGTATCAACCGGGTGGTGTATGACTATACTTCGAAGCCGCCCGGGACGATCGAATGGGAATGACACCCGATACGCAAGAGCTGCTGCGCCGCATTGCCGGCGGGCGCACCGATGCCCTGGTCGAGCTGATCGAGCACGATGGCTGGCCTGATCTGCTCGCCCACGGACAGGTCACGCCGCTGCAATGGCTGGTCTATTATGGCGATGTCACAGCGATGAAGCTGGTGCTCAAGGAGGCTGGCGATCTCACCGGTATCGACCTTGAAGCCGAACTCGGCAATGCCGCGTTTTTCGGGCATTGGCGGATGTGCGACTTCCTGATCCTGCAGGGCGCGAATGTGGGCCATGCCGATCCGGTGACGGGTGAGACCGCGCTGCACAGCGCGCTGTGCAAGGCCGGCCGACCGCATTATGGCCGCGTCGTGCGGCTGCTGCTCGTACGCGGTGCCGGTCCCAATGC
>JANQPE010000130.1 GCA_028289565.1 Parerythrobacter sp.
AAATCCATCAGCCGGCCTGGCGTCGCGATCAGCACGTCGACACCCTCGTCGAGCGCCCTGACCTGGTCGCCCATCTGCACGCCACCGATCAAGAGCGCCATGTTGAGATCGTGGTTCTTGCCGTATTTCTCGAAATTCTCCGCCACTTGGGCAGCCAGCTCGCGGGTGGGTTCGAGGATCAGCGAACGCGGCATGCGCGCGCGACGTCGGCCCGCCGAAAGGATGTCGATCATCGGCAGCACGAAGCCGGCCGTCTTGCCGGTGCCCGTCTGTGCGATGCCGATAATATCCTTCATCATCAGGACCGGCGGGATCGCCTCGGCCTGGATCGCGGTCGGTTCGGTATAGCCTGCGGCATCAACCGCTTTCAGAAGTTCGGGAGAAAGGCCGAGGTCGGCAAAGGTCATCGGGTCAAGAATGTCCGGGTTGGGCGCTTGGGCGCCAATTCAGCGCAGGCTTTCGCACTTGCACAATCGCCGCGCCCTTTGCGCGGCACTGTCGGGAAAGTCAAGAAACCGCCACTGAAAAACCGTTCAGTTGTTGACGGCTACCAACTGGCGCAGGCGGTCGATCTCGCAATTGGCCCCGGTGCGTGAACGGATCTTGTCGCGATCGACGCACAATTTCCCGTCCTTGCTCTTTTCGACATAGAAGCCCGAATAGAAATCGCGCGCGCTGCAAGCTTTCTCCAGCCGGGCAGTCATCAGGCGCTGATCGCGCATGAACAGCATCAGCCGGTTGCCACTGGTCGGTTGCACGGCCGCGATGCCTGCAACCTGCAGACACTTGCCGATTTTGCGTTCGGTCATCTGCTGTCGCGGGTCTTGCCGGGGAACGATGTTCGAAGCCATGTCCTGTCGCCGAACCCGGCTTTGCGGTGCAACACGTATGATCACGCGACGCTCTATCCGGACCTGATTGTTGACCGGATCGCGAACCACCGTCTCGAATGAAAGGATGTCGCTATCCGCCGACATCCGGATCTGTTCCTCGCCTGCTTCACGCGGCAAAAGCCGGTTCGCATCGTCGCCATTGCCGGTGCCGATGTCGACGACAGCGGGCAGCAGCAACGCGAAAGGTGCAATAAAGACGGTCAGGCTGGGCATGGCTTTGCGGTCGAGAGCTCCCATCGGCCGTGCGAAAGCGATCCGCGGGGCCTTGTTCGGTTGCCCCACCTAGCGCAAACGGTTGAATGGAGGCTTAATCCGTATTCGCGGCAAAGCAAGTGTGGCGTCCGGTTGCCGGGCTGTGCCATAGGCATGGCAATGAGCACGAACAAGACGGACGAGTTTCTGCACCGAGCCACCGCACTGTTGGGCAAATCGGGGTTCACCCGCGATCCCGATCTGATGGCGCCATGGCTGACTGACTGGCGAGGTCGCTATTCGGGCCGGGCGCTGGCGATGGCCTCCCCCGCCAATGTCGACGAGGTTTCGCAGCTCGTTCGAATCTGCGGAGACTGCGATATCGCAATCGTCCCGCAAGGCGGAAACAGTGGGATGTCGGGTGGCGCCACGCCCGATGAGACCGGGGATGCCATCCTGCTTTCCTTGCGCCGCATGAACACGATACGGACAATCGACTTCGACCAGAGCCGGGCGGTATGCGAAGCAGGTGTAATCCTGCAAACCCTCCATGAAGCCGCAGCGAAGGAGCGTCTGCGTTTTCCCCTCACATTGGGTGGCAAGGGATCGGCAACCATCGGCGGGTTGATTTCGACCAATGCAGGCGGAACCCAAGTACTGCGTCATGGCACCATGCGCGCGCAAGTGCTAGGCGTGGAAGCGGTCATGTCCGATGGCGGGATTTTCGATAGCCTGACACCGCTCAAGAAAGACAATCGCGGTTTCGACCTGAAACAATTGTTGATCGGCTCGGAAGGAACGCTCGGGATCGTTACCGCGGCAACGCTTCGCCTGCTCCCCGAAGTGGGCGCTACGTCCGTTCTGTGGGCCGGGCTGGATTCGGTTGCCGATGCGCGCCGGCTGCTGATCCATTTCGAGAAAGAGGCAGGAGACGTACTGGAAGGTTTCGAAATACTCCCTGCGCACAGCCTGACCGCCGTGCTCGATTACTTGCCCGATGCGCGCAGCCCACTTGCCGGCTCGCATAAATGGCATGCGCTGATCGAACTTGTTTCGGAAAAGAGCGACGGCGCACTCCTGGAGCGAGGCGAACGCATTCTCGGCGATGCTTTCGAAGCTGGCCTGATCGAGGATGCAACCATCGCGGCAAGCGAAACCCAGGCCGAGGCCTTTTGGCTCTTGCGCGATTCCATCGCCCCGGCCGAACGGGCGATTGGCCCGGCCATGCAGCACGATATTTCCGTGCCGGTGGAAAGCATGGCAAGTTTTGTCGAAACCGCCGTGCCACTGGTCGAACAACGCTTCGCGGGAACATCCGCCATCGCCTTCGGCCATCTTGGAGATGGAAACATCCATTTCCATGTCCTCGCTCCCCCGGATACCCAAGGTGGTGCGTGGGAAGAGGAACAAGGCAAGGCGATCAGTGCATTCGTCCACGATCTCGTCACCGAATGGGGTGGATCGATCAGCGCCGAGCACGGCATCGGCCAGATGAAGCGCGACGAACTGGGTCGGCTCGGCGATCCGGTATCGCTGGCGCTGATGCGCAAGATCAAGAATGCACTCGATCCGCTGGGCCTGCTTAATCCGGGCAAGCTCGTGCCGCTTGCACCCGACGCTTCGAGTCACTAAAGCGCGCGCTTCACGCGCGGCACATGCCGACGCCGACCGACATTCCTAGCGATCCGGAGAAATTCCATGGCCAGCGCGCCGCAACCTACCCTGCCCCTGCTCTATAACGACCTGATGCCGCTGAACAGCCGCGACCACGGCAAATGGCATAGCAAGCCGATGGATACGGCCGAATGGTTGATCGGGCAGCATGCCATCCCGATCACCGTGGACGAGTTCGTCCAGGCCCAGCGCGATTTCCCGATCGTATTTTCTTCGGGCGACAACCCGCTGCCACTTGCGCTGATGGGCCTCAACGAAGGCGTCAACACCTTTGTCGACGAAAAGGGAAAAGTCACCGAGCCCGTCTACCTGCCGGCCTATATCCGCCGCTATCCGTTCATGCTTGCCAAGCTCAACAAGGATGGCGACGAGCTATCCTTGTGCTTCGACCCTACCAGCGATGTGATCGGCGAATTCAAAGATGGCGAGCCACTGTTTACCGAAGAAGGCGAGGCCACCGAGGCAACCAAGCGGGTGCTCGAATTCTGCGAGCAATTCGAACAGGCCGGCCAACGCACCAAGGCGTTCATCGACCAGTTGAAAGAGCACGACCTGCTCATGGACGGTGAAATCGCCATTTCCATGCAGGAAAATCCCGATAATCCCTATGTCTATCGCGGTTTCCAAATGGTCGATCAGGAAAAGCTGCGTGATATGCGCGGAGACATCCTGCGGACCTGGAACCAGAACGGCATTATGCCGCTGATCAATGCCCATATGTTCTCGCTTGACCTGATGCGCATGATTTTTGCGCGTCAGCAGCAGCAGGGCAAGGGTCCGCAAATCGTCGCCGAACAGGCGAGTTAGACACTTCCGGACAAAATCGACTTCAGGTGCGGATCGGACTTGATTCGCACCTGAGGCCACCTATCTTGGACATGCCGATGCGGCACTCCCCCTCATAGCCCGCTTCGGCCGGTGCATTTCGGTGCACCGCCTCCCTGAACCTTGGCCACCTCGCGCATCAGCGCGAGGTGGTTTTTTATTCTGCCGCTAGCGGCAGGGTTCCGCCACGGGCAATGCCCATGGCGATATCGCCCATTTCGCGTATGAGTCCGATCAGGAGCTTGGCCACGCTCGGCAACCTCGCACTCGGTTCCGCCAGGCGCGCGTCGAGATAGAGCGAACGGCATATTTCGAGCTGTATCCCATGAATTCCGCGGGCCGGAGCAGCATGGCGATCGAGGATGTAACCTCCCGCGTAAGGCCGGTTATGCGCTGCCCGGCGCTCATGCGAAGCGAAATAGGCGAACGCCCCGGCGACCAGAGCATCGTCGCACGATGCGCCGAAACGATCCCCGATTACGAACTCTGCCGGCATATCTTCCGGAAACCGCGGCCTGAGCGGCGGCATGGAATGGAAATCGAGCAGCACTGCCGCTCCCCAACGGTCACGAAGCGATTCCAGCGCCCGACCGAGCGCCAGATGATATGGGTGATGGATGGTTTCCACACGCTCCTTGAGCTCGCTGTATGAGAGCCGCGAACTCCAGATCTCGCCAAGCCCGCCCAACCGGCGTGGAACAAGGCCCAGCCCACTGCGCGAACGACGATTGAGCAGAGAATTGCGTCGCTCTTGCGGGCCGCCCTGGGCAATCATTGCCCAATCGATATCGTCACCGGCCCGATTGAGATCGAGCATGGCGCGCGGGGCATGGGCAACCAGCAGTCCGGCCCCTGTCTCAAGGGCAACCCGTGTAGCAAGATCGTCGACATGGCGATCCTCGAGCCTCAGCGCGCTGTATTCGGCATCGCGCATGCGCTGCAAGACGGGCTCGGGGTATTCCCGACCGGCATGCGGAGCCGCAATCAGTATCGGAATCGGCGCGTCGTCCGGCATGGTCAAGGTGAATGCAGGGCTGTTGGTGCCGGGTATTCTGCCACCGGCACTTTCCATTACCTCCCGGGAATCCGTCTCCATTCTGGCCATCGGGCCGTGCTGGACCGGAAAATACCCTGTGTCAAAGCAGGGCAGGTTCGTCGGTACGAAAGATTTCTTAAGCCAATTGCGCTATCGGGGGTTTCATGAACGAGAGTAGCGCATTGCGGATCCTCCTTGCCGAGGATGAAGAAGCCATGCGCGGCTATATCAGCCGTGCGCTTGAGAATGCCGGATACGAGGTCGTCTCCGTCGATCGCGGGACGGAAGCCCTGCCGCTGTTGAACGAGCAGCAATTCGACCTGCTCCTGTCCGACATTGTCATGCCGGAGATGGACGGGATCGAGCTGGCCCAGCACTGCAACGAAATCAGCCCGCGCACAAAGGTAATGTTCATTACCGGATTCGCCGCAGTCACGCTCAAGGCCAGTCGTGAACAACCGCAAGCCAAGGTGCTCTCCAAACCGTTTCACCTGCGCGATCTGGTGCTCGAAGTAGAACGCGTTTTCGAAGACCAGACCGCCGCGTCGCTCTGATATCGCAAGGCTCTTGCGCGCTGTTGAGCGTATCGCTAAATGGCGCGCCTTGCCGCATGGGGAACACCCCGTGCAACGCATACGATGGTGCGGGCGTATAGCTCAGTGGTAGAGCACTGTATTGACATTGCAGGGGTCGGAAGTTCAACTCTTCCTACGCCCACCATCGAAACAGGAAACGCAAAAGGCGCCGCGGCAACGGCGCCTTTTCTGCATCGGTCATCATCCCGGAACTCGATCCGGGATCGTTTGGAAGCCCGTCATGTTCCGGCAGGCTTTTCATTTGCCATGCGTTCCCTTGCGCCTTGCCCACCCTCTGCTAAAGCGCGCGCAACGTTTTCATACCGACATTCCAGACAACAGGGCAGACATGCAGAAAATTCAGGTCAAGAATCCGGTCGTTGAACTCGACGGCGACGAAATGACGAAGATCATCTGGCAATGGATTCGCGAACGGCTGATTTTGCCCTATCTCGATATCGATCTGAAATATTACGACCTGTCGATTGAAAAGCGCGACGAGACCGACGACCAGATCACTATCGATGCCGCCAATGCGATCAAAGAGCATGGGGTCGGGGTGAAATGCGCGACCATTACGCCCGACGAAGCGCGCGTCGAAGAATTCGACCTGAAAAAAATGTGGCGTTCGCCCAACGGGACGATCCGCAACATCCTTGGTGGAGTCGTTTTCCGTGAACCGATCGTGATCGACAACGTACCGCGCCTCGTACCCGGCTGGACCGATCCGATCGTGGTCGGGCGCCATGCTTTCGGGGATCAATACCGCGCCACCGACACGCTCATCCCGGGCGCCGGCAAGCTGCGTCTGGTCTTCGAAGGCGAAGACGGTCGGAAGATCGACCTCGACGTCTACGAGTTCCAGTCAAGCGGCGTTGCGATGGCCATGTACAATCTCGACGATTCGATTCGCGATTTCGCACGCGCATCGATGAATTACGGCCTCAACCGCGGCTGGCCGGTTTACCTGTCGACCAAGAACACGATCATGAAGGCCTATGACGGTCGCTTCAAGGACCTGTTCCAGGAGGTGTTCGATACCGAATTCGCCGACAAGTTCGAAAAAGCCGGCATTACCTACGAACATCGCCTGATCGACGACATGGTCGCTGCCGCGCTCAAGTGGAACGGCAAGTTCGTATGGGCCTGCAAGAACTATGACGGCGATGTACAGTCGGATACGGTTGCGCAGGGATTCGGCTCGCTGGGCCTGATGACTTCGGTGCTGATGACGCCCGACGGCAACACCGTGGAAGCCGAAGCGGCGCATGGTACAGTGACCCGCCACTATCGCCAGCATCAGGAAGGCAAGGCGACTTCCACCAACCCCATAGCCAGCATCTTCGCCTGGACCCGGGGCCTGATGTATCGCGGCAAGTTCGACGACACACCCGACGTCGTGAAATTCGCCGAAACGCTCGAACGCATTTGCATCGAGACGGTCGAAAGCGGCAAGATGACCAAGGATCTCGCCCTTCTGATCGGCCCTCAGCAGAACTGGCTTACTACCGAGCAATTCTTCGAAGCGATCGTAACCAATCTCGAAACCGAGATGGCCGGCTGGGCATAGCCCGCAGGCCGACCGGGGTAGAGGATAATCCCGATCGCGTGATGACATAGGCCCCGGGCGCGAGTAGTCTGCGCCCATGGCGGGCGAACTTTCTCCATCACCGATGCTGTCCGACGCCCTGGTCATCCTGGGCGCTGCCGGCATAGTGATCCCGGTCTTCACCCGTTTCAAGATCACCCCTGTCATCGGGTTCATTCTCATCGGCATAGCCGTAGGTCCCTACGGACTCGGCAAACATGTCTACGAATATGACTGGTTAGGCCATATAACCATCAGCGATCCCGAGGGACTCGAACCGTTCGCCGAGTTCGGGATCATCCTCCTGCTCTTCACAATTGGTCTTGAATTGTCCTTCAACCGATTGTGGCAATTGCGAAAACTGGTTTTTGGGCTAGGCGCGCTGGAGCTGATCATCATCGGGACCTCCATTGCCATGGTCCTGGCAATGATGGGGCAATACTGGGCCGGTGCCATCGGTCTCGGTCTTGCGCTGGCCTTCTCGTCAACCGCCATCGTGCTGCCGATCTCGGGGACCAAGACCCCGGTCGGACGCGCGGCGCTGTCGATGTTGCTGTTCGAGGATATCATGATCGTGCCGGTCATTTTCATGCTCGGCGCCATGGCCCCTCACGCCCAGGCGGAAGGCTGGGAGGGACTGCTCGGTACGTTATGGCAAGGCGGCCTCGTGGTGATGGCATTGCTGGTTATCGGTCGCTTCGCCCTGCCCAGATTGTTCGCGCAGGCGGCACGCACCAAGAGCCCCGAACTGTTTCTCGCCGCGACCATGCTGGTAGTTATCGGCGCCAGCCTGGCGACGGCAGCGGTCGGGCTATCGCCTATCGTTGGCGCCCTGATCGCGGGCCTCCTGATTGCCGAAACCGAATATCACGCCGAAATCGAAGCAATAATGGAGCCGTTCAAGGGCCTCGCACTGGGCGTGTTCCTGATTACAGTGGGCATGTCGATCGATCTTTCGACTATCTGGGCCAACCTCGGTTCCATCCTACTTGCCGTGGTGCTGGTCCTTACATTCAAGGCCATAGTCACCGGCTTGTTGCTACGCCTGATGGGAGCGCGACGCAGCACGGCAACGGAAACCGGCATCCTGATGGCCAGCCCTTCGGAAACGACCCTGATCGTGATGGCGGCCGCCAGTTCCGCACTGCTGATCCAGCCAGGCACCGCGCAGTTCTGGCAGATCGTCACCGCGATAGGCCTGACGATCACCCCGTTGCTGGCAATGCTCGGGCGGACGATTGCACGACGGGTCGAACCGGTCCCCGAACTGCCCGAAGACGACCGCGACGACCCGCGGGTTATTCTTGTCGGAATCGGTCGCGTGGGGCGCCTGATCGCGCAAATGCTCGATGCCCACGACCGGCCTTATGTCGCAATCGATTCGGATGCGGATCTCATCGAACGGGCCAAGCGCGATGGCTATCGCGCGACGTTCGGCGATGCAGTGCGCGGTGATGCCCTCAGCCGCCTCGGTATCGAAACCGCACCTGCCATAGTGCTAACCATGGACGAACCGGTGCTGGCTCAGCGGATGGTTACCAAGTTCCGCAAGGAGCATCCCGACCTGCTGATCGTTGCCCGCGCCCGCGACAGCGCTCATGCTGCGGCGCTGTATCGTGCAGGAGCGAGCCATGCCGTCCCCGAGACACTGGAAAGTTCGCTCCAGCTATCCGAGGCGGTCCTGGCGGACATCGGTGTTCCAATGGGACCCGTGATCGCATCCATTCACGAGAAGCGAGACCAGTTCCGGGCGAAGATCGAAGAGGAAGGCGCACTCGATTACAAACCGAAACTGCGCACGAGTACTGTCGAAGGATAACCCGAAAACCGATTCGATTATCCCTTTATGGCTGCCCTCACTGCTGCGAAGGCTTCATCGGTTTTAGATCCGTCCGGGCCACCGCCCTGAGCCATGTCGGAGCGCCCCCCGCCACCTTTCCCGCCCAATGCTTCTACACCCTTGCGGACGAGGTCTATGGCGTCGAAACGGTCGGTCAGATCATCGGTAACTGCGACAGCAAAGGCAGCTCTGCCATCGTTGACCGCGCAGATTGCGGCAACACCCGAACCCATCCGCTTTTTTGCCTCGTCGAGCAAACTTCTCAATTCTTTCGGATTCAGCCCCTCCAGAACCTGACCCGAGAACTTCACGCCGCCGATTTCTTCATCGGCCGGGCCGGGTGCGGCGCCGCCGCCAAGGGCAATTTGTTTTTTCGCGTCGGCCAGTTCTTTCTCCAGCCGCTTGCGCTCCTCGGTCAAGGCCGCGACACGATCGACAACGTCTTCCGGTGCCGCCTTGATTGTGCCGGCAACCGCCTTGAGCGCTTCCTCGCGTCCGACGAGCCATTGCCGCGCCTCTTCGCCGGTAAATGCTTCGATCCGGCGGATGCCAGAAGAGACCGCACTTTCCGAGACGATCCGGAAAATACCGATATCGCCCGTCGCCTTTACATGAGTACCGCCGCATAACTCGACCGAGTATTTGCGCCCACCTTCACCCTTCCGACCCATCGACAGCACGCGCACTTCGTCGCCGTACTTCTCTCCGAACAGCGCCAATGCTCCGGCCTCGACTGCATCGTCCGGACTCATCAACCGCGTTGCCACCGGATCGTTGGCGCGGATCTCGGCATTCACTTCTGCCTCTATGGCGGAAATATCCTCGGCGGATAGCGGCCTGGGATGCGAAAAATCGAACCGCAACCGGTCGTCCGCCACCAGCGAGCCTTTCTGTGTGACATGATCGCCCAGGCGGTTGCGCAAGGCGGCATGGACGAGATGTGTCGCCGAATGGTTGGCGCGAATACGATCGCGGCGGGTAGCATCGACTGCAAGATGGATCGTATCTCCCTTGGCGACCCGACCGGTTATTACGGTTCCACAATGCGCATGGAGTCGGCCGAGTGGTTTGGATGTATCGCGAATCTCGATCTGCAAGCCATCGGGTGTCGAGATCGTGCCAATATCGCCGGTCTGTCCACCGCTTTCGCCATAAAAGGGCGTCTGGTTGGCAAGGACAACGAGTTCGTCTCCCTCGCCCGCATTCTCGACTTCGGTTCCGTCCCTGACGAGGGCGACAACCGTCCCTTCCCCCTCGGTCGATGCGTACCCGGTAAATTCGGTAGCTCCTTCGCGTTCGGCGATATCAAACCAGACTTCGCTATCAGTCGCCTCGCCCGAACCTTTCCAGGCAGCCCGCGCGGCGGCTTTCTGCCGTTCCATCGCCGCATCGAACCCGACACGATCGACTCCGATGCCGCGCGCGCGCAGCGCATCTTCTGTCAGATCATAAGGAAAGCCGTAGGTATCGTAGAGTTTGAACGCGGTCTCGCCATCGAGCCGGTCGCCCTCTCCCATCGGCCCGGTTGCTTCATCGAGCAGACGCAAGCCTTTTTCGAGAGTCTTGCGGAACTGCGTTTCTTCACGCTCCAGCACCTCCTCAATCAGTGCCTGCCCGCGTTGCAACTCGGGATAAGCCTGTCCCATTTCGGCCACCAGCGCAGGCACCATGCGGTACATAAGCGGCTTGTCCGCCCCTAGAAGATGGGCATGACGCATTGCACGGCGCATGATGCGCCGCAGCACATAACCGCGGCCCTCGTTCGACGGCAACACGCCGTCCGCGAGCAGGAACCCGGTCGAGCGCAAGTGATCGGCTATCACGCGATGGCTGGCCTGGTGCTCGCCCTTGGCGGCTACACCTGTGAAACCTTCCGAAGCGGCGATAAGGCCCTTGAAGGTATCCGTATCGTAATTGTCGTGTACGCCCTGCATGACCGCAGCGATGCGCTCCAGGCCCATGCCGGTATCAATCGACGGGCTCGGAAGCTCGCTTCGAGAACCGTTCGCCGATTGCTCGAACTGCATGAAGACCAGGTTCCAGATCTCAATGAACCTGTCGCCGTCCTCGTCCGGAGTTCCGGGAGGACCACCGGGGATATGTTCCCCGTGGTCATAGAAAATCTCGCTGCATGGACCGCATGGGCCGGTTTCACCCATCGACCAGAAATTGTCATGCGTGGCGATGCGAATGATGCGATCTTCCGGCAGATTGGAAATTTTGCGCCACAGCTCGAACGCTTCATCGTCGGTGTGATAGATGGTTGCCGTCAGCTTGTCGGCGGCCAGGCCCCACTCTTTCGTCAGTAGCGTCCATGCATGGAGGATCGCCTGTTCCTTGAAATAATCCCCGAAAGAGAAATTTCCGAGCATTTCGAAAAAGGTATGATGCCTCGCGGTATATCCGACATTATCCAGATCGTTATGCTTGCCGCCCGCACGGACGCATTTCTGGCTGCTGGCGGCCATCGGTCCGGGCGGTGTTTCCAGACCGGTGAAGACGTTCTTGAACGGAACCATGCCCGCATTCACGAACATCAGCGTAGGATCGTTATAAGGCACCAGCGGTGCGCTCGGCACGACCTCGTGGCCGTTGCCTGCAAAATAGTCGAGAAAACTGCGCCGTATATCGTTGGTCGATTGCATGGCTGCGAGTTAGGACTTTGCCACGCCAGCTACAAGCCAGATAAATCCGCGTGAAAGGGCTATCACCTCTTGTGCGCGCTGATTATCCACGCAGAAGCCCTGAATGCCACCAGATTGCGATCGACGTTTTTTCCGAGGAAACGCCGCAACCTGCCGACGAAGTTTGCCCGCTCGTCCTCCGACAGCTCCGCCGCCGCCCGGGCAGCCGGGCCAATCGCAAGGAAATAGGATAGCGCATCCTCGGCCGGTGCCTCACCCGCTCCGGCGATAAAAGCATAGTCGACCGGTTCGAATAAAATCTCGGTCCAGCCAGCCTCGGACAGGATACCTCGCACTTGTACCTGGTCCGCAAACGCAAAGGGGCCGGGTTCGAGTGACGATGGCGGTTGTGACCATCCTGCCGGCAGCAAATCGATGACACGGTCGGCCCATGGATTTTCCGACAGATCCCGAAAGCAGCTAAACACAAGCCGGGCATCGTCACTCGCGATCGTTGCAAGATGCCGGAACGCGGCGACCGGATCGTTGAAGAACATCACGCCATGGCGCGACACCAGCAGATCAGGCACGAAGCCGCGGTCGGGATGCCAGCTCGCCACATCGGCGCATTCGAACGATACATTGGCGAGACGTTCGCCGCGCTGACAAGCAATTTCCACCAGTTCGGAACTAACATCCACGCCCCGGATTTCGCTGCCGGTATGGCCTCGCGCCAGCGCAAGGGAAATTTCCCCCGCCCCGCAGCCGACATCCAGCGCATTGGTAAAAGGTCGCGAACTGACCTGTCCCAGCAAGCGGTCCGTAAGCCCACCGAAACTGCGATCGGTGCGGCGCCATTCATCCGCCCATTTGCGCCCTACACGCCCTTGCCATTCGGCCAGATCTGTCAATCAACTCTCCATTCACAGGTTCGGCGACATGTCCGAAACATGCACACCTCGCGCCAGATGATTCACGAAGCTTCCTCAACCGAGACAGCCCTTCACCCGAACTGCATGCACCCCCTATTCCACTTCGCCGGCCAGCGCAAAACCCCGAGGCCGCGATGTCGTTACTGCAGTCCGGGATTGCAAACCGTTCCACCGTCATGCGCATGGCACGCTGAATTGCAGGCAAAGAAAAACCGGCACGGGCCTGGGGAGACGCTCGCGCCGGTTTTCCATTTTTCCGGGCGCCCTTTTCGCACCCGCTTGAGGCTATGCGTGTCAGGCGTCCGCGTCCGGGCCCGTCATCATTTCCTCGGCGACTTCGTCGGTGCGGCCGCGAATGGCGGCTTCCAACTTGTCGCAAACTTCACGATTTTCGCGCAAGTACGTCTTGGCGTTTTCACGTCCCTGTCCGATCCGTATGCTGTCATGGGAGAACCAGCTCCCCGATTTCTCGACCAGGCCAGCTTTCACGCCCAGGTCAAGAATCTCGCCGATCTTGGAGATGCCTTCGCCATACATGATGTCGAATTCGACCTGCTTGAAAGGCGGTGCGACCTTGTTCTTGACCACTTTCACCCGGGTCGAGTTGCCAATGATCTCGTCGCGATCCTTGATCTGGCCGGTACGGCGGATATCGAGCCGGACCGAGGCGTAGAATTTCAGCGCATTACCGCCCGTCGTCACTTCCGGATTGCCATACATCACGCCAATCTTCATCCGTAGCTGGTTGATGAAGATCACCATGCATTTGGAGCGATTGATCGACCCGGTCAGCTTGCGCAGGCTCTGGCTCATCAGCCGTGCCTGCAGACCGACATGGCTGTCGCCCATCTCACCCTCGATCTCGGCCCGCGGGACCAGCGCGGCAACCGAATCGACCACCAGCACGTCCACCGCATTGGAACGGACCAGCGTATCGGTAATCTCGAGCGCCTGCTCGCCCGTATCGGGCTGCGACACGATCAACTCGTCGATATCGACACCCAACGCCTTGGCATAGACCGGGTCGAGCGCATGCTCGGCATCGACGAAAGCGGCGGTACCGCCATTCTTCTGCGCTTCGGCGATGACATGCAGCGCGAGCGTGGTCTTGCCCGAGCTTTCCGGCCCGTAAACCTCGATAACCCGCCCCTTGGGAAGGCCACCGATCCCGAGCGCGATATCCAGGCCGAGCGACCCGGTGGAAATCGATTCGATCTCCATCGCCTCTTTCGACCCGAGCTTCATCGCCGAACCCTTGCCGAATGCGCGGTCTATCTGTGCCAGCGCGGCATCGAGCGCCTTTTGACGGTCCACGTTGCTTTCCTTCTCAACCAGTTTCAGTGCCGTCGCCATCGCACGACCTCCTTCGCTTGCCTAGGGGCTGATGCCCGTTATCGACTATCGATCGGAAGATCATGTATCCTATTTGTTCTCATGGAACAAGGGGGGAACGAAATTTTTCGAAAGGCTGCTTCTTTCCGCTTCGCCCAAGATAATTCCACACCCCTTTTTGTCATGCCAGCGAAAGCTGGGGTGACGAGTGAGGCAGGAAGAGTGACGATACCTTAGGCGAAGGGGATAAACGCCATGTACGCATTGCCCCCGGATCAATCGCCCAGCGCCTCTTTCGGCTTGCGGATTTTCCAGTCGAAACTGCGAGTGGAATTCGCGGCTACGACAAATTCGACAACCCGCCGCCCGTCTTTCACGAGCGGCTTGAGCCGTGGCCAGCGTACTTCCCACTCGCCCGGCCAGCCGAGCACCATGCGCACCCGTACGGGGTTGGAATTCGCATTGCTGAGCCGGGCACGCATTCTCGTCCATTCGCGCCTGTTTTCATCCGGGTTGCTTTCACCAGCGATCGCGCATTGCGCGAAAACCTGCGCGCTGGTGCCCATTTCCAGTTCGATATCCTGCCCGACCGCATAATCGCGCAGGCTTGGTTCGCCGACGAGCTGGGGGCCGAACGAACCCGGTTCGAAAACCGCCAGCCCTCCCATCGGCAGGGCGGCGCCCAGCCCCTTCTTTTCCTCGTTCCTGATCACCAGTAGCATTTGCATCGGCTCGAGACCGCCCGAATCGTCATCCGCATCGAAGTAATCGTAGGGGTCGCATTCGGCGCGATAGAGGAACTCGGCTTCGACCTCGTCCTTATTCAGGAATGCGACCTGCTTGAGGCCCCTGGCCGCAACGGTGACCGGCTCCGGCACGCGATAGAGCTTGAGGTCACCGAGATCTTCTTCACCAGCCATCATCCGCTCGAGAACCTGTTCCTGCCGCACCCGGGAACCGGTGACCATGATCACCCCGTCGGCCATCGCCTCCGCGGCCACCGGTGGCGCAAGGAAGAGCGGCGGCGGTGGCGGTGGGTGATTCAATGGTGAACCCGCCGCCGTGCTGCCGAGCGGATAGCAGGTCAACCGCAACGGCCTGGCGACCGGCGGATCGGACAGGTCCTCGAAATCGCTTTCGACATTGATCGTGCCCGCAACCGCCAGCAGATCCGCATCGGGAAACGATTGGCTGTTATCGTTGAGGATCGTGAGCCAGCTCATCAGTTGCATGGCGAACTTGCCCGTGCCGTCCCCGCGTTGCAGCGTGCCGACGTAATTCGCCTGCCAGTCGAATCCCCAGGCGAGATAGGTCAGGGTGACGGTGTGCGTCCCGCCCGCCTCGTCGCTGGTGTCAATGGAGAATACCGGCTTGGCCGACAGCCCGCGCGGTATGCGTTCGTAAGCCAGTTTTTCGGGCAAGCCCGAGCAGCGGACCGCCTCGAACCCGTCCTGCGTCTGGAGCACCAGGCCGCCATCCGCGCGGGTGCGGACGATCGCCTGCTCCGACCGCGCCTGCCCGCTCGCCGGGTTGGTCCTGGTGATCGTCACCCGGTTGCCGAGCGCGCCGTTTACCAGCGCGGCGGGAGAGAGCAGTTCGGCATTGCGGTTTTTCTCGATCGTCCCGCCCGGCAGGCCGGTGACGATCGCACTGACCGCGACCATCCCTTCGGCCACGCCTTCGAAACGGATCGTGCTTTCCCCCGGCGGCAGGGTAACAGTGCGCATCTCGCTGATCATCGCGAAGCCCCGCGGCCAGTCGCGATCCATTTCCTGCCCTTCACCGCGGTTCGGATCGCGATAGACCGTCACCGACAGGTCTTGCGGCGTGGAAGCATCGACTATCTCACGCGCTTCGACCGCGGCTCCGAAAACCAGCAGGGCAAGAAGAAATGCGGCCAACCGCATTATCCGCTCTCTCTCGATATGAAATCCAATGCATCATTGTGACCAAAGCGAAGCAACTCATGGTGCGACGCAACGGATTGCCACGTCGCCTGCGGCTCCTCGCGATGATGACTATCGATACGCATCACTGAATCTCAGTAACGGGTTTCGTAGGTAACGCGGATCACGCGCCTGCCCTCGGCAGACACGGGCACGACCCATTTACGCCGATCGGCATTGAGTTGCTCGCCGGGGAGATCCTCGCTGACGATACGGTAATCGAGCGACCACCAGCCACGGCTGAGGCCGGCTTGGACGAGATCCACCTCGACCGGCGCCGCTTTCGCATTGGTGAACGTATAGCGCATGGTGGTGCGGTAGTATTTCTTCGGACGTTCCACCTCGACCTGTTTGACGACCTCACCGTCACGGATCACACGATAGCGTGCACTCCGTTCCCACTGCTCAGCGGTGATCGTCTCGCGCTTCTCGACCTCCGCCTGGGTGTAGATGTCGAATGCCTCGCCGGTCGCAAGCGCCAATTCGCTGCCCATCGGTGTGTGCCCGATGCTGTTTTCGCCGATAAACTGGGGTGTGCCGCGCCGGTCACGCTGGTAAAAGCGGACCGTACCGGATGGCAGGGCATCGCCAAGCCCCTGGTCGCGCGAGGTCGAGAACGCGATCTGGCTGGACACTGCCAGGGGCTGGCTGTCGTTCTGCATCCAGTTGACGGTGCGGCGATAGACCTTGCGCGCGGGCACGCTCTGCACATCCAGGAAATTGACCTGCTTGGTCTGGTTGTTAGCGATCGTGGTCCGGGCGCCGATCGGATAGAGATAGAATTCGCCGACTTGCTCGCGGCCCGAATTCTCGGTGCCGGGCCGGACGAGATTGCGGTTGCCGCCTCGCCTGTTTCGACCTGGCCCGGCTGCGTTGGGATTACCGGCGATCAGCAATGTATCGGCATTGTGGAAGGTGGTGCCGGTCTGGTTGGTCAACGTGACCCAGCCCTGCATGTCGATCGTGCCCTTGCTCTCGTCGTAAAGCGAAACATAATCGGCCGACCACCCGAGACCCGGCGTGAGGTAGCGGATCGAGGCCGGGCGCGTACCGGCGCGATTGCTGTCGACAGTCACCGAAAGCGTCGGACGGGCGCGCAGGTTCGGCGGAACGCGGTCGAAGATCGCGCGGACAGGCAGCCCGTCGTCGCGCAGGACCTCGATCCGGTTGCCGATCCTCACAACCACCCCGCCTGCGGTAGACAGAACGGTCGCCCGCTCGCGCGTTTCCTGGCCCGTCGCCGGATTGGTCCTGATCAGTGTGATGGTCTGGCCGATGGCCTTTTCCATCAGCTTGGTCGGAGTGAGCAGGTCGAAATCGAAATTCTGTTCCACGATAGCGGCATTCGCGGCTGCGAAGCTCAACGTTTCCGGGCGGATACGCGCCGAAACATCGGGGAACGCGATCCGGCTGCGGCCGCGGGATATCGGCAGTTGGCGGATGTCCTGCACTAACGCCTGGCCATTGTTGTAGATGGTAACCGAAACATCGCCCTGCGCCGTTGCCTCGGGATCAGCGGGCGCGGACTGGGCCAGGGTGCCGCCTCCGGCAAGGGCCAGCAGGGAAATCGCGGTGAAGTGGATTGGCAGCTTGGTCATTGGCAGTCCTCCCCAATAATCGTCCCGAACCTATCGGTGCAGCCTGTATCGCTACTGAATGTGACTTCGTATCATTTGCTCGAGTGCGCGAGTACCTCTCCGACCTTCTCGCCGATCTGCTGCACGCTGAAAGGCTTGGAAATGAAATGCATGGCTTCGACGTCGATTTCGCTGCGTAGCTGTTCTTCGGCATAGCCGGACATGAACAACACCGGAAGGTTGGGCCTTGCATTGCGGATGGCACGCACCATCGCCGGGCCGTCCATCCCGGGCATCACGACATCGGACACGACAAGGTCGAATTCGCCATCGTTGGCGATCGCCGCCAGGCCTTCTTCCCCGTCGGCCGCAGTAACAACGGAATAGCCGGCGCGGGACAGGGCACGTTCGGCCACGGTACGGACCATGTCTTCGTCCTCGACGACCAATATCCTCCCGCCTCCGGACCATTCGCTTGTGGCTTTCGCAGGTTCGGGTGACTTGTTTCGCGGCATTTCGCCCCGGTGGACCGGGAAATAGATGGTGAAACGCGCTCCCTCGGGCTCGCCGTCCGGGCCAGCGATGTTATCGGCAAAGATGAAACCGCCCGACTGCTTGACGATGCCATAGACGGTCGACAGGCCGAGGCCAGTGCCCTTCCCCTGGTCCTTGGTGGTGAAGAACGGTTCGAAGATCTTGCCGAGGAGTTCCTGCGGGATACCCCCGCCGGTATCCTGCACGATCAACACGGTATAATCGTCGGGCGGGATGATATCGGAACCCATCTTGCGGATATCGGCGGCGGTTACCCGGCGCGTCGCGAGTGTCAGCTTGCTCTTGCCCTTGCCCTTACTGTCGCCGCGTCCGTTTCGCGGACGAGACTGGATCGCGTCGCGCGCGTTGACGGCGAGGTTGACGATCACCTGCTCCAATTGCTGCGGATCGGCACGCACCAGGCCAAGATCGCGATCGTGGCGAACCTTGAATTCGATCTTCTCGCCCAACAAGCGCTTGAGAAGCTGGCTAACTTCGCTGATCACGTCGGGCAGTTGCAGGACTTCGGGGCGCAAGGTCTGCTGGCGGCTGAAAGCGAGCAATTGCCGCGTCAGGCTGGCAGCACGGTTCGAGTTGGCCCGGATCTGCTGGATATCATCGTAATCGCTGTCACCGGGAATATGGCGCAACAGCATCAGGTCGCAATAGCCGATGATCGCCGTCAGCACGTTGTTGAAATCATGCGCCACACCGCCCGCCAACTGGCCGACAGCCTGCATCTTGGTCGCCTGGGCGACCTGGTGCTTGAGCTTCGTTTCCTCGCTCGAATCCGCCAGGCTGAGCAGCACGGCCGCCTCGCCCAGTCCGCGTACCCCGGCCAAGCCGAGCGAAACCGGTTCTTCCGGCCGGAAGCGAAGACGGATCGCGAGATCGCCGCTCGGAGCGGGGCCTCTGCCGAAACGCCGTACCGTATCCGACAATGCCCCCTTATCTTCCTTCACCACCAGGTCCGAAGGAAATGGCGGCAAGGCCTTGCCTTCCAGGCCTACCGCGCGCAGGAATGCGTCGTTGCCGAACAGGAAACGGCCATCGCGATCCGTCATCGCGAGACCGAGTGGGAGTGCCCCGAGCAGAGCCTCCAACTGCGGAGTCGCCGTACCGCCATCGCCTTCCCAGCCGCCACCGATCCCGGCACTGCTGTCAATCAGCAGCATCAGCGAAGCCGCATCGTCGGGTAGCGCGGCGTTTCCTCCCATTTCGGCGAGCGGCACCTGGACGAGCATTTGCGGGCTGCCCCGCTTCCCTTCGCGAGCGAAGTAAATCCGCTCGCGTGCATCGGAACGTAGCTGGGCGACGAATTCCTGGCCAGCCAGAGTCGCTTCGCGATCGCCCATTGCCCGCTCGGCAAAGCCGGGAGCGACAGCACGGATCGTGCCCTCGGGTTCGACCACGGCAGCCTCGATCCCGGCTGCCGACAGCATGCCACCCAACGGCCCCGCGAGCCAATCGCCAAGCATGGTACCGGGATCTTCCGTCATCTGGGGGCTGAACCTCCAGACGAGGTGGTCGTCTCCGCGTCCGGCCCGTTCGGCCGAAGCCTGCCATGCATGCGGGCCGTCATCCGTTTCGAGAGGCCCTGCTTCCGCCTGCCCGTCGCGCCATGCCTCGCGCGTGGCGCGCGAGAGGCGTTCGAGCGAGGCACGGTCGAGCGGCAGGTTGGGTGGCGAATGGGAAACACCGAACCATTCGGCAAACGCAGTATTGGCGCAGACGAGGCGATTGGCCCGATCGGTGATTGCAACGCCAAGGTCCGGCTGCTCGATCGCAACGACCGTCACTGACCAGTCGGCTGTCGGAAATTCTTCCACCTTCGAAGAAGTACGGAACCTGACCAGCAGCAGCCCCATGGTCATCAGCGCGGCAAGGCCGACGCCATAGCCGAGCGTCAGAACGGGTTCGCGGGTCACCAGCCACAGCAAGGATACGCTTGCCGCAAGGGCCAGCAGCAAGCCGATTGCCAGCATGCCCTGCGTCCTGTCTGCGCCAACGATCCGTCCCATCATCCCTCGCTGGTCTCCAGCCTCCGGCCATGCCCCGCATCCATCCGGCCGAGGCGCCGCTTGCGTTTACGCATGACCAGCATGCGCCAGACCAGGCTCGAAAGAAGGTAGCCTGTCGCCGCGGACAGGATGGACATGACGACGAATCCAAACGCAGTGACCCCGGCACCGTTGACCCACCACATCACATCCGCCCAGCGCCCGCTTTGCATTTCCGCCTGCGCCGCGCCTCCGGTAGCCTGATCCACTTTCAGGACAAAGCGCCCCACACGATTGGCGACGAACAGCCAGAACGGGATCGTGAAAGGGTTGGTAACGAACGTCACCAGCGCCGACAGCGGCACGTTGGCTCGTGCCGGAAGGGCGAGGAAAGCGGCCAGGAAGATCTGTCCGACGGGCACGATAAAGGCCGCGAACAAGCCGAGTGCGACGCCTCGCGGGACGGAGCGGCGGGTAAAACGCCACAATTCCGGAGTGAGGAAGCGATGTGCTATCGGAGCAAGATACTTGTTCTTTGCCATCTCTTCGCGCGACGGCATGTATTTGCGGATCAAGTCCGCGAGGAAAGTCTTGGATCGAATGTCGGTCATCGTATCCCAGCCGCATTGCGCGCCGCCGCACCGAAGCGCAAGGGCGGAAAGCGGGTTTTAGACGAGGTGGCCATGACAACCGACATGGGTAGCAAAAAGCCGATGGCCAGAGGCTGAATTCCGGACTCGCCTAACCTTGCTCGCGCATCACGCGCGCCTTGTCCCGCTTCCAGTCGCGATCCTTGATGTGCTGGCGCTTGTCATGTGCCTGTCTGCCCTTGGCCAGGGCCAGCTCGACCTTGGCCCTGCCCGTCCTGTTGAAGTAGATCGACAGCGGGACCAGCGTCATGCCCTTGCGCTCGACCGCGCCCAGCAACCGATTGATCTCTCGCCCATGGAGCAACAGCTTTCGCGGGCGTCGCGGCTCGTGATTGTTACGGTTGCCATGGCTGAATTCGGGGATGTTGGCATTCACCAGCCACACCTCGCCATCGCGAATCTCGGCATAGCTTTCCGCTATGCTCGCCTCGCCCGCCCGCAAGGCCTTTACTTCGGTTCCCTGCAGCGCCAGCCCGGCTTCGAACCTATCTTCGACATGATAATCGAACCGTGCGCGCCGGTTCTCGGCAACGGTCTTCTGCTTGTCGAAAGCCTCGGGTTTCGGGCGAGCCATGATGGCACGGCCTCTAGGCTCTTGGCCGGAAAAGCGAAAGAGGAGCCTTCACAAGTCCGAAGGCAGGGTCGGCTCGCTGAGTATTTCGATCATCCGCGCCCAGCGTGCATCCTGGCTTGGCCCGACGGCTTCGACCGACCGGCGCACCATGTCGCGGCCCAGCCCGTAATTGATGATGTAGCTGCGATAGGTATCGATGAATTCGAGCGATTGCGCCGCGCGCTCGGGTGAAACGAACTGATAGCGCTGGAGCAGTCCTTTTGCTGCCTCGGCATCGATATCGCCAGCCAGATATTGCGAGGCGATAGTGTAGCGAGCCGGGCCGAGATCGCGCATCGCCTCGCGCAAGCGGGCGTAGGTTGCCAGTTCATCGGCCGGAATGCCTGCCAGTGGCGCGAGCACTTCGCTTTCGAAGCCCAGTTGCTCGTTGCCCGGAAAGGCCAGCTCGATCCCGTGATTGGCCGATCCCTCGGCAATCAGCGACTGCGGCGAGTAGAGCGGGTAGACGGAAAACTCGATCCAGCCGCGCTCGCCAACCAGTTTCTGCTCCAGCAGCGCATTGAACGCATGGTGCCCTGGATACCCTTCGTGGCAACCGAGATCGACTGCCCGGTCCAACCGCGTCGGCAGGTCGGTATTGATCTCGATCCGGCTGTGATAACCGCCCTTGTAGTAGTTGTAGCCGCTCCACGGCTTGTCGGTGACATAACCGAGATCGAAACTCTCTCCTGTCGGCATGTCGAGATGGCGCAAGGTCCGCCGCTTGCACTCGGCGATCGCCGCATCGAATACCGGAGCGAGTTTCTCTTTCGGGACATTGAATTGCTTCTGATAGTCATCGATCCGTTGCCATGGCGCTCCTTCGCCGGGTACCAGCTTCTCGATCCGCGCGACCACAGGATCGAACGTGGACAGGTCGCGCAATTCGGGCCGGACGCCGAACAATCCCTCCGCTTCATCGACGAAGGACAGTTTCTCTCCGCGCATCATCCTCAGCCGCGTGCGGGCAGCTACCATCTGCGCGGCCAGGAACCGCGCCCGCCGTTCTTCGAGCGTATCACCTTCGACGCCATCATCGGCGAATTCCCGCGCCCGGATCGTGAGTGCAGCAACCCTGGCCTCAAGCAGAGGCAATGATTGCCCTGCGGCTTCGGAGCGGGCCTGTTCCTGCACTTTCGCAGGCCCGTAATAAGCATCGATATAACCCGTCTCCTTCTCGCCGATAGTGAGCTGGAGCAACAGGTAATCCTGCGCGATCGCATCTAGGCTGTCGCGCTTGGCCGGCATGGTGGCGCAGCCGGCCAAGAGGAGGACCAGAACACTACCGAATAGCTTTTGCATGTTTTCCTCCTTGTTCGCCTCCCTTGCACAGGCAGGAGTCTAGACAACCTTAGCAAACAATTACCCTAATTCAGTCTCTCGACCAGACATCAACAGCTTATCCGGCCCCCTGCCTGCGCAGGGGCGACGATCCAGAAAGGGTCACGATATCTAAACTATCCCCGCATGCTTCAGCGCCTCGTCCACCGCCTTGCGTGCATGGTCATTGGCCTTGCAAAGCGGCAGCCGTACCTCGTCGGTCAGCCAGTCATGGACCCGGCTCAAGGCGTATTTTACCGGCGCGGGCGAGGCATCCCCGAACATCGCATAGTGGAGCGGGTAGAGGCGATCGTTCAGTTCGCGCGCCTTGACCAGATCGTTGTCGGCGCACGCCTGCTGGAATTCGGCGCACAGCGCCGGAGCGACATTCGCCGTCACAGAGATACATCCCCTGCCGCCAGCCGCATTGAACGGCAGCGCCAGTTCGTCATTGCCCGAGAGCTGACAGAAATCACGCCCGATTCCCATGCGATGATCGGCAACGCGCGACAGGTCTTCGCTTGCATCCTTGATCGCAACGATACTGGCGGGAAAGCGGTTGGCGAGTTCCACCGTGGTCTCCGGCGCGATATCGGTCACCGTCCGGCCAGGTACGTTGTAAAGCACTATCGGCAGGTCGCAATTCTCCGCAAGGTGGCTGAAATGCGCCAGCAGCCCGGCCTGGCTCGGGCGGTTGTAATACGGTGCGACGCATAGCCCCGCGGCCGCCCCGGCTTTCTTGGAAAACTGCATGTGCAGCACCGCATTGCGGGTATCGTTGCTGCCGCACCCCGCAATGACTGGCACCCGCCCCTCGGCCTGCTCGATGCAGACTTCGATCACCCGATGGTGTTCGGCATTGGACAGCGTCGAGGCTTCGCCGGTCGTGCCGCAGGGCACCAGTGCCTTGCTTCCCTGGTCGATCTGCCAGTCGACCAGCCTTCTGAAAGCGTCCTCGTCAAACGTTCCGTCGCGAAAAGGAGTCACCAGAGCGGGAATCGAGCCCGTGAACATTTACCTTGTCCCTTCCATGGCCCCATAGCAAAACACACTTGCATCTCTCGTACGCATGGGGAATTTCATTCAGCACCTGATAAGGAGCCCACCGACAACATGTCCAGCATGGTTCGCACACACCTGACTGCCTTTGCCTTGCTTGCAACACCTGCACTAGCCGTTCCGGCACCCCTTGCGGGACAAGACGCGGCAAGCTGGGATCGCGCACGGCAGCAAATGATCGCACGAGCGCCTACGCGCATGGCACAGGCGATCGACAGGTGGGAGTTTCTGACCGGCAACGACCGGATGCGGTTCGACGACTATGCCGGTTTCGTACTCGCCTATCCCGGTTTCCCGCGCGAGGACCGGCTACGGCGCTATGCCGAAAAGGCGCTCGATCGCGAGCCAATCGGCGCCGAGCGTCTGGTTGCCTTTTTCGACAGGTACCCGCCGCTGACGAATCTCGCGCGGGCGCGCTATGCATTGGCGCTGGCCAGCACCCGGCGCTCCGAAGCGTTCCAGGTCGCGCGCGATGCATGGCGGGGCGGAGATATGAGCAGCCCGTCCGAAGCCTATATCATGGGTCTGTTCGGATCGCGCTTTACCGCCGAGGATCACGATGCGCGGATGGATGCACTGCTATGGCAGGGCAAGGCGGAAGCCGCCGTTCGCCAGATCATCAATGTATCGCCCGCATACCGCGACACGGCGATGGCACGGCTGGCCCTGATCCAGGGTGGAACGCCGGACAGCACCGGGCTGTCGATACCGTCCGGTGCTCGCAGCGACCCAGGCTATGTCTACAATCTCGCGCGGTACTACCGTTCAAGCCGTCAGCTTCCGCGAGCGATCGACCTGCTCGCCAATCGCCCGGATTTTGCGCGTTTGCCGCACGATGCACAGGACTTTGTCGGCCAGGCTCTACGAATCGCGCGCGGGGCCGGTTCGCGTCAGGCGACGCAAATCGCCTCCAAGGTCGATGACCTGTTCGCTCCGGGCGCGGATATCTCCAGAATGTCCTATCGCCTGCGCGACGACTACACGTCCCTGATGTGGCTTGGCGGAACCAAGGCGCTGTGGAACAGCGGAGATGCCCGCTCGGCCGCACCGCTCTTCTATCGCTACGGTGCTGCGGCGCAGACCCCACAGACTCGCTCCAAGGGTTTCTATTGGGCAGGTCTGGCCAGCGAGCGCGCCGGCAGCCGCAGCGACGCACAGCGCTATTTCGAAATGGCCGCGGCCTATCAGGACCGCTTCTACGGCCAGCTCGCACTTGCCAAGCTGGGGCGCGAACCGTCGTTGCAAGCCGCAGGCATCGGGACGCCGCCGACGCCTGCACAGCGGGCGGCATTCGATTCCGCGCCGCTCACCAACGCCGTGCGCGAAGTCTCGCGTGCAAGCCCCTGGCGCACCGGCATCCAGTTCTACCGTGCGATCGCGCGACAGGCCGACACGCCCGCCGAGCACGCCCTGGTCGCCAACCTCGCCCGCGAAACCGGGCGGCGTGACCTCGCCGTGAATGTCGCGGAAGCCGCCGGCGCGGACGGGCTTCGCCAGTTCGTGACGCAGGGTTTTCCCACGCTCCAGACGCCTCCGGGCACCAACTGGACCATGGTCCATGCGATCTCGCGACAGGAAAGCCAGTTCGCCCAGAACGCGATCAGCCATGCCGGCGCGCGCGGCCTGATGCAGCTCATGCCCGGCACTGCGCGCGAGCAGGCGGGTAAGCTCGGCATGCAGTATATGTCGGCCAACCTGATCACGAGCCCAAGCTACAATATCCGGCTCGGCGATGCCTATTTCTCGCGGATGATGGACTATTACCGCGGCGCTTATCCACTCGCCATCGCGGCGTACAATGCCGGGCCGGGCAATGTGAACAAGTGGCTCCGCCGCAATGGCGACCCGCGCAATGGCGGGGTCGACTGGGTGACCTGGATCGAACGCATTCCGATCTACGAGACCAAGAATTACGTCCAGCGCGTGATCGAGAATGCCGCAGTCTATGAGCAACTATATCCGGACCAGGTTCGCTACGGCAATCCGCGCAAGGCGGGCGATTTCCTGCGCTGAGCGGGCGATGAAACCGGCTTCCAACCCAATTACCCCGGTAGGTTACGCAGCGCTGAAGGCCCGCTACGACCACCTGCTTGGCACCGAACGGCCGGAAATCGTCGAAATCGTAAGCTGGGCCGCCGGCAATGGCGACCGCAGCGAGAACGGCGACTACATCTATGGCCGCAAACGGATGCGTGAAATCGATCGCGAGCTAACGCATCTTTCGCGCCGGATGAAGGCTGCGCGGATCATCGATCCAACCGAACAGCCAGACAAGGATCGCGTTTTTTTCGGCGCGACCGTCACCCTGGCCGACCAGGACGACACCATACAGACCGTCACCCTGGTTGGCGATGACGAACAGGATGCCGCCGCCGGGAAAATCGGCTGGTCCAGCCCCATGGCCCGCACGCTCCGCGGTGCGGCTATCGGCGATTCGCGCACCGTGCGCTTGCCGTCGGGAGCAAAGGAATGGGAAGTGGTGGCGATCGGCTATGCCTAGATTCACCATGCCTGCCCTCTTCTTGCTCGTACTTGCCGTCCCCGCAACGGCCAGGGACAGTCTCGGCATATATTCCGACTGGGGCGCATTCCGCGATCCATCGGTGCCACGCTGCTACGCCATTGCCCAGCCGACCCCGAGCAGCCGGCAACGCGACTACCAGCCTTTTGCCAGTATCGGCACCTGGCCTCGGCGCAATATTCGCGGGCAAGTCCACCTGCGCCTGTCGCGCAAGATGGCCCAAAACCGCCCGATCGTCCTGCGCATCGGCAGCCGCAGCTTCGAACTTATCGGCGGCGGCGGAGATGCCTGGGCACAAGGCAAGGCAATGGATGCGGCGATCGTCGCTGCCATGCGCTCGGCCCGAAGCATGACCGTGAGCGCCACCGATGCGCGCGGGCGGCGTTTTTTCGATACCTACGATCTCGACGGTGCGGCGACAGCTATGGATGCAGCTACCGTCGGCTGCGCCCGCCCCGGGCGCTAGCCAAAAGCACCCTCGCCGCCTATATCGCGCGCTCCCATGGCCGACACCAACCTCATGCCTATCCCCGGACAGGTGGATCCGGTGCCCGTTGCGCGCGATATCACGCCACGCCTTGACGGCCGCGTGGACCTGCTCGGCCTGCCCAAGGCCCGCATTCGCACGCTGTTCGAAGAGGCCGGGCTCGATCCCAAACAGGCCAAGCTGCGCGCCAAGCAGGTCTATCACTGGCTCTATCATCGCGGCGTGACCGATTTCGAGGCGATGACCGACCTCGCCAAGACAATGCGCCCGTGGATGGCGGAGCGGTTCGTGGCGGGGCGACCGCATGTGGTCGAAGCGCAGCATTCAACCGACGGCACGCGCAAGTGGCTGCTGCGGACCGAGGACGGCCACGATTTCGAAATGGTCTTCATCCCCGATGCCGATCGCGGGACGCTGTGCGTTTCGAGCCAGGTCGGCTGCACGCTCAATTGTCGCTTCTGCCATACCGGGACGATGCGGCTGGTACGCAACCTCACGCCCGGCGAGATCGTCGGCCAGGTCATGCTGGCCCGCGACGCGCTGGGCGAATGGCCGAATGCCGCCACTATTCAAAAACCCCCGTCATCCCGCCGTAAGCCGGAGTCGGGTCCCGACACGTTCGAACAGACCGACAGCGATCCCGGCTTTCGCCAGGATGGCGATAATCACGACGAGGCGCGCGAAACCGAATATCGCGCCGATGGCCGGCTGCTGACCAATATCGTGATGATGGGCATGGGCGAGCCGCTCTACAATTTCGACAATGTCCGCGACGCGCTGCGCCTGGTGATGGACGGCGAAGGCCTGGCCCTGTCCAAGCGGCGGATCACGCTGTCGACCAGCGGCGTGGTGCCGATGATGGAGCGCTGCGGCGAGGAAATCGGCGTGAACCTCGCGGTATCGCTCCATGCGGTGACCAAGGAGATTCGCGACGAACTCGTACCGCTGAACAGGAAGTACGGCATCGAGGAACTGCTCGCGGCATGCGCTGCCTATCCCGGCTCCTCCAATGCACGCCGGATCACGTTCGAATACGTGATGCTCAAGGATACCAACGACAGCGACGAGCATGCACACGAACTGGTCCGGCTGATCAAGCGGTTCAGATTGCCCGCCAAGGTGAACCTGATCCCGTTCAATCCATGGCCCGACGCAGCTTACGAATGCTCCGATCCCGAGCGGATAAAGAGCTTCTCCGACATAGTATTCGCAGCCGGAATTTCCGCACCCGTGCGCACACCGCGCGGGCGCGATATCGATGCCGCCTGCGGCCAACTCAAGACCGCTGCCGAAAAGAAAAGTAGGGCGCAGCTCGACCGGGAAGCGATTGGAAAGTAATAGGCCAAGAAATTGCTTTCATATTAAATATAACCAGCACTTTTACGCCATAATAATATGCTCTCATTGATATCTAAATCCATATCAGGGAGGTTTCGACTATGCGCCGCGTACTTATAGTCATGGAAAATGAGGATGCATTGGTTGAAAGCGCATCCGACTCTGCTTCGCTGCAGGTTGACGATGAAACCGGCGACATCGATGTCGAGGCATATGGTTACGAATCCACGCGCTCGATAGCTTCCGCCAGCAAACAGGCGGCCGAATTGCCCGCCAACATGATGATCGACGACACATACCCTGCCGTTCCCATAGGCGATGGCAAAAGCGACCAGGGCTTCGCTGCGGTCGAACCCAGTGAATCCGCCAATTTCGTCGTCAGGGCCGTTGTCCCGGAAGAGATAGCGATGGAGGGCTATGTCAACGGCAAGCCGGTATATTCGGATATCGATATCGCCGCCTTTCCGATATGCCCCGGCGACCCGGCTCATGGCGACGCCGATGATGTCCGCACCTTGCACAACATGGCAGCCGTTCATGCGCGGGGCCATCGGGGCGACAGGGTGGCAGTCGCGATCATGGATACGGGTATTTCAGCCGCCCATCTGACCGGACTGGGCCTTCCCAATTCAGCCGTCGACCGGTCGGTTCTCTGGAACCCGATAGAAATGATCGTCCGGCAGGGACGGGCAATCCCCGCCGGCGGACATCCGGCCGGCCATGGTACGATGTGCGCGTTCGACGCGCTTATAGCCGCTCCGGAGGCGCGGTTGCTCGATTATCCGATCATCTCGCAAATGGGTGGTGCCGGAGGCAGTTCGATCATGGCCGGCGCCTTGTCCGATGCCCTCAAGGCCTATTCGGATCTGGAAGCGTTCTGGAGTGTTTCGTTCGGGCCGAACCGCCAGAATTACGATTCGCTGGTCGTCAACAACAGTTGGGGTGTCTACCATCCTGACTGGGATTTCGCCGAAGGGCATCCGGGCCGGTATATCGACAATCCCGATCATCCCTTCAATCAACGCGTGGCCAGCCTTGCCGCGCGTAACGTCGATATCGTCTTCGCGGCCGGGAACTGTGGTAGCGAGTGTCCTGCGAGCAAGTGCCATGGAGTCGTTACGCACAGTATCCGGGGAGCCAATGCCCACCACGATGTGCTCACCCTTGCCGGAGTCGACGTCTCCGGGGGACGGATCGGCTATTCCTCCGAAGGACCTCCCATTCCCGGCATGGGAGCGGACGAAAAACCCGATCTGGCATGCGCCACCCATTTCCAGGGATCAAACGTAGGCGGCTTTCCCGATAGCGGAACCTCAGCCGCCTGTCCCGTGGCGGCCGGGTGTGTCGCCGCATTGCGAAGCGGCATGCCACAGAATACGCTCGCTTCGTCAGCGATGTTCGACGCACTGCGCCAAACCACTCAAGAAGCCCAGGCCGGAAGCGACTGGAACCCGCAGAACGGCTTCGGTATCGTTGACATGGATGCTGCGGCCAACCATCTCGGTATATGACTATGTGCAAGGCCGAACACGATTGGATGCTGGTAACGGTAAAGTTGGCCGCCAATGCCGAGCTGTCGCATGCCGCGGCGAAGCTCGGTGTTTCGATGGAAAATCTCGATCCTGTCTACGGCCTGGTAACCGTCGACATCGAGCACCATGTCTTCGCCTGCAGAGTCGATGCGGCAGCTCTAGCCAAGGCTTTGCCCGATCAGGACTATTCACGTGAATTCAAAGGCCCGTTTTCGGATTCCAGGATCGATACATTCTAGACAGGATATCGCCCCTCTGCAGGGGCGATTTTGGCTAGGGTATTTCCTATACAGGCCAAATATGGTCCAAGGGACGAGCTGTGATTGTTTCTCCGGTTCCCTTCGTGCGCTGTTGCCCGCCCGCCGACGAGTCCTCTCCCGCCTGGCCGGCTTTTTTGTATCCAAGACAGTGTAACAGGTGGTCCATGTCTCGCGAATCGGGCACCTCATGACCCGCCCGGCCGTTCTGATTACCGGCGGCGCGAAGCGAATCGGCGCGGCCATTTCGCGCCGTTTTTCCGAAGCCGGGTGGCATGTGGTCATTCACTTTCGCAACTCGGGGAAAGAAGCCGAGGCGCTCGCCTCCGTATTTCCCTCGGTCGAAACGGTCCGCTGCGATCTGGCCGATGGCGACGCTGCAGTGGCGATGATCGAACGGCTCGCGGCACGACTGGAGGACTGGCGCCTGCTGGTCAATTCGGCCTCGATCTTCGAATCCGATAATGTAACCACGCTCGACCTGGCGACGTACAACCGGGCAATGCAAGTCAACGCCCAGACGCCTGTCCGCATGGCGCAAGCCTATTTACACTCCGCTAAGGCGGAAGACGGCCGGCGCGTCATCAATATTACCGATCAGAAGCTGGAAAACCCCAATCCGGACTTCTTCGGCTATACGATGAGCAAGCATGCGCTTGCGGCAACGATACCGATGCTCGCAATGGGCGCGGCAGAACCGGAAGACCGTATTTACGGACTGGCCCCGGGCGCTATCCTGCCCAGCCATGACCAGAGCGAGGACGAAATCGAAATCTCGCACCGGCTCAACCTGCTCGGGCGCAAGACGGGTGCTCATGAAGTCGCCGAAGCCTGTATGTTTCTGTCGCAAGGCAGATTGAAAAGCGGCGAGACCCTGTTCGTGGATAGCGGGCAGCACTTGCTCGATCAGCCCCGCGACGTCATCTATCTCGCCAGGGAGAGTTCCTCGTGAAAAAACACACCCTGTCCACGCGAATCTGGCACTGGCTCAATCTCGTCTGTGTCGCGATCCTGTTCATGTCCGGCCTCAACATCTCCAACGGTCATCGTCGGCTCTATTGGGGCGATTGGGGCTTCGCACCCGAGCACGCCTGGCTCGAAGTCCCCCGGTTTCCCGGCTGGATGACAATTCCCGACTATTACAGCCTCGCGCAGGCGCGCGACTGGCACAACCTGACCGCCTGGCCCTTCGCGCTCGGTCTGCTGTTCATGTGGGGCGCCATGCTCGCGAACCGGCATTTCAAACGCGACCTCGTGACATCACGCGAGGAATGGCGCTGGAGTGCAATCAAGGACGACGTGATCGAACACCTCAAGCTCAATTTCGAGCATGGGGACGGCAAGTACAATTTCCTTCAGAAACTCGCTTACGGGCTCGTGCTGGGCGTGTTCCTGCCGATGATGGTTTTCACCGGGATGGCGATGAGCCCGGGGATCGAGCCTGCGATGCCCTGGCTGGTCGATATCCTCGGCGGCAGGCAAAGCGCGCGCTCGCTGCATTTCATCTTCGCGTTTCTTACCTTCGGGTTCTTCGTGGTCCATATCGCACTGGTCCTGCTTTCGGGGCCTGCCGCGCAGATCTACGACATGATTACCGGCGGCGTGCTGGACGAACCGGATCCGGAAACCCCGCAGGAGAGCGAAGGAGAAACGACATGACCGGTTCCATCAAGCGTCGCGGCGTTCTTGCCGGAATGGGCGCCCTGTTCGTCGGCGCCTGCTCCAGGATCGCCGATACCGGTGCCGGGTCCTCGCTCCTGTCGGCTGCCGAAGACTGGCATCGCAAGGTGCACCGCCTGCTGGCGAGCCGCGAGGCACTCGCGCCCGAGTTCGCCAAGGCCGACATTTCGCCTTTCTTCCGCGGCAATGGCTCACAAACTGTCGATACCGAGGCCTATCGCGCATCGGAAGCCAACGGTTTTGCCGACTGGCGGCTCGAAGTGCGCGGGCTGGTCGATACGCCCCTGTCGCTCAGCATGGAGAATATCCGCCGTCTGCCACAACGCACGCAGATCACCCGTCACGACTGCGTGGAAGGATGGAGCGCGATAGGCGAATGGACCGGGCCGCAGCTATCGACGCTGCTCGACGCGGCAGGAGTCCGGGAAGAAGCGAAGTTCATTGTCTTTCACTGCGCCGACAATCTCAACGGGCAGGATTATTACGAGAGCGTCGACATGATCGACGCCTACCATGCGCAAACGATCATCGCGCATATGCTGAACGGCGAACCGCTCCCAGCCCGCAACGGTGCACCGCTGCGCATGCGGATCGAGCGACAACTGGGCTACAAGCACGCCAAGTACCTGACCGCCATCGAAGCCGTGGCGAATCTGGAGGGGATCGGGGAAGGCAAAGGCGGTTACTGGGAAGACCGCGCCGGCTATCAGTGGTATGCCGGAATCTGATTCGGGCCGTCATCCCTGCTTTCGCTGGGATGACAAGAACGGATGATCATTCTTTCGGATAGAGTTCGTTCATCGTTTCCCAGTCGGTCGTGATCATCTCTTCGAGGACATCCAGGTCCACATCGGCCAGCTTGTTGATGTAGAGGCAGCTCTTGCCGCGCGTATGCTTGCCCAGCCTGGCCAGTTGCTCCTCGGTGCGCTGCGTGGTTTCTTCGTCGCAATAGCAGCCCATCAGATAAAGCGAATGCTTCGCCTTGCGCGGGGAAAATCCCGTGCGCAGGAAATGCACCTTGCGCCCGCTGTCATAAGTCGTGCGATATTCGCCATAGCCGATAATCGTCGGCCCCCACATCTTCGGCTCCTCTCCGGTCACTCGCCGGAACATCGCGTCGAGCACTTTCGCATCCTCGCATTTCGCATGTGGCTCGACGCCGGCGATGAAATCCGCGGGGTCGACATCGGTGATCTGCGTTTTCACTTCAGCCATGTCTATCTCCATTCCTCGATTGACAGAGTAGCGCGACAGCCGCACTCTGTCAGTAATTGGGTTTGGGGGAAGAACGTCATATGTATTTACTGGATAAGTTCCTGAGCAAGTCGATCAAGCGTGGACAATTGATCGTTACCAATCATGACGGCAAGGAATACTCATATGGACCCGGTGGGGACTATCCACCCGAAGTCGGTGGCAAGCCCGGCCCCGTCCGTATTCGCCTGACCAACAAGAAGGCCGCCAACCATATCGTTCGCTACCCGCAACTCGGTGCGGGCGAAGCGTTCATGTGGGACTGGCTCCAGGTCGAGGAGCCGCACGACATTCGCGACATGATCCTGTTCGTGACCATGAATGCCAAACAGTTGGGGGATGCCTCGCTCAAGCCCAAGGGATCGGTTCGCAAGGCGTTCCAGCGCGCTGTCGCAAAACTCGACGGGATCAATTTGCGTGGCTCCGCGCGCAAGAACGCCGAGCACACATACAACCTCACCCGCGAACTCTATGAACGCTTCCTCGACGAGGATCGCCAATACACCATGGCATACTATCGCGAGGATCCGGCCTCTACCTCGCTCGAAAAGGCGCAGATGGACAAGAAGGCGCATCTCGCGGCCAAGCTGTATGTGAAGCCCGGCATGAAAGTGCTCGATATCGGCTGTGGCTGGGGCGGTTTCGCACTCTACCTCAACAAGATGTATGGCGTAGAGGTTCTCGGTGTTGCCCTCGCACCCGACCAGATCGCATTCTGCAAGGAGCGTGCGAAAGCGGCGGGTGTCGACGACAAGGTCAAGTTCGCGTTGATGGACTATCGCGATGTGGAAGGTGAATTCGACCGTATCTCCAGCATCGGCCTGCTCGAGCATGTCGGCACGATCCACTACCCGCAATTCTACGAGCATACCAATCGACTGCTCAAACCCGGCGGAGTCATGATCAGCCATTGCTGCGGCCGCTCCGGCCCTCCCGGGTTCACCGACGCGTGGACACGCAAATACATCTTCCCCGGCGGCTATATACCCGCACTGAGCGAGCTGGTGACGCAAAGCGAGCGCCATGGCTGGCAGGTAATGGACGTGGAGGCGATGCGTTTCCACTACTGCCACACGCTTGAGGAATGGTACAATCGCACCGTGATGCACAAGCGGGAAATCGTCGATATGTACGACGAGACCTTCTATCGCATGTGGCTGTTCTACCTCGCGGGCGCCGAGCAGAGCTTCCGCAACGGCACGATGGTCAACTGGCAATTGCAGTATGTGAAAGACCGCGCCGTCATCCCGATGACGCGCGAGTATATTCACGAGGAAAGCGCGCGCTTGCGGAGCATGGGCGAAGTCCCGGACTGGCGGTTCGATCCGGCGCTGAAGGAAGCGGCGGAGTGACCATGAAAGTTGGCACATAGCACCCGATACTCGGATGGTTTCGCCCTATAATTGGCTGCATGACGGCATCTGTCGCCATGCAGCCGCGTTGGGCCGGGGATAGCCCCGCTTCGCCCGTCACAAGCGCTTTGCCGTTGCCGCACCGCTACCTCGCTGATACCGGCTCGTGCAAATGACGGAGTGCTGACAGAATGTCCGACGTAAGACGTGTCGTCCTCGCCTATTCGGGCGGCCTCGATACCAGCGTGATCGCCAAGTGGCTCGAAACCGAGCGCGGCTGCGAAGTGGTGACCTTCACCGCCGATCTCGGCCAGGGCGAGGAGATCGAACCTGCGCGCGACAAGGCGCGGGCGATGGGTATTCCCGACGAGCACATCTTCATCGAAGACCTGCGCGAGGAATTCGCGCGCGATTTCGTCTTCCCGATGATGCGCGCCAATGCCCGCTACGAAGGCGATTACCTCCTCGGCACCAGCATCGCCCGACCGCTGATTTCGAAGCGGCTGGTCGAGATCGCGCACGAGACCGGCGCCGACGCGATCGCGCACGGCGCGACCGGCAAGGGCAACGACCAGGTACGGTTCGAACTCAGCGCCTACGCGCTCGACCCCGATATCAAGGTGATCGCTCCATGGCGCGAATGGGATCTGAACAGCCGAACGGCACTGATCGCCTGGGCCGAAGCACACCAGATCCAGGTTCCGCGGGACAAGCGTGGCGAAAGCCCGTTCTCGACCGACGCCAACCTGCTCCACACCTCGTCCGAGGGCAAGGTGCTGGAAGATCCGTGGGAGGAAACGCCGGATTACGTCTATTCGCGCACCGATCATCCCGAAGACGCGCCCGACGAGCCGGAATACATCACCATCGACTTCGAGCAGGGTGACGGCGTTGCCCTGAACGGAGAGACGATGAGTCCGGCAACGCTGCTGACCGCTCTCAACGAACTTGGCCGCAGGCACGGGATCGGCCGGCTCGACCTGGTCGAGAACCGCTTCGTCGGGATGAAGAGCCGCGGCATGTACGAGACGCCCGGCGGCGAGATCTATGCCCGCGCCCATCGCGCGATCGAGCAGATCACGCTCGATCGCGGCGCGGCGCATCTGAAGGACGAGCTGATGCCGCGCTATGCCGAGCTGGTCTATAACGGCCTTTGGTTCAGTCCCGAGCGAGAAATGCTGCAGGCGGCAGTGGATCTGAGTCAGGAGAAGGTGCGCGGCACGGTGCGGCTGAAACTCTATAAAGGGACTGCCGGCGTGGTCGGAAGGAAATCGCCGGACAGCCTGTATTCCGAAGCCCACGTCACTTTCGAGGACGATGCGGGCGCCTATGACCAGAAGGACGCGGAAGGTTTCATCAAGCTCAACGCTCTTCGTTTGCGGCTGTTGGCCAAGCGCGATCGCTAGGCTTGCGACGAGACGTTGACTTATCCACTCTTGTCCACCGCTGAATCGGAACAAAGTGGATAAGTCGGGCTTGCCAGCCTTGAACGACTCGCTTCTTCGGCGCAGTCTTTGTTCATCGAGACGGCGAGGAAGCCTTTCCGATTGAAGGTCCAACGACTTGAAAACGGACAGATTTCAAACCTGATCGACGTGGCGGCAACTGTCCGCGCGGTCTTTGAGGAATGCAGGCGGAAGGGTCAAACCGGAAGCAAGCAAACTGTTTGAGAAGAACGCGAAAGCAAGCCGACACGGGCCGGACGATCCGGTCGAAAGTCGAGATATCGCGAGGCGCAAGCCTGGCGGAATCGCTTGAGGCTATCGACCAACAGGAACGAAAGGCTGCGGGACCGGAAGGTACCGGAAAGGTCTTCGGACCGGAACGGTAACGGAAGGAACCGGATGCCGGTGCGAGCGCCGGTGACAGAAGCGGAGAACCGGTTTGCCGGGGAAACGTGAAAACATCGGATGCCAAGTGCTTTCTTCGGAAAGCCCACGCATCGGTGAGAGTGGGGTCGGCAGCAATGCCGGCCCCATTTGCCTTGGGCAGCTCGCAGCTCGCCCAAAGCATGGCCCAAAGCACAGCCCAAAGCACAGGTGGAGCCGGCGGTGGATTCCCTCGTGAATTCAAACGGCAAGAGCGCCTGCTTAGGTGATTGTGGAGAAACGGTTTTTCTCGTCAGAAACCCCAAATCGCAATTTTCCGCAACGGTTGCGGCCAATCGGTCGGGACTCGCGGCAGGTTGTGCCCGGCCCCTTCCCGCCATGGCCCGCAATGCTGTAATTGCGCGGACCATGGATAGGGCGAATCCCTTCACCCCGCGCCGCATCCGCGGTGCGGCGGCCCTGGCCGCTGCATTGGTCATGCCGGTCGGTACGGGCGGAGCGGCTCTTGCCGATACCAGCCCCGCCGCCAGTACAGCCGGGACCAGCCGGTTCGACACCAGCTTCGCCCGGTTCGAGCAACTGCCCCCGCCGCCACGGCCGGTTGCCGGCGCCGTCGATATCACGACCATCGATCCGCCGATCGAGACCGAGAGGCAGCCCGAACCAGGCGCAAGCCGCGCTTCGCGTTCGCTTGGTACCGGGGTGGCTTCCTATTACGGGCGGCGTTTCCACGGGCGGCGCACGGCCAATGGCGAACGGTTCGACATGTATGCCATGACGGCCGCGCATAAGACCCTGCCCTTCGGCAGCCGCGTGCGAGTGACCAATCCGCGCAACGGCAAGTCGGTCATCGTCAGGATCAACGACCGCGGCCCGTTCGTACGCGGGCGGACCATCGACCTGTCGCGTGCCGCCGCCGGCAAGATCGGGATCATCGGCAGCGGTCATGGCCGGGTCACGCTCGAACTGCTGCGCTGAGCGTTCCGCATGGGCCCGGCGGGATAGAGTCCGCGGGCCTCGTCGAAAAGGGTGGGTGGGGTAACGCTATCCACCCCGGCACATCCCTGCTTGGCGGACGCGGGGCGCTGCGCTAAACCGCCGCGATTATGGACGGTTTCGATATGGTTTTCCGCCTGTTCGGGCTGGTGCTCGGCATGGCGATCGCCGTCGTGCTGACGGGTTTCGCGCGGCTCGCCAAGGCGCGCTTCGCCCCACCCCGCTACGCCATCGGCAAGACCCCCGTCCGGCTGCATGTCGGCTGGCTGACTCCGCTGCTCGGCCTGCTGGTGCTGGTCGACCAGACAAGTTTCTGGATCACCGCCTACGAACTGCGCGACATCATTCCCTTCGGCTATCTCACCCTGCTCGCCGTGCTGGCGGTGATCGGGTTGTATTTCGTCGTCGGGACGCTGGTGTTCCCCGACGATTTCGCCATCTGGCCCAACCTCGATGCGTGGTACGATCGCAGCGGCCGCTGGATCGCGGCGGGCATGCTGGCGGTCAACGCGATCACGCTCGCCTATATCCTGGCGCTGGTGATGCGCGGTGCCGCGCTGCCCCCGCTCGACGGGCCGGGTGGACCGGTCCTGCTCGAGGCGCTGTTCCTGCCGCTGCTCGCCGGGCTGACAATAACCCGCAAGCGGCGCATCGCGCTGATCCTGCTTATCGCGCTCAACCTGGTCATGCTCGCCCGCGCGCTGTGGCCGCTTGGCGTGGCCGGAACACCGGGCTAGGCTCCACCCGATGCGACGCGAAATAGACCATTTGCCCGCTGCCAAGCGACGCGAGCTGAGCCGCGCGGTCGACATCATCCTCTCTGAGTTCGACGATGCGGTGAAGCTCCTCACCACGCGCGAGACCAAGCGCGGCCGCATCCTCAAGATCATCCTGTTCGGTTCCTATGCGCGCGGCGGCTGGGTCGATGAACCGCATACGGCCAAGGGCTATGTCAGCGATTTCGACCTGCTGGTGGTGGTCGACCACGACCGGCTGACCGATTTCGCGACCTATTGGTACAAGGCGGAGGACCGCCTGATCCGCGATGAAGGCATCCGCCGCCCGGTCAATTTCATCGTCCACTCGATCGCCGATGTGAACGACAAGCTGACCCAGGGGCACTACTTCTTCTGCGATATCGTGGAGGAAGGCATCGTCCTCTACGAAGCGCAAAAAGCCACCCGCTTCGCCCCGCCCAGACCGCTGGGAAAGGAAGCCGCGAAAGAGGTCGCGAAGAAGCATTACAAGCAGTGGATGGAAGCGGCGAAGGAGTTTCGCAGTGGCTACGAGCACGCGATGGACGACAGCTATCCAAAGAAAGCCGCGTTCGATTTGCACCAGACCGTCGAACGCCTCTACACCGCCCTGCTGCTGGTCCTGACCAACTACTCACCCGCCACACACAACATAAAGGCCCTGCGTTCTTTCTGTGAGGAACGCGACGCAAGACTAATCGACGCGTGGCCAAGAGAGAACAGGGATGATCGAAGGGCCTTTGAACGGCTGAAGCGGGCCTATGTGGAGGCGCGCTACTCCGAACACTACGAGATCACCGAGGAAGAACTCGTGTGGTTAGGCGAACGGGTGGCTGTGCTGCGAGACCTTGTGGCGCAGGCATGTGAGGAGAGGGTGAAGGAGTTGGGTGGCGGCTGACCGCGCTCACGCCGCATAGCGCCACGCCCCGCTATCGTCCTCCTCCTCCGGCGGGATCACCAGCCACCACCGCTCGACACCCGCTTCGAAGGCCGCCATCTGCCAGGCCTCGACCTCGTCCCTGTCGCCCAGCACGCCCGGCGCCGGGGCATCGGCCGGGCGATCCGCATCCATCGCGCG
>JANQPE010000009.1 GCA_028289565.1 Parerythrobacter sp.
CTTACCCACCTGCCCGCAATGGCGGGTGGGTTGTCGATGCCGCCCCGCGCTTCACCGGCTCGGACGGGCGTTTCTACGGCTATGCCGGGAAGTTCCGCCGTCCCGCGGCCGAACGAGACGCCGGCGCACATGCCACGGCACAGGGCGAAACCGGACGCATCCGGGAAGTGCTTCATGAGCTGCGAACCCCCGTCAACGCCATCCAGGGCTTCGCCGAAGTGATCCAGCAGCAGGTGTTCGGTACCGTTCCCAACGAATATCGTGCCCATGCCGCGAATATCGCCAGCGATGCCGCGCGCATGCTCGCCGGTTTCGACGAACTCGACCGGCTCGCCAAACTCGAAACAGGCGCGATATCGTTGGAGGAAGGACAGTGCGATTTCGCTGCGCTGGTTGCGGGCCAGGTGGCGCAACTCGAAACCGCCATCCAGGCCAGGATGGCAGGTTTCGATGCCGACATCGATCCGGGGCTGGCAGTCGTCCCGCTTATCGCTGCGGACGGCCAGACAATGACCTGGCGAATTCTCGCAACGCTTGCCGGCCATCTCGGAGCAGGCGAGATATGCGAATTGACGCTTGTGAAAACCGGCAGCCGACTCATCCTCGAAGCCAGCCTCCCAGTCATCTTTGCCGACCAGGAAGACATCTTTTCCTCGACCCTGCGTCCCAAGACAGGCGCCGTCAGCGCAGGCATGTTCGGTGCCGGCTTCGCCATGCGGCTCGCCCGGGCCGAGGCGCGTACAGTTAATGGTGACCTGACGCATGTGGAAGATCTGCTGAGGCTTGAGCTTCCGCTCTTGACCGGTACGGACAGCAAACCTAGCGACGAACAGGGACGTCGAGTGTAGGGCAGGCCAGCGCTTTCGGGCACGGCCTGCAAGGAAGAATCTGTCGTTCAGTGATCCAATACGATCCTGCCTTGCCTCCACCCGGCCCCATGGCCGGCTTTGCGCCATCGTTCGGCCGTCGCTCGCTCCTCACTATCGACACGGAGGAAGAATTCGACTGGTCCAAGCCGTTCAGTGCGACCGAGCACCGGCTCGACCATATTCCGCGGTTACGCAAGTTCCAGCAGTTTTGCGAAGGGATCGATGTCACCCCCGTATACATGATCGACTGGCCGATCGCACAGTCACCGGTCGCCGCGGAAATTATCGGCGATGCCGTCAGCGCCGGAAGAGCGGAAGTCGGAATCCAGCTTCATCCCTGGGTCAATCCGCCGCATGAGGAGGTAGTCGAAGAACGTACGAGCTTTGCCGGGAATCTGCCGGTCGAACTTGAACGGGAGAAAATCCTGCGCTTGCGCAATGCCGTGCAGGATAATTTCGGCACCACGCCGCAAATCTATCGCGCCGGTCGCTATGGTTTCGGGCCCAACACGGCCGACCTCCTGCGAAACGCCGGAGTACCGCTCGACACATCCTTCAGACCGGGTTTCGATTATTCCTCCGGTTACGGATCCGACTATCGCGCTTACCCGCTCGAACCGTTCTGGCTTGACGACGAGCGCAAGCTGCTCGAACTGCCAATAACGACGGTTTTCTGGGGCATGCTGCGCAAGCAGGGGCGCTGGCTGTTCCCGGCCATTTCGCGCTTTGCCAGGCTGTCGGGCGTGATGGCTCGTATAGGCATGCTCGAACGCATACCGCTAACACCCGAAGGAGTAACCGTGGATGAGGCCATCCGCGGCCTCGACATGGCACTCGACGACGGCTTGCCGTTGTTCGTATTGTCGTTCCACAGCCCATCCCTCGTTCCCGGCAACACGCCCTATGTCCGCAGCGAAGACGATCTCGACCGGCTCTATGACTGGTGGCGGGCAGTCTATGCCTATCTCGACACCCACGATATCCGCCCGACCAGTGTTGCGGAAATCATCGCCTCGGTGGAGAACTGAAGCCGGGCGACAAGCACGCTTGCGTCGCGTGCGTGCCCAAGCTAGGTGCCGCCCGGTCTTACGGCATCCCGAGGGCCTGTAGCTCAGTTGGTTAGAGCTGGCCGCTCATAACGGCTAGGTCGCAGGTTCGAGTCCTGCCGGGCCCACCGGATGCGGTAATGCAAGAAGTGTCGGGGAGTGGCGCAGCCTGGTAGCGCACCTGTTTTGGGTACAGGGGGTCGCTGGTTCGAATCCAGTCTCCCCGACCACTTTTTGCGATCCGCGACAAAGCGTTACGCTTTGCTACCTGACATTTTGGCCGATCCGGTGCACTATGCCTGCATGACCGCGCAAACGATCGCCTTGAGCCGGTTTGGATTGGGGGCCCGTTACCGCCAACGTGCCCCCGACGATCCCCGACGCTGGTTGCTCGACCAGTTCGACAGATACGATCCTTCCCCGGGCGGGATTGCAGGCGCCCGGACCGCGAAGGGCACGGTCGCGGCTTTCATGGAACACCGCGCGATACGGCGGGAAATGCGGCAGCAACGCAATATGGCCGCGAATTCCGGCCAGGAACAGCGACGCCCGCCCGAAGCCCGGCAATACAACCGGTCCGCCCGCCGCAAATACATGGCCGATGCCACGACGCGAGGCCTGGTTGCAATCCGCAGCGAGGCTCCTTTCGTCGAACGGATGGTCCATTTCTGGTCCAATCACTTCGCCGTTTCGGTTGCCAAACGACAGGTCACACCTTTTGCCGGCCCTTACGAATTCGGCGCAATCCGCCCTCATGTGCTCGGTAATTTCGGTACAATGCTACGTGCTGCCGTGCTCGACCCGGCCATGCTGCTCTACCTCGACCAGATCCGGTCGATCGGGCCCAACAGTCCGGCAGCCGTTCGTGCGGCAAGGCGGGGACGGAGGGAACCGGGCCTGAATGAAAACCTCGCCCGCGAAATCCTCGAGCTGCACACACTCGGTGTCGACGGCGGCTATTCGCAAGCCGACGTCACCGAATTCGCACGTGCGCTGACCGGTTTCACTTTCGCGGGCCTGCGCCGTGCCCGCAATTCCACCGAACTAGGCAATGGCGCAGCCTTTGCGGCGATGATCCACGAACCGGGCACCCGCACCATCCTCGGCAAGAATTACCGGCAATCGGGCGGACAGCAAGCGCTCGCGATACTCGAGGATATCGCCACCCATCCTGCAACCGCGCGTCATGTCGCGACCAAGCTGGCAAGGCATTTCTCCGCCGACGAGCCGCCTACCAGCCTCGTGCAACGGCTCGAACGTGCTTTCCTGCGGAGCAGCGGCGACCTGCCGACCGTCTATCGCTCGCTGATCGAAGCACCCGAACCATGGCGGGACGCCCATACCAAGTTTCGCACACCATGGGACTGGTCGATCGCGGCCTTGCGCGCGACCGGCACGGAGGAGATGCCTCCGCGCCGGTTCGCGCGCCTGCAGAATGAGTTGGGCCAGCAGGTCTGGGCTCCGAAATCACCCGCCGGATACGCCGATACCGCGGCAGGCTGGGCCGGGCCTGACGCGCTTATTCGCAGGATCGAAACGGCCGAGCGGATCGGCAACACGGCGCTGGATCGCGATAGCCGCACCCTCGCGCGGACACTCTTCCCCGATACCCTGAACGACAGCACGGCCACGGCCGTCGCGCGAGCGGAAAGCCCGGCACAAGGCCTCGCACTGCTGCTCGCTTCGCCCGAGATGATGCGGAGATAGCGATGATCAACCGCCGGACACTCCTTGCCCGATCCGCCTTCGTCGGCGGGGTGACGCTGATCGCTCCTCGCATTGCCTTTGCCCGCGCGGCGACCGACAAAAGGCTGCTTTTCATTCTGCAGCGCGGCGCGGCGGATGGGCTATCGCTACTCCCACCAATCGGCGATCCCGACTATCAGAGACAGCGTGGCAGGCTGGCCGAGGAATTCGCCGGCTTGCCCGTGGCAGACTCCATCTTCGCTCTCCATCCTGCCCTGGAAAATACCGCTGCACTATTCGACAAGAGACAAGCGCTATTCGTGCAGGCAGTGGCCACATCCTATCGCGCACGATCGCATTTCGACGGGCAAAACCTGCTCGAAAGCGGCGGGCAGGAAGCCTATGCCTTGCGCAGCGGCTGGATGAACCGCCTGCTCGGCCTGTTGCCCGAAAACAGCCCGCGTGCGCTGGCCCTGTCGCCTTCCATTCCTCTGTTGATGCAGGGAGAGCATGGCGTATCAAGCTACGCTCCGTCGGCCCTGCCCGAAAACAGTGCCGGAATGATGGATCGCGTCATCCGCCTCTATGAAAGCGATCCGCAATTGAGCCTGCTGCTTTCCGAAGCGCTCGCCGCGCGCGAAATGGCTGGTGAAACGCGCATGCGGAACCTGCGCAATGCGCGGGCGACCGGATCGCTGGCAGCCTCGCTGATGAAAGGACAGGACGGCGCGCGGATCATGATGATCGAATCCGACGGGTGGGACAGCCATGCCGGCCAGAGCGGCCAGTTCCGCAATGTCGCTGGTCGGCTGGACACCATGCTCGGCGCTTTCCAGGCAGGCATGGGCAGGAACTGGAACGACACGCTGGTCCTCGTGGCAACCGAATTCGGCCGCACGGCGAAAGCCAATGGCACCAACGGCACCGATCACGGCACGGCCAGTGCGACCATGCTGCTCGGCGGCGCGGTCAAGGGCGGGCGGGTGCTCGGCGAATGGCCGGGCCTTGTCGAACGCGATCTGTACGAAAATCGCGACCTGCGTCCGACCGGATCACTCGAAGCCGTCCTTGCCGGCGCCGTCTCCGGACATTTCGGGATCGACCCGGAGCGCACGATGGAGGTGCTGTTCCCTGGACGCAACGCCAGCCCGATGGCCGGATTGCTGAACGGAGCATAGAACCCACGCTCCCCTTCCCCTGTCGCGGCTCGACACGATAGGGAGCCGTATGGGAACAACTCCGGCCACCGGGAAAACAGGCGCATCGCTCGACATGCGCGTGATCTGGGCAATCGCCATTCCGGCGATGCTGACCAATGTCGCGACCGCGCTGATCGGGATCGGCGATATCTGGATCGTCGGACGGCTGGAGGATGCCGCCGCGCAGGGTGCGGTCGATATCGGCGCACGGCTGTTCGCCGTGCTGTTCACGGTCATGAATTTCCTCAAGACCGGCACCACCGGGCTGGTCGCGCAAGCGGGTACACGCAGCGGTGAATCCGCGCAAGTAGCCACATTGCTGCGCGGGCTGGCGATCGGGTTGGCAATCGCGGCGGTGCTGTTGCTGGCCAGACCGGTGCTGCTGCCTGCCATGCTGTCTGCGCTGGGCGCGGAAGGCGCCGTACTGGCCGCCGCGCGCACCTATGCCGAAATCCGTTACTGGACCGCACCGGGCGTGATGCTCAACCTCGCACTGGTCGGCTATATGGTCGGGCGGCGCCAGATGACGGCCGTGCTGGTGTTCGAAGTCGCCTACAACGCGCTCAACATCGGCATTGGCCTGTGGCTCGTGCTCGGACTCGACTGGGGTATTGCCGGGATCGGCTGGTCGAGCTTTATCGCCGAATATACGAAACTGGCAACAGTCGGGGCATTCGTGCTTGCCGGAACCGGAGGCAGGCGGATCGTGCAGGTTGCAAGGGAGAATTCGGTCCTCACTTGGCAGGCCTTGCACCCCTTTCTTACCGTCAATCGCGACCTTTTCCTGCGTACAGTCGTGCTGATGATCGCACTCGCCGCCCTGACCCGGCTAAGTGCTGAGCGCGGCGCTGCGGTACTCGCGGCCAATGGCATCATCTACCAACTGTTCGTCTTCACCGCGCTGCTGCTCGATGGCTTCGAGAATGCGGCACAGGTTCTCAATGGTGAACGGCTGGGGGCCAGGGACAAGATCGGGTTTGCCGCCTATGTCCGCGCGATCCTGCTGCGCGGTATCGCCGCGGCGATATTGGTGGCTATCGGCTTCCTCCTCCTAGCCGATCCAATCCTGGCCAGCTTCGCCGCCACACCCGAAGTCGCACGCGAGGCACAAGCCATGGCGATCTGGCTGGTCGCGATCCCCTTCGCAGGTGTCGCCAGCTTCGTCTTCGACGGAGTATTCGTCGGCGCAAGCTGGACGCGTGCGCTGCTGGGGACGATGCTGGGTGCAGCGGCGGTTTACGCAACCGCGCTATGGCTCACCTGGCCGCTCGGCAATCACGGGCTATGGCTGAGCTTCACCTTGTTCCTTGCCGTGCGTGCAATATTGCAGGCGGCGATGGTGCCGTACCTGATGAAACGCAGCTTCGGGGTCACTCGCCCTTGATGGGACCCTGCTGGATTGAATTGGGCTCGTTGGCGAGGATGCCGACAACCTGCGTCCATACCGCGACATTCTGGCGCAATTGCGTCGGGTCGATCTGTGCGAGCGTATCGTCCGGCGTATGGTGCAGGTCGAAATAGCGTGTGCCGTCCTGCCGCAGGTCGAGAATCGCACCGCCCTGATCACGCGAGATATTGATATCCGCCCCGCCCCTTGCCGGACTCGGTGTCGTCGAAACTCCGAAACGCGCAACCGCCGTGGCCAGCCTTTTCGCCAGTTCGGGATTGCTCTGCCCGAAATTGGTGCGGATCTGCCAGATACGGTCGGCACCGAAATCGCTTTCCAGCCCGACACCGATCTTCTCGTCGATATGCGCGGCGGAATAGGCCTTGGAACCCCATAGACCGGTTTCCTCGGCACCGGCCATCAGCACGCGGATCGTACGCAATGGCCGGCCGGTGCTTTGCACATGCAGCGCGGCCGCAGCCACGATCCCGCAACCCGCACCATCGTCGATCGCCCCGGTCCCGTTCCACCAGCTATCGATATGGCAGGCGATGAGTACCGGTGGCAGCGAGGGATCGCGCCCGATGATTTCGCCCACGACATTGCCGCTCGTCGTGGTACCGAGATTGCGCGGAGTCAGGGTAAGCTTGACTACGATCGGCCGGCCATTGGCCCGGTCGAACATGCGCTCCAGATTCAATGCATCGGGGATCGACAGCGCACCTGCCGGCGTTGGCGCGACACCATCCGGGAATCCCGCTCCACCCGTATGCGGATTGCGGTGTTTGTCCGTCCCCACCGACTTGATGATCGTCGCCAATGCGCCCTTGCTCGCGGCAATACCCGAACCGACCCAGCGTGCCGGGCCGGCAAAGCCGTATTGCGAGCCATCCTGCGTCGGCGTCATCGAATGGCTGATATAGGCGATCTTGCCTGCGAGACTCCCGTCGGGAGCAGCCGCCAGGTCAGCGACGGTTTCGAACTCGACGACCTCGGCGGTAATCCCTTCCTGTCCGGTCGAGGCAGTCCCGCCCAGCGGCTGCACGACCAGCGGCTGCGGAAACGGGCTGACGACTTCCGCCCTGTGGTTGTCGCCCGGTACCCAGGTCTGCATCTCGAACGGTTCGTCCGCGACATTCTCGAAACCACGATCCCTGAGCCATTGCACGGCCCAATCACGTCCGCGCTTTTCCGCTTCTGTCCCGGCCTGGCGCGGCCCGACTTCAGTGGTGATGCCCTCGACAAAATCCCAAGCAATCGAATCCCCGGCGAGGGCCCGGTCGGCAGTGGCGGAGAGGCCTCTCGATCCTTGGCCCGATTCTTGAGCGGTTGCAGGAGCGGCAAGCGACAGCGCTACAAGCGCAAGGATGGTTTTCTGCATGGCGCCGCTAGCTATCGACACACTTGCCTCAAGTCCAGCTTGCCCCACACGGTTCCACCCCCTATCTGCGCGCACGAAATCCCGTTCACGCCAGAACCCCACACAAGGACGTCCGATGGCCGCGCAATACGCCTATGTCATGAAGAACATGACCAAGAGCTTCCCCGGTGCCAAAAAACCGGTGCTCTCGAACATCAACCTGCAGTTCTACCAGGGTGCCAAGATCGGCATCGTCGGACCCAACGGCGCGGGCAAGTCGACGCTGATGAAGATCATGGCCGGCATCGACACCGATTTCCAGGGCGAGGCGTGGCCGGGCGAGAACATCACCGTCGGCTACCTGCCGCAGGAACCGGAACTTGATGCCAGCAAGAACGTACTCGAAAACGTCAAGGATGGCGCGCGCGGCATCGCCGACAAGATCGATCGGTTCAACGAAATCACCGGCCTGATGGGCGATCCCGATCGCGACGATTTCGACGCGCTGATGGAAGAAATGGGCAAGCTGCAGGAAGAGATCGACGCGGTCGACGGGTGGACGCTCGACAACCAGCTCGAAATCGCGATGGAGGCGCTGCGCTGTCCGCCGTCCGACGCTAGCGTCGAGAATCTTTCGGGCGGCGAGAAGCGCCGCGTCGCGCTCACCCGCCTGCTGATCCGGAAACCCTCGATCCTGCTACTCGACGAACCGACCAACCACCTCGATGCCGAAAGCGTCGAATGGCTCGAAAACCACCTCAAGGAATATGCAGGTGCGGTGCTGATGATCACCCATGACCGCTACTTTCTCGACAATGTCGTGGGCTGGATCCTCGAACTCGATCGTGGCTCGTACTACCCTTACGAGGGCAATTACTCGACCTATCTCGACAAGAAGGCCAAGCGTCTGGCGCAGGAAGAGCGCGAGGATGCCGGCCGCCAGAAGGCGCTCAACGAAGAGCTGGAATGGATCCGGCAGAACCCGAAAGGCCGTCAGACCAAGTCCAAGGCACGGCTGCGCAAGTTCGAGCAGTTGCAGGACGCGCAGGCCGACCGTAAGCCGGGCAAGGCCCAGATCGTTATCCAGGTCCCCGAGCGGCTCGGCGGCAAAGTGATCGAGGCCAAGGGCATTTCGAAGGCCTATGGCGACAAGCTGCTGTTTGAGGGCCTCAGCTTCACCCTGCCCCCCGGCGGCATCGTCGGGGTGATCGGGCCGAACGGCGCGGGCAAGTCTACCCTGTTCAAGATCATCACCGGGCAGGAGGAACCCGACAGCGGCTCGATCGCCATCGGCGACACGGTGCGGCTCGGTTATGTCGACCAGAGCCGTGACCATCTCGATGCCAAGAACAATGTCTGGGAAGAGATTTCCGACGGGCTCGATTACATGAAGGTCAACGGCCACGACATGTCGACGCGCGCCTATGTCGGCGCATTCAACTTCAAGGGCCAGGATCAGCAGAAGAATGTCGGCAAGCTGTCGGGTGGCGAACGCAACCGCGTCCACATGGCCAAGATGCTGAAAGAAGGCGGCAACGTGTTGCTGCTTGACGAGCCGACCAACGACCTCGACGTCGAAACCCTGCGCGCGCTCGAAGACGCGATCGAAAACTTCGCCGGCTGCGCCGTGGTCATCTCGCACGACCGCTTCTTCCTCGATCGCCTCGCGACGCATATCCTGGCGTTCGAGGGCAACAGCCATGTCGAATGGTTCGAGGGGAATTTCGAAGCATACGAGGAAGACAAGCGGCGCAGACTGGGCGATGCCGCGGATCGGCCGACTAGGTTGGCGTATAAGAAGCTGACTAGGTGAGGTGCCCGGACGAATGTCGCTAGCGCTACTCACCGAGTTTGATTGGTCCGGTGCAATTACTGCTGGAGCGGCTATTGCGACAACTGTCATTGCATATCTAGCTCTCAGAACTTGGAGGCGTCAGGATACAGCCAAGCGCGAGGTCGATTTTTTGGATGCAGCCGTCGATGCTGTTCAAGCTTACACGGTTGAGATCGGTCACGTAATTGCACTTATGCGATCTGTTCAAATTGGATTCGAGGCACACAAGCCTTCCGGAAGCGATGACCGCATTGCTGGTGCAATCGCTTACATTGAATCAAAGAGTGAGGTGGCGGCGCGAAGGCTGCAAGAGGAACTTGAGGCTTCGCGATCTAGTATGACGCAGCTTCGCTTTCTGGCGGCGAAGGGTCAAATCTTCGATTTCGAGGGTTACGACACGTTTTCCAACGCCATTTCACGGCTTGTGCGGCAGTATGGGCGAGCATCATCACTCTATTCGATGGTAGCTTCGCCAACATGGAATTGGGATCATCCGGAAGTTCGGAGTCTGCTGCAAAAACTAATCAAAATCGATCCATCTGAAATGACACAGAATGTGAACGATGATCATGACGCAATCATCCAGTTTTGCCAGGCAACCTACCGAACAATATACAAGAAGTGATGGCGCGTGCACCCCGCCTCATCCTCCATAAGAGGAATTCTAGGGTTCTAAATTTTCTTTGATCCATCCCGTCGCCCCGGACTTGATCCGGGGTCCAGCTTCTTCCGGCGTCGCACTGAGGGTTTCACGCAGAGAGCACAGAGGAGCAGAGACCGCAAAGAGATTTCGCGAGCGGCGCAGCCGCGCTTCACCCTGCCGGCCTATTGCGGGAGGCCGGGGAGCATTGGGAGAATGCCTGCGGCGCGACCTCTCCGCGATCTCTGCTCCTCTGTGCTCTCTGCGTGAAACAAAAAAGCGGGATCCCGGCTCGCGGGGGTCGGGATGACGGTGGAGGAACCGTTTGTACTGAGGGAAAGAGGCACCCTACCCCGCCACCTCCATCCGCTTCACATCCGGCTCCTCGCCCTTCAGCTTGAGCTGTGCGAGGTCGTAGGCGACCTGCATTCGCATCAGCGTGTCGGCTTCGATCCCGAACGCCTTCTCGAAGCTCAGCGCCATGCGCGCGCTCATAGCCGCGCGTTCATTGAGCAGCGCACTCATGTTCTGGCGACTCACGCCAACATGTTCGGCCATCTCGGTCACCGAGATACCGTAGTGATCCAGATAGTTGCGCTTCATCCAGCCGCCGGGATGCGAATAGATGGACGGGTGCATCTTGAGAGCCATCAATGATAATCCTCCATGTCCAGATCGGTGATCGTCTGATCATCGACCCGTTTGAAAGTGAGCCGCCAGTTTCGCGTAATCGTCATGGCAAAGCTGCCCTTGCGATCACCGGTCAGCGGATGGAAGCCGAAATTCGGTGGCTTGGCGAGGGCATCGAAACCTGGTGCCATTTCGATGAAGGTCAGCATGTCGCTCACCCTCTTTGGTTCGATGAGACCTTTCGTTTGCCCACTACCCATGAACCGCCGCATAGCCTTGTGCCGGATGCTCTCAATTTCCATCGGGTGTCATGTATCGCATGACGTCCAATATGTCAAGTATGGCATGACACCCCTAGCGTATCCATGAGCACAAACCGTTTTCCTACACGCCCCGCGCTCGCTAGCGTTGCGATATGCCCTCACTAGCCCCCCGCACTTACAACCGCACCGGCGCACCCCCATTCTCACCCCGCCGAACTTTTTCTCTCAGGACAGTGTAACAGGTGGTCCATGTCTTGTTCGATATTCAGTTTCATGCCTCCGAACATGAACAGAAGCCGTAACGCCCGGTTCAGTTTGCGGTCAGTCGACTCGCCGTAAACCACATCCATCAATGACAGGGGCCGCATGTGGTGGGCGCGGCGATCGACCAGGAGACCTGACCCATGACACTCGCACAACTCTTGAAAGGCAGCGCGCTATCGGCCCTGGCCACGGTCATCGCCTTGACCACGCCTGCGCAGGCCGAAGCGGCGGAAGCCGCCGCAGCCGCAGAGCAGCAGCGCGGCGATCGCGATCGCGCGCGCCAAGACCGAGGTGAACGCCGCGAGGCGCGCCAGCAGCGCCGCGCCAACCGCCAGCAGGCCCGCCAGAACCGCGGGCAGCGCCAGCAGGCTCGCCAGCAAAGGCGCGGCAATCGCCAACAGGCACAGCAGCAGCGTGGGCAGCGCCAGCAGAATCGTCGGGGCCAGCGCGCCATGGTCCGCCCCAATGTACAGCGACGGATCGATGCCCGCGAGCGTAACCTGC
>JANQPE010000012.1 GCA_028289565.1 Parerythrobacter sp.
GGATGGGCAGGCGATCGCGAAATACCTCCAGAGCTTCGGCCGGCTCCGCGATTTCGGCGGTACAGCCTCTGCCGGCACCGTGGAGGCGCCGGAATATCGCATCAAGTACGGATTTGCCCCCGACAACGAAGAACGGCGCTTCATTGCGGAGCGCTTCGCCGTGTTGCCGCCATGTCGCGGCAATGATTTCCGGGCCGATCCCCGCCGGATCGCCGAGGGAGACGGCGAGCGGAGCCAAGGCTCAGTTATACTCGATATATGCGTCGTTGCGCAGGTCGCGGAGATAGCGTTGGGCTCGCTTGTTGATCCGCTCATCCTCCATCCGGGTCATCATCTGCTCGAAATCCGGCCCGTTATTGGGCTGCGGATCGTCGCGTCCGCACAGCATCAGCACGCGCACACCGTCTTCGACCGAACCGAAAGGCGGGGTCGTCTGCCCGATCTGCAAGGCGAGGATTGCGGATTGGAGTTGTGCTGGCAATTGCGCCGCGCGGATCTGATCGTTGATGACCACTTCGGCACCGATACCCGCTGCGACGCGTTCAGCATCGCCACAGCCGCGCATCGAGCTTACGGCGCTGGCGAATTCATCGACCCGGCGGCTGGCTTCGGCTTCGGTGATCTCCGGGGCGAAGCTGATCGAAATCTGCTTGAGACTGAGCACCGCATCACGCGGGTCCGCGGTCAGGACCTGTTGTTTGTCGATCAGATAGAGGATCGAGAACCCGCCCGGGATTTCGACCGGGCCGACCAGTTGGCCGGGCTGCATTTCACGTGCCACGGCCGCGATTTCCGTCGGCAGCGTAGCCAGACGGACAAAGCCGAGATCCCCGCCGACCGCAGCGGTGGAAGCTTCGGAAAACTGGCGTGCATAGGCGACGAAGCTACCGCCCTGCTGCAATTGCTGGACTATGCGGCGCGCATTCTGCATCACCGCTTCGCGATTTTCCGGCGTGGCGGAAAGATAGATCTCGCCGAGTCGGTATTCCTCGGTCCCGCGGGCTGCTTCGAGCCGTTCGAGAACTTCACGCACTTCCTCTTCGGAAACATTCACAAACGGGGCGATGTTGCGGCGAAGCAGGAGCGACCAGGCGATCTCCCCGCGAATCTGTCGCTTCAGCGATGCGGGTGAGGATTCCATCCCGAGCAGGGTTCGGTTGAAATCATCGACCGAAGTGCCGTTGCGAGCGGCCAATCGGGCAAAACGCTGCTCGACCTGGTCGTTGGGAATCTCGATTTCCTGCGCCGCGGCTTCCTGAATCTGCAAGGTCTCGTCGATCAGGTTGCGCAACACCTGCATGCGCAGGCGGATGAGTTCCTGCTCGCCAATTTCGCCTTGCGATGTTGCTACCACCAGCGCTACGCGGTGATCGACATCGGTACCGGTTATCACGGCGCCGTTCACCACGGCTGTCGCCTTGCGCATATTGGGGTCGTTGTCCCGCAGCAATTGCACATTCCCGGGGATGTCGAGTGGATTGTCCGCGGATGGCGGCGTTTCCTGTGTCTGCGCGGTGACCGGGGCTGCTGCGAGCCCGATGGCCGCAAGCCCCGCAAGAAACTTGGTCATGCTGTTTTCGATCACGTAGTAAAGTCCCGTAAATAACGCTCTTGGGCGTTCAGATTACCATGGCGACTGGCCGAAACCGGCTTAACCGTTGCTGAGTAGAGCGCCGATAGCCTGTTTGCGGCGCGCTGCCAATTCCATCTGGGAAACTACCGGAATCCCAGGTTGCGGAGTGAGAAATAAAGCTGGAAGGTATTGCCGCGCTGCGCATCGCCCGAAGTGATGTAGTCGCGTCGCCAGGTAAGGCCCAGTTCGAGGCAATCGTCCTGATATGCGATACCCAAGCGGGTGCGGACCGGCTCGAAGCCATCAGAGGTGAAGGTCGGATCTTCGTTGCGATCAGTGAGGTTGAACACACCCGAACCGAATATCGACCAGTAACGCGCGAACGCGACACGGGTGGCAAGGCGCAGTTCCTCGCGATCCTGCAAATCCTCGATATCGGCCGCAATATTGCGATTCAGCCGGAGATAGCCGATTTCGGCATAGGTCCGCTTGTTGCCGATTGTCGCATCGAATTCGTTGCGGCGGACCGCCAGATTGTCCTTGTCCAGCCGGAAACGGTGCGTGAATTTGAGGAAATCCCTGTACCGCAACTCTGTTCGCCCGACGAAATCGGATACACGCTCGCTCAGGCCGGTGCCGTCAACCAGGATATCGGTGTCCTTGTCGAGCCGGTAGGATTGGCCGATCGTGCTGCTTATTCGCCAGCCGGGGCGCTGTAGCTCCCAGTCGAAGCCATAGGTGACACGTGCTCCATCCTCGATCCGGTCGTAGCCGGGGAAGCGGTTGAGGGCGAAAAGGTTGGAATCTTCCAGGTCGATGGCTCGCGCATCCTCGTTCGGGATGGCGAGATTGCGGATTGGCGGAGTCGCGACGAATTGGATGCGTGGCGTGAACACCTGCGTTCCACCCAGCGCCTCGCCCACGAAGGGCCATTCGATATCGAGCGCGGCCAGCGCCACGCCGCGTGCCTGCCAACCGGGATTGCCGCGATAGATCGCGGTTGCTGTCAGTCCCGTTTCGTCGGTATGGTAGACATCTCCCCGCACAAGCGCGCTGGCCGTCACGATTTGGCCGAGTCTGGTTATCTTGCTGAGATTCCACTTGGCCCCGGCAAAGGCACGCTGCGTGTCCTGCCCCTCATCACGGATAATATTGAGCGAATTGAGTTGCAACTCGAGTGTTCCGCCCAGGCCGGCCGGCGTTTTGATCCGCCGCCGGAAATCGATCAATGGCAGCGCGACCGGAACCTGACCCTGCGGTTGACCGAGGCGGAGTGTCTGTGTCGCCCAGCCTTCGAGCGAGAAAAACGAATTGTCGTCGATCCTTTCGAGTGCAAAGGTGGACCGCAACCGGTCGTCCCGGCTGATATCGTAACGGCGCAGGAAGGTACGGTCGCTCGCGAGTCTGACTGAGCCGGTGAAACTCCAATTCGGATCGAACTGGAACTTGCCGTTCGCAAACAGATAGCCGCGCGGATCGCTTTCGCCGGTGGCAACCCCGGTAAAATTGGAGATACGGCGGCTATGCGTGGCGTAGCCGGTAATCTGGTAAGCACCCTTGCTGGTCAAGTGCCTCCACTGGCCCGATACCATCGGAGGCGCCTCGGTGAACAGGCTGACCCCGAGCGACAGGTCCTTGTTGTCGTCGAGCCGCCAGTAATAGCTGCCGGACACCTCGATACCGTTGGATTCGGAAATTCTGAGATCGGGAATCAGAAAGCCGGAGACTGCGCGTCCGTCCGTTCGGACGGTCAGGCCGGGCATCGGCAGCAGGCGCATCCCGAACAGCTCGAGGAAGGCTCCCTTGAATCGTATCCGATTGTCCTTGGGGTCGTAAGTCACCCGGTCGGCAGTGATGCGCCAACTGGGGGTTTTCTCGCAGCCTTCGGGATCGACCACGGCGCAACCGCTATATGCGGCATTGGACAGGACGATCGCCCCATCTTCGCCGCGTTCGCCGCCCGTGGCCGCCAATCGCCCGCCTTCGCGCAAGGCGAGCAAAAGATCCTGCATCGCGCCGGCCTCGAACTTGTCTGTCAGTTCGATGCTTTCGGAATAGAGCTGATTACCCTCCTGGTCGACAAAACGGACATTGCCCTGCGCCATGATCATGCCGCTCTTGCGGTTCCATACCACCTCGTCGGCGCGCACGGATCGGTCATCGCTACGCAGAATGACATTGCCGCTCGCAGTGACGGTATCGCCTTCCGAATCATAAGCGAGATTATCGGCCTCGAAATCGATTTGCCTCTCGCCTTGCTCGGCCTGGGGTACAGTGGTCGCATCTGCCGAATCCGGCTGTTCGACAGATGCCTGCGCTGATGCCGTGTTGATGCATGCCAGCGCAAGTAGGCCGGCAAGCACCGTCACTCTGTTCCGGGCCAGACGGTGCGCAGGGGTTTGCAACAGGGTCTGCAGGGCGGACGGCATGGCTTGCCTATCGCACCGCCCGCGCCTAATCGCAATCGCCATCCTGCAGGTGGTGCCGCATTGGCGACAACTCCCGGCGCAACGATATATCCGGAGACTCCATGAAGATCAGTTTTACCGACTCGCTTCCCGCCGACACGAAGCTTGTCGCGCATGTCGTGAGCAAAGGCGCATTGCCCGATAGCCTGGAGAATGTGCTTGCCGCGGGCGCGAAGGCTGCCCGTTTCAAAGGCAATGCCGGACAGGTGTTCGAAGGGTTTGCCGAGCGTAATGGCAAGGTGGTTCGTATCGCCCTGGCCGGAAGTGGCGACAAGGATGCCGGAGATCGCATGGCAAAACTGGAAAAGGCCGGGGCGGGGCTTGCCGCGAAGTATTCGACATCGGGCGAAAGCACGGTCGTGCTCGACATATCCGATAGCGGGTTGGGTGCGGAAGAAGTCGCCGCGGTTCTGCTCGGCCTGCGTCTGCGCAACTGGCGGCACGATACTTATCGCACGAAGCTGAAGGAAGAGCAGAAAAAGACGCTTGAAGCGGTCAAGATCGTCGGGGCGCCCACAGGAGCCGAAACTGCCTGGGCAGATGCCGAGGCTGTTGCCGAAGGTGTCGAATTTACCCGCGAGTTGGTGGCAGAGCCGGCCAACAAGGTCTACCCGCTCAGCTTCGTCAGGAAGGTCCGGGAGCGGTTCGATGGAACCGAGGCCGAGATTACCGTGCTTGACGAGGAGCAGATGGAAGAACTCGGGATGAACGCCCTGCTCGGTGTCGGGCAAGGCTCCGAACAGCCTTCGCGCCTGCTTGCCGTGCGCTGGAACGGGGGTGGTGCGGAACGACCGACTGTTTTCGTCGGCAAGGGTGTCACATTCGATACGGGTGGAATCTCGCTCAAGCCGGGCCCCGGCATGGGAGACATGAAATGGGATATGGGCGGCGCGGGCGCCGTGGCCGGTGCGATGCTGGCATTGGCCAAACGCAAGGCCAAGGCGAATGTCGTCGGCGTCATGGGTCTTGTGGAAAACATGCCCGATGGCAAGGCGCAGCGACCGGGCGATATCGTCAAGTCGATGTCGGGCCAGACGATCGAAATTCTCAATACCGATGCCGAGGGGCGGCTGGTGCTGTGCGATGCGCTTCACTGGGCCCAGAAGGAATATCGACCGGACCGTATTATCGATTTCGCAACTCTGACGGGTGCGATGATCATTGCGCTAGGCAACGAACATGGCGGTGTCTTCGCCAATGACGATTCGCTGGCAGACGATCTGCTGTCGGCAGGCAGGCAGAGCGGCGACAAGCTGTGGCGGATGCCGCTCGGCCCGGCCTATGACAAGCTGATCGACAGCCCGATCGCCGACATCAAGAATATCGGTCCGCGTCCGGCGGCTTCGGTCACCGCCGCACAGTTTCTGCAACGGTTTATCGAAGACGGTACCGCTTGGGCGCATTGCGATATCGCGGGGATGGTCTGGGCTGACAAGCCGGGCGCGACGTGGGGCAAGGGTGCCACCGGTTTCGGTGTGCGACTGATCGACCGTTTCGTGCGCGAGACGGTCGAAAAGTAAGGGGTGCGGGCGCTGCGTGTCGGATTCTACCTTTCGCCAGGCCGGCCGGTAGAGCGCGTTTTGCCGTTGATCGCCCATGCCGCCTGCAAGGCGGGGCAGCGCATGCTGGTGGTGGCGGAAGATGCGGCTTTGCGGGAACGGCTCGACAAGGCGCTATGGGAACACGCTCCCGAAGCTTTTCTGGCCCATGGCGCTTCCAACGAACCCCATGCCCGGCACCAGCCGCTCTTGCTGTCGGAGAGTTGCGAGGCCGCCAACGGAGCGCGGCTGATCATCTTCGCGGACGGCGAATGGCGTGACGAGGGCGAGAATTTCGAGCGTGCATTCCTGTTCTTCGACGATGCGGGGCGCGATGCGGCAAGGGAGATCTGGCGCAGGTTCGACCAACACGATGACGTGGAGCGTGAATTTCACGAACTCGAAAGCGGTAAATGGGTGAAGAAGGTCTGATTTGGCGCGACGCGCCCGAAGCGCTACGAACTGCAGCATCCATCAGGGAGACGATCCGTGAAGAGATTTGTCACATGTACCGCCGTTATCGCACTTGCCGCCTGTAGCTCGGAACGGTCCGGAACATTCGAAGGCGAGGGTGGAACGACAGGCAATTATGCCGTGGATGAAGACGACGGTGCCGTCACTGCCGAAATCCGGACCGAGGATGGTATTGCAACGCTGCGGTCAGGGGAATCGGTTGCCCCCGACCTCCCGGATGGTTTCACCGTTTACCCCGGTGCGAAGGTGCTCAGTTCGACCAACTTTTCCCAGGCTGGCAAGAAGGGAGCGATGGTGCTTCTCGAAAGCGAGGCCGATCCCGAGGCGATGGCCGAATTCTATCGCAAGCAGGCTGAAAGCGCCGGGATCGAGGTCAGGATGGAAATGAGCATCAACGATGGCAAGATGATTGCGGGAGAATCGGATGGCGGCCTCACCTTTTCGTTCAACGCTACGCCGGAAGACGGCAAGACCAACGCTCAATTGATGATCGGCACCAATCTCGGAGGCTAGGCGGTCCGGTTTCGGGGTTGCAGTGGATGAGGCGCGGCGCTAGGGGCGCGCGCGAAACCTCCTCCCCCTTTGTATGTTTGCAAGGAATATCCCATGGCGGTCACCCGCACATTCTCGATCATCAAGCCCGACGCCACACGCCGCAATCTGACCGGCGCGGTCACGAAAATGCTGGAAGATGCCGGCTTACGCGTTGTTGCATCCAAGCGCATTCACATGACCCGCGATCAGGCCGAGGGTTTCTATGCGGTCCACAAGGAACGCCCTTTCTACGGTGAACTGTGCGATTTCATGACCTCCGGCCCGGTGGTCGTGCAGGTGCTGGAAGGCGAGGATGCCGTGAAGCGCAATCGCGATATCATGGGCGCAACCAATCCTGCCGATGCCGACGAAGGCACGATCCGCAAGTCTTTCGCGGAATCGATCGAAGCGAACACGGTTCATGGTTCGGACAGCGACGAAAATGCGAAAATCGAAATCGATTTCTTCTTCGGCCAAGACGAAATCGTCGGCTGACCGGCTCGAAACCAGCCTGAAAAAGCAAAACCCCGCCGCATCAACCCGGCGGGGTTTTTGTTTTTGATCCAACGCAAGGCACGTCGAGCCAATGCGGCTAGAATAACCGTATAGATTGCGATTCAGGGAGACGCGAATGTCGCATACGCCGCATGAACTTGCCGATGAATTCCCGCAGGATACGGAGATTCTTCATCACCTGAAATTGGGTAATGGGCACTTCGCCAAGCTCTCCGAGTGCTACCACGCGGTAAACCGCGAGATCCACCGGATCGAAAGCGAGGTGGAAGCGGCATCGGATGAGCGCGCCGAGGATCTCAAGAAACAGCGGCTGGGCCTTCTCGATGAAATTGCCTCGATCGTGAATACTAAGAAGGCTTCGGCGGGTTAGGTCAGGCCGCCCACCTCGAATTCTTCCCGAATTCATTCAGGTGTTTGGCATGCTCCTTGTGCGAGCCCGCCTCGCCAGCTTGCATCTCGCGCTGCATGGCAACCATTGCCGCATCGCTTAGCGGCAGGCCGAGTTCGGCGTATATCCGTTCGATCTCAGTCTGCCAGTTTGCCCCCAACTCATCGAAATGGACTTCGGCCACCGGCCCTTTGAAGCCAGCAAGCCCGGCCGCCATCCGATCGGATCGCAGTGCCAGCTTGCGCTCCCATTCCGTCTCAATGACGTCGAGGTCGACCTTATCGGACTGGATCGCCATCTGGTTGGCAACGAGCGATACCGAACTGCGCAATGTTTCCCGGTCGCAGCGGCGGGAGATGACTAGCCTGGCGTTTGGGAACTGTTCCAGTATTGCGGCAAGATCCTCGGCAAACTGCGGTGTCTTGAGCACTCTGGGCCGTCCTGCATTGCCCCGGTGTGCGGCATCGGTGCGCAGGATGCGGGCCAATTCGCGATAGATTGGTGCCGGATCGCGTGCCTCGCCGAGGCCGGTGAAAGACGGAATATGCCATTGCGCTTCGTAGGCACTGTGATCGAGCGCGCCGGCAAGCCAACCGAGTTCTTCGTCCGCACGCGCGGCGCTGAAGGGGTGGATCGTGTCGATCCAGGGATCGAGCCGGCGTGCCATGAACAGTTGGAGGCCACCGCGCAAAGGGCGAAAATCGGGCTTTTCGGGCACTGGGTGCCAACTGTCGCAGAAACGCGTGGAAGCGTGCGCCGGATCGGCTGCCAGCAGGCGATGGATACGCGTGGTGCCTGATCGCATCTGTCCGGCGACTATGATCGGTGGTGCGATGCCGGTTTCCGGTAACTCGGGGTTCCTGCGCCACAGTGCCCCCAGGGCAAAGCGTTGCCTGATAGCGCGGACCATCAGGCCATAGGCGAAAGCCATGCCGACCGAATTGAGCGAGGCTTCGCTGACGACGGCTTCGCACAGGGCTTCGAGACGTTCGCGAAAATCGGTTACGTCCTCAGGCACGCGGCCGCCACTTTCGTCTTCGGGCAGATGCCCTCTGGCACCACGCCGGATCAGTTCCTCGGGATCAAGAGGAGGAGGAGGCATCCAGCCTTTCCCCCAACCGAGCGAGAGAAGGCGGTCAAGCCGGTCGACCAAGGAAGCCCGCGCCAGGGGATGAGGCCGCGGCAGAGCCATCAGAATGAGTCGGCAGCGTCGAGAACTTTGGTAAGGCGCTTGGGTGCTACCGATTGCCAGCTACGGTTGAGCCAGTGTTCGATCTGGCCCCAGTCCACCCCGGGGCGGTTCAGCACGATCCCGACCCAGCCGCCTGCGCCGTAATAGGCTGGGCGGTAGAAGGTTTCGGGATCACGTTCGATCAAGGCCACCATCTCGTCCGCGCCACTGGTCTTGGCGAGCAGCGCGATGGCATGCTCGCCATGATGGTGGTCGCTGAAATGGGCAAAATATTTACCGCTCTTGCCGCCGGTGCGCCAACCGGGAGCGCCATGGCTTGGGCGTTCCTCGGCCTCAGGCAGGGCCAGGGCCAGTTTGCGTACCCGGTCGAGCAGCCAGTCGCGGTCGTAAGGTCGCGAGACGTAGTCTGCGAGAGTGCGCGAGTAGAGCTGGTGTTCGGCCACGCGGACGCGTGCGGCGAGCTTGTCGGCTGTATCGCTCGGGAGTACGGCTACTTCTGCCTGTCCCAGCACTTCGCCCGCATCAAGTTCTTCGGTAACCAGGTGGACCGAGGTGCCGGCCTTTGCATCTTTCGCCTCGATCGCGCGTTTGTGGGTGTCGAGGCCGCGATATTTGGGCAGAAGCGAGGGGTGAATATTGAGCATTCGCCCCTCCCATCGGGCTACGAACTCTCCTGACAGGATGCGCATGTAGCCAGCAAGAGCGATATATTCCGCCCCGGCCTCGCGTATTGCCTTCTCGATTGCGGTATCGTGATCCGCGCGTTCCATGCCCTTGTGAGCGAGGGAGAAGGTAGTGACACCTTCGGCCTTGGCGAGCTTTAGCCCTTCCGCATCGGGATCGTTGCTGGCGACAAGCACTATCTCATAAGGAGCAGCGGGCAGACGACTGGCATAGAGCAGGGCAGCCATGTTGGTGCCCTTGCCGGAAATAAGCACGGCTATACGGGCCTTAGGCTGCGCGCTGTCAGGCAAGGTACTGCGCCTCCCAACCGCTTGCCGCCAACCATGTTCCGGCCGAGCCATGCACGGTACAGCCGCGCTTACCCTCCACGATTTCGCCGATCCGGACCACGATTTCTCCCGCTTCGGAGAACTCCCTGGTCACCGCTTCGGTATGGTCGGGAGCAACCGCCAGTACCATGCCGATACCGCAATTGAACGTCCGGGCCATCTCGCCCGGTTCGATATTGCCCTGCTCCTGCAGGAAAGCCATCAGCGGTGGCTGTCTCCATGCATCGGCATCGACCGTCGCATGCGTGCCTTCGGGAAGCACGCGGGGAATATTCTCAAGCAAGCCGCCACCCGTGATATGCGCGAGTGCATCGATCCTTCCTGTGCGAATCGTCGAAAGCAGGCTGGAAACGTAGATCCGAGTCGGCTCGATAAGAGCATCGACCAGTTGTCGGTCAGGATCGAACGGGGCCGGTTTGCCCAGTTTCCATTCCTTGTCCTCGGCTAGCCGTCGCACGAGGGAGAAGCCGTTGGAATGCACGCCCGAACTGGCCATGCCGAGCAGCACGTGTCCCGGGGCGACCTTGTTTCCGGTTAGCTGTTCCCCACGTTCGACGGCACCGACACAAAATCCGGCTAGGTCGTAGTCGCCTTGTGCATACATGCCCGGCATTTCTGCCGTTTCGCCGCCGATCAGCGCGCATCCGGCCATGGTGCAGCCGTTGGCGATGCCTGCGACGACCCGCTCCGCGACTCCGTTTTCGAGCTTCCCGGTGGCAAAATAATCGAGGAAAAACAGAGGTTCGGCACCCTGGACGATCAAATCGTTGACGCACATCGCCACCAAATCGATGCCGATGCTGTCATGCCGGTCGTGCTCGATAGCGAGCTTGAGCTTGGTCCCGACACCGTCATTGGCCGCGACCAGTAACGGGTCCGCGTAGCCTGCCGCCTTCGGATCGAAGAATCCGCCGAACCCGCCCAGCTCCGAAGTCGCTCCCGATCGCGCGGTGGCTTTGACGAGTGGCCCGATCGCCCTGACCAGCGCGTTGCCGGCATCGATCGAGACACCGGCCTGCTCGTATGTATAGCTTCCGGAAGGCGGGTTGTTCGCAGCCATGTTCACGGCTTTAAGCTTTCGTGCTTGGATTTCCATGCCCGTTTGGGCAAAAGGTCACGAGTTTTCCCCGATGGCCCATCCATTCGCCCTCCCGCTCCGTTCGCGCCGCTCCATGACGATATGGGCATTGGCCGCGCTGGCACTGGTGTTTGCGCTGCTTGCGGTGCAGGTCCTATGGGCACAGGTCGAAGGCGAGCGTGGAATAGCAGCGATCGCAAGCAGCAGTGATATCGATGTCAGCGGGATCGAAGTCGATGTGCGCGGCAGCAACGCCGAGGATGCCCGGGCAAGGGGGTGGCGCGAAGCTCAACGCAAGGCGTGGGCGAAACTTGGCGGGCCGGGCATGTCCGACGGACAGTTGCAAGGACTGGTCTCTGCCATCGTGATCGAACGCGAGCGGATCGGGCCGCGACGCTATATTGCCAGGTTGGGTGTCATTTTCGATCGCGCACGCGCGGGCCGTATGCTGGGCAAGGGCGGGGAGCGGGCAGGCTCCGCTCCGATGCTGCTAGTGCCAGTGACGCTGACGGGCGGTGCGGCGATGGTCTATGAAAAACGCAATGCCTGGCAACGTGCCTGGGCCGAATACCAGGCCGGGGCAAGCCGGATAAATTACGTCCGCCCTTCAGGCGCGGGCGGGGATTCGTTGCTGCTGACTTATGGCCAGACCGCGCGGCGCAGCCGGTTGTGGTGGCGCAATATTCTCGACCAGTTCGAGGCCGCCGACGTGCTGGTACCGATCGCCGAACTCACCCATCAATGGCCCGGAGGGCCGATAGAGGGGAGCTTCACTGCGCGTTACGGTCCGGACAATCGCTATCTGGACGGGTTCCGCCTGACCGCCGAGAATCCCGATCAACTTGATGAAATGCTGCGTCAGGCCGTCTTGCGCTTCGATGATATTTTCGAACAGGCCCTGGTTGACGGGAAGCTCCGCCCGGATCCGACTCTCAGATTCAGTTCGGTCGATGCCGATCCGGCCCTGCAAAGGCTGATAGAGATCGGGCGAGCTGTCGAGGCTCAAGAGCGCGCGGCTGCGGCGGCGGAACAGGCGGGTGAAGTCGGTGGCGAAACGGAAACGGCACAGCCCGCACCGAGCTCTCCCCCGACTGAAGCAGCCGCCGTTTCCAGTCATGTTGTCCAATTCGCTACCCCCGATGCCGGGGCGTTCGATGCCACGATTGCGGGTGTCCGCAGTACTCCGGGAGTTCGCGGTGCGGCTGTAACGAGCACGGCTATTGGCGGATCCTCGGTCATGAGCGTCGCCTATGGCGGCAGTCTGGAGCAGTTGGCGGCTGCACTGCGCGCGCGCGGTTTTACGGTCCGCCAAGGCAGCAATGCGCTTGCCATCAGCCGCTAGATAGCGCTGCCATGTCGCAAATGGCCCTGCCTCTCTCACTTCGCCGAAGCGGCGATCCCGAAAGCATCGTATTGGGCGAGGCGAACAGCCATGTCGCGGATGCGCTGGGACATCCGGCCAATTGGCCGTTCCGAACGGCTATCCTCACCGGACCGCCACGATCTGGCAAATCCCTCTTTGCCAGGTGGTTCAACGGACAGGATACCGGCAAGGCCATCGACGGGGCCGACAAAATCGATGAAACAGACTTGTTTCATCGCTGGAACGCAGCACAGGAAAGCGGACAGCCATTGTTGCTTGTCAGCGATGCGGAGGAGTGGGAGATAGCGCTTCCGGATTTGCGCTCGCGACTCGGTGCTGCACTGCACCTCGAAATCGGCCTGCCCGACGAGGATATGATGGCGGTACTGATCCGCAGTCATGCGGCGCAGCGGGGGCTTGCACTCGGAGATGGCGCGCTTACCTATCTGGTTCCGCGAGCCGAGCGCAGCTTTGCCGCAATCGAACGATTGGTGGCCGAAATCGACCGCCTCAGCCTCGAACGCAAGGTGCCGGCGACGCTCTCGATCTGGCGTGATGCGCTAGGGGTCGTTCGCGGACCGGAGCAGGGGCGCTTGCTTTGAAGCGCCGATAGTGGGAGAATCCCTGCAATGCTGGGCAGGTTGATTGCATATCTGGACTCGATCCATGCGCGTGATCCCGCGCCGCGCTCGCGCTGGGAAATCCTACTTTATCCGGGCGTGCTGGCGCTTGGCCTCCATCGTTGTGCGCACTGGCTGTTCGAGGCGCGGCTCTATTTTCTCGCCCGCGCCGTAAACCACTTCTCGCGCTTCCTGACTGCGATCGATATCCATCCGGGGGCGCAAATCGGGAAGAATTTCTTTATAGACCACGGCTTTACCGTGATCGGTGAGACGGCGGAGATTGGCGATAACGTTACTATCTATCAATGTGTCACGCTGGGTGGGACAAACCCCGCCAATGGCAAAGGCGGCAAACGCCATCCGACGATCGGCGACAGTGTGATCATCGGGTCGGGCGCTCAGGTAATCGGCCCCATAGAAGTAGGTGACCGAGCCCGGATAGGCGCCAATGCGGTGGTTACGGACGATGTTGCCGAAGGGGCGACGATGATCGGCCTCAAGGCACGTTCCACTCTGGTACCGGTCGAAACATGGATGCGCGAGTTCATTCCTTACGGCACGCCGTGCGACGAACCTTGCGAGCCCTGCGAACCTGACGAGCGGCGCTTGGGCGAGCTGGAGGCGCAGTTGAGCGCGCTCAAGGACGAGATCGACGCGTTACGGGCGCAATCCGTTCAGGACGAAGCGCAAACGCCACGCAGCGGGACCGATAGCTGATGGCGGCGCGCTTCGGCGGGGTTCAGGCTGATATCGGATCCGGCACGATCGTTGCCTTTCCGGGACGCATAACCGGCCAGGTGGGCTTTGCGCGTGACGAATTGCAACGCATCCTCGATCTCTATGGGCGCATGGTGGCTGCCGGGGAGTGGCGCGATTATGCCATGGACTTCACCAGGGACGCGGCAATCTTCGCTGCATTTCGACGTGCGGCCGAGCGCCCGCAGTCGCGGATCGAAAAACATCCGGCATTACGCAACCGGCAGGGCATGTGGGCTTTGTTCGGCGAACACGGGCAAGTGCTCAAACGCGGCCGTGAACTGGGCGGAGTGCTGGCACCGTTAGAGAGGCGCTTGCTGAAATCGGTGAAAGGCTAAGAGCCGGCCGGGTCAGGCAAATGTTTCGGCAACATCCATCGTATGCTGCTGCCGCGTGACGGTATTCACGATAACCAGCAATGCGCCTGCCGATACAACGGTCAGTGCCATGCTGGCGACATCGAGCATGGTTACGGTTTCGACTTGTCCGCCGATACCGCTGAAAATCCAGCACAACCACCAGACCCAGAAGAATCCCGGGGCAGGATCGCTGTAATCCCCGATCGCGCCATGGCTGGCATTCCACAATTCGCGCATTGCCTGGAACGGTTTGAACAGGCTCGCGATCGGAACGAAAAACCAGCCGACCGACCAGCCGGGTGAAAATTCCAGCGCCGGGAAATCGGCCGCTTCCAGATTGGCGTGAGCCTTGTGGATCCACATGCCCACTGCAATGCAAGAGCCGGCGAGCGTCACGAAATGGACGATTGCAGCCATATCGACCACATGCATGTCGCCGATAAACATGTCGGACGATCCCATCCATCCCTGCAATATGCCAATCACGCCCGCTGCATAGGCAAGCGAGGTCGCGATGACCGCAGCGATGAGAAATCGAGCCCATTGAGCGCGCCGTTCGAGGCCCGCAAGTCCTTCCAACAGTTCGGAATTCACGAAACACGACCCCGCAAAAGACTATCCCCGCGCAATCCTATGCGCGGGGATGTCTTCGGTATCAATCGGGAATCAAGCGGTGGTCATTGCTCCCGATATCGGCAGGCGCGCCTGCAGATCGCCGGGCAACATGTCGACCACCGCGCGGCGGATCGGTGTCCAGAATGCCGAGAGCATCAACAGAGCCGAACCGATTACCAGCGCGGTCAATGCGACGTTCAATTCCACCGCACCGAAACGGTCGAAAAGCCAGGTCAGCGCTACCAGGACATAAGCCAGGGCCGAGACCAGCAAGGCACGGCGATCCACTGCCAGCGCAACAAGGCCCATGGCGATATAGACCACAAGCACGCCGATCACGGCTGCGGGTCCGATATTGGATCCGTCGGTAACGCCCAGCCAGTGAAATATCGGGTGTGCGATCATCGGGGCAGCGAGCAGGTGGAGCCAGAACGCGACATCGCTGCGCCGCGTCTGCCGTTCGCGATCGCTCATGTCCCACCGCATGGCGAAGGCGAAGATCGCAAGGCCGACAACAAAAACCAGCGGCAGGACAAGGCCCTCGTCCGGATCCGTGCCTGAGGATATGAGGACGCCGACCAGCAATGCGATCACTGTAATTGCAAGCGCGGCGGCACCCGCGGCCACGGTGATCGGCACCTTGAACCGGCGCCAGTGAAACCAGGCCGCCGCCGCCGTGATGAGGGCACTGCCCGAAATCAGGCTGGCGCCGAGCAGTTCATTACCGCGGCCGAGATTGTCGCCGTCGAAAACGATGGCGACCAGACCGAGCAATGTTGCGAAAACACCGCCGACAAATGCGAGCAGCAACACTATGCTCGGCAATGCCATGCGGCGCTTGCGGGTGAAGAATTCGGCCATGCCCCAGGCCGCCGCCGCGACCAGCAGTCCCGCAACAGGCGGTGGGCCGTCGATATTTGGCGTAAAAGCCTGGCCGATACCGGCCATCGCAACCAGCAGCAGGACAGCCGCGATGGTCACGAAAATATCGTTGAAACTGTTGATCAGCCGGAAATGCTCTTCATCGCCCGCAGGCACTTCTCGCAGGCCGCGTACATGGTTGCGCAGTGCATCGGCGGCGTCCGCGTCGACCGCGCCGCTAGCGACCGCATCGCGTAAGTCGTTCTCGGTATACATGGGCATGCTCCTCCCCGGGCTCTTATGGCCCTGTAGCAGGGGAAGATATGCCCAGTGTATTAGTGTGTCAATACACCGATGGTTTATCCTCGAGTCGATGAAGGTGCCGCGTCAGCGCCAAGCACTTGCTGCATCGCCTTGAGGATCGCTGCTGATTGTTCCGAGCCGGACTGCGGTGCGTGCAGGTTGCTCATCTCGGAAATCTTGTCCCAGTTCTCGGCGAAGCCTTCGACGGTGCGCTGGCCGTCGGGCAGCCATACCGCATCGTTCATCACCACCCATGCCGAATGGAATCCGCCGGCACCGGCGCCGACGATTGCGTTGGTCGGTGCGTCCTCGCTGACGAGGAACAGCGCCGCAGGGGCGACATTTTCCGGCGCGAACAGCTTGAATGCTTCTTCCGGGAACAGGTCTTCGGTCATTCGCGTACCGGCGACCGGCGACAGCGAGTTCACGCGGATATTGTATTTCGCGCCTTCGAGCTGGAGCGTTTTGGTGAGACCGGCGAGACCAAGCTTGGCCGCGCCGTAATTGGCTTGACCGAAATTGCCGAACAGGCCGGTCGAACTGGCCGTCATCAGGACGCGGCCGTAGGCCTGCTCGCGGAAGGTTTCCCAGCATGCCTTGGTGGCGAAGGCCGAACCGGTCAGATGGACCTTGAGCACGAATTCGAAATCGGCCGGGTCCATCTTGGCGAAGGTCTTGTCGCGCAGCACGCCGGCATTGTTGATCAGGATGTGGACGCCGCCCCATTTCTGCTTGGCATCCGCGACCATCTTTTCCATCTGCTCGTATTCGGTGACCGAGCCGCCATTGGCCATGGCTTCGCCACCGGCGGCCTCGATCTCCTCGACCACCTTGGCCGCGGCATCGGACGAGCCAGTGCCGTCGCGTGAGCCGCCCAGGTCGTTGACCACCACTTTTGCGCCGCGCCGCGCCAGTTCAAGCGCGTATTCCTTGCCCAGGCCGCCGCCTGCGCCGGTGACGATTGCTACCTTGTCCTTGAACGAGATGGTCATGTGCGTGTCCTTTTCGAAGATGTCATGCGGCTTTACGTCCGCGTCAATTGCGGAAGGGAGTTGGCAGGTTCCGCAGGGCGATGCAACCACCAGCGCACCGCGCCGCCATGCCGTAAGGTTAGATAGGGTGCCTAGAGTCCTTCGAGGGCTGGAATAAGGCCGGCCAGCGAATCGATCACTGCATCGGCGCCAAGTTCATGAGGCGGCTTGTCGCAATAGCCATAGGCGGCGGCGATTACCGGCACGCCGGCCGCACGGGCCGCGACCATGTCGTAACTGCTGTCGCCGACGAAAGCGAAGCGACCGCCCCCGCAGCGCTCACGCGCCTCGACTACCGGATCCGGAGCCGGCTTGGCGCGGAACGCACCGCTGGAATCTCGCTCGAGACTGTCGCCACCGATGATCGTCACGAAGCGGTCGGCAAGACCGAGCTGGGTCAGGATTTCGGTGGCGAATGCTTCGAACTTGTTGGTTACTACGGCCAGTTTGACATTGCGCTCGGCAAGAAGGTCGAGGCATTCCTCCGCGCCCGGATAGGGGCGCGAGTGGACAGCGTTGTTCTCGGCGTAATAGCTGAGCATTTTCTTGTAGAGCGCGTGGAAGTCGTCACCGCGCATGCCGCCCTGTTCCTGCACTGCGCGTTCCAGCATGATCTTCGCGCCGCCGCCAATCAGGTCTTTCGCGCTGTCGAGTGGCACCGGATCCAACCCGCCCTGCCGTAGCGCATGGTTCACGGCCTCACCGAGATCGCGAAATGTGTCAAGCAGAGTGCCGTCGAGATCGAAGCCGATCGTATCGAAAGGAAAGTCCGTCATGCCAGGCTGGGTGACGGATGGTTCTTCAAACCGCAAGCATTTGGTGGCATTGCTTCAGGCCATGAGAGACTTTGCAACCGTCATCCTTGCCGCGGGCAAGGGCACTCGCATGAAAAGCGACCTGCACAAGGTGCTCCACCCGATTGCCGGGCGCGCGATGCTGGACCACCTGCTCGACAGTTTCGAGGAGTTGGCACCGGCCGCCACGGTGGTCGTCGCCGGCGACCGGCACGAGCAATTGCGCGAGGCCTTGGCAAACCGTCGGGCAAGCGTCGTCCTGCAGGAGCCGCAATTGGGGACGGCACATGCGGCCTTGCAGGCGAAAGGGGCACTCGTTTCGTTCGAGGGGCTGGTGCTGGTGTGTTTCGGCGATTGCCCGATGGTGAAGGCGGACACGGTACGCCGGCTATGCGATGCGGTGGACGATACCACCAGCGTGGCCGTGCTCGGCTTCCGACCAAAAGATACGCTAGCCTACGGACGCATCATTGCCGATTCCGACGGTACTGTCAGGAAGATGGTTGAGCACAAGGATGCAAACGAGGAAGAGCGTGCCTGCAACCTGTGCAATTCCGGCGTCCTCGTCGCGCATAGCAAGGATATCTGGCGCCTGCTCGAAAGTGTCGGCAACGACAATGTTCAAGGCGAATACTACCTTCCCGACGTCGCAACCAATGCGATTGCCGAAGGTGGTCGTGTCGTTGCCGTGGAAACGGATCCCGCGGAAGTCGCGGGTATCAACTCGCGTATCGAACTGGCCGAGGTGGAGCGGCAATGGCAGGAAGACCGCAGGAAATATTTCCTTGCCAATGGCGTTACTCTTCAATCGCCGGAAACGACATTTTTCGCATGGGATACCCAGATCGGTAGCGACGCCACAGTGCAGCCTAACGTGGTTTTCGAAAATGCAGTGCGGATCGGTAAGCGATGCACGATTGAAGCCAATCTGATTATCCCTGGCAACAGCGATGTTCCGGACGACACGCTGGTCTCGAGAGAAAATCTCCACGGGTTTACAGGCAGCACCCTGCGCAGCTCGCACTGGACTGGCCGTTTCACCCTATCCGACAGGGCCATGAAAGTCGTGCAAATAGGCCCCGGTGCGATACGCGGTCTTTCCCAGATCATCGCGGAGATCGAGCAGCGCAATCACAACGGCCCGCCAGCAATGCTGGCAGAAGGGTCACTCGGTGAGATTTTGCCCGATCTCAAGGAATTGCAGAAGAGACTGCGGGAGCTGGTTGACAATGTTGAGCGACAACATGATCCCGAAGCTGGATTGAAGGTTCTGGAAGCTCTGTTCAAATCGAAAATAGCGCCTTGGTTCAAGAGCCGGCTGGGCCATGCTGCGCGAACTGCGAACGGTTTTCTTGCCATGTCCTTCGTTTACGTTCCAACCTATCTGGCGCTCAGCAGGATTCTTGATCCTGCGATGTTCACTTCCGTAATGGGAGGGCTTGCGGCAGGCATGGTAACGCAGTCCGTTCCATCGATGGCCGATCAGGAGGAGCGAAAACAATGATGTCGTCAATGTCCGCGCAAGAGGCGTGTGCCAGGCTTGCGGAGCTTCGTGACCGAGCCATTAGTGACGGCGTTACACTGATCGACCCGAGCACCGTTTGGCTTTGCGAGGATACCGTATTCGGCAAGGGGGTGGTTATCGAACCGATGGTCTTCATCGGGTCATGTGTTTCGATAGGCGACGGAGCGACGATCCGTTCGTTCAGTCATCTCGAGGGTGTAAGCGTCGGCGAGGACTGCTCGGTTGGCCCCTTTGCCCGCCTGCGTCCCGGCACGGTGATGGAGAAGGGGAGCAAGGTCGGCAATTTCGTCGAGATGAAGAAGGCCGTGCTGGGCGAGGGAGCCAAGGCCAGTCACCTGACCTATCTGGGCGATGCCGACGTAGGGGCACATGCCAATATCGGAGCGGGTACGATTACCTGCAATTACGACGGTTACTTCAAATATCAAACCGAGATCGGCGAGCGTGCGTTCATCGGTTCGAACAGCGCATTGATCGCACCGGTGAAGATCGGCGCGGACGCCATCGTAGCGGCGGGCAGCGCGGTCAGCCGCAATGTTGGTGACGGCGAACTCCGCATGGTCCGCGGAGAGCAACTGGTAAAGCCCGGCTGGGCCGACCGCTTCCATGATGCGATGAAAAAAAAGAAGGCGGCGGAGAAAAAGAGTAAAGAAAATATGTGATGCGGCTTGACTTACGGTTGATCGTATTTTTGGCCACCGTGTGTTCCTTTTTGGTGGGATTGTCTGCGACTCAGGTCAGCTCCCGAGCGTTGGACGATGAGGTTCGACGCGCCGATGAATCGCAATGCGAACTTCATGTCTGGACGACATCAAACATCAACGCTGCCAATGTCGATCACACATTTATTTTGGCGCCGGGTGGAAGTATCGGTCAATCCGTTTGGACGGAACCTACCGTTCAGGGTCGCATGGAGCGACTGCTCACATCCGATGTTCAGCGTGAAATTCTTGAGGGGTCGGAATTGGTGAGCCACCCTGTTTTGAAATCTCGTAAGCTCGTTTGGCATGCCGAACCAAGCCCCCAACGAAATTGGACTGACAAGAAAGAAATGTCTGTTTGGCCAAGGCATGCTGGCTCCGATGCAGCCTGCTATTCCGAGTTGCATTACGGCTACATCACTTTCCTTGATCAGCCTGGCAAGGATGTGCTCCAAACCGGATGGTTTTTGCGGCATTTCGAAAACCAAGAACTACCAGTGCGCTGGGGCTGGGCAGGTGGCTATGAAAAATCCAAGCGCTCGGTCTGGACAAACGAAGGATCCGTCGAAGAGGCGTATCAGGTTGCGTGAAATGGAGCGCGGAGAGTGACCGGATCGCACGCCATTGCGAGCGATAGGTCGGCGGCTATCTGCACTCGGTAGGTATCAGGAGATCGTTTTGAACCCTGTCGGCTTGGATCACCTTGTCCTGACTGTAGCCTCGGTTGGCATATCCGTGCGTTTTTACAGGGATGTTCTGGGGCTTGAAGAGATCACATTCGGTAATGGTCGCAAAGCTGTGAGGTGCGGTTCGCAGAAGATCAATTTCCATCAGGCCGGTGCCGAGGTCGTTCCGCATGCTGCGTTTCCGGTATGCGGGAGCGGCGATATCTGCCTTGTTTATGGCGGAGAGCTCGAGAAAATGGTCGCGCGCCTTATGCGTGCGGATGTGGTAATCGAACACGGCCCCGTCGAACGAACGGGCGCCAATGGCCCGATCAGATCGATCTATGTTCGCGACCCCGACGGTAACCTGGTCGAACTGTCCGTCTATCACGAACCCAAGAACTGACCGACGGAAATTAGTCCATGGGGGCACCACTCTGGCCGAACCGGATTGCCCTGTGTTTCACGCCATAACAGTCGGGATGGCATGAAAACGGTCTTGCGTAACCATTTTTACTCGTTGGTATTATCGTCTTTCAACTGGTGCATCAGGTATATGTATTGCAGCGCCGTCAGCTTGGCACGCTGCTTGTTCTCGGTACCGCCGCCATGGCCTCCAACCATGTCCTCGTAGTAGAAATAGGGTTGCTCGTTGGCTGCCAGTTTCGCCGCCGCCTTGCGTCCGTGCGAGGGGTGCGTGCGGTCGTCGGCGGTCGAAGTGATGAAGAAAGGTGTCGGGAAATCCTTGCCTTTCAGCAGCTTCTGATACGGTGAATAGGGTTCGATCCATGCTCGCTGCTCGGCGATGCGCGGATCGCCATATTCACCGACCCATGAGGCCCCGCGACCGATCTCGTGATAGCGCAGCATGTCGAACAGCGGTACCCAGACCACCGCCGCGTCGAACAGGTCGGGTCGCTGGGTGAAGGCGGTACCGACCAGCAGCCCGCCCTGCGACCCGCCGGTGATCCCGAGATGGTCCGGGCTGGTATGGCCTCGATCGACAAGATCCTGTGCCACGGCGATGAAATCGTCCCAGGTCCGCTGCTTGTTCTCTCGGATTGCCGTTTGGTGCCAGTTCGGCCCGAATTCGCCTCCCCCGCGCAGGTTCGCCAAAACGTAGGCCCCACCGTTTTCGAGCCACAGCTTGCCGGTCGAACCGAGATATCCTGGCAAGCGCGAGACCTGGAAACCGCCATAGCCGGTCAGCAGTGTCGGCATGCTACCATCGGTCGGTGCGTCCTTGGGCTTGACGATGAAATAGGGGATCATCGTGCCATCGGCCGATTTCGCCTCGTGCTGTTCCACGCTCATGCCGGCAGCGTCGAACCGTTCGGGGCCGTTCTTGACCGCTTGGGGCGCGTCGCCATTGGAGTAGTACAGAGTGGTCGGTGTGAGGAAGTCCGTTACCGTGAACATGACTTCGTCGGTTTCATTCGACGAGGCGGCAATGCCCACGGTAGCGTTGTCCGGCAACGGTACGGTGCCGGTCTGCCACTCGCCATCGACATAATCGAATTTCAGCATCTTGCCGCGGACATTGTCGAGCAGGCCGACATACAGGCTGCTCGCGGTGATCGCGCCACCGCGCTTGGTCTGACGCTCGGCCGGTGCCCAGACAAGCGTCTTGGCCGCACCGTTCGGATCGGCTTTCCACTCTTCCAGGTCGACCGAAACAAGCGCATCGGCCGGGAAGGTTCGACCGCCGACCGTCCAGTCGACATCGGTCGAGAACAGCAATTGTCCGTCGACGATGCCATAGGGATTGGCCTTTTTCGGCAGGTCGAGCTGGAGCCAGTCGCCATCCTTCCAGACATAATAGGCGCGCTCGTGGAAGCTCAGCCCGCGAAAGGCCATTCGCGCATGCACCGTGCCAGTCGCATCGCGCATGAGATAGGCACCGGACGAAACGTCTTTCGGATCGCCGCGAAAGATCTCTTCGGCGGCGTCGATCGCCTGGCCGCGTTTCCAGATGCGCGTGGTGAACGGATAGAGGCTTTCGGTGATCGTGTTGTCGCCGAAATCGCGACCGACGAGCAGTGTATCTTCGTCGACCCAGCTCGCGCTGCCCTGGCTTTCGGGGAGGAAAAACCCGTCTTCGACAAATTCGCCTGTTTCCATGTCAAATTCACGCAATTCGGTGGCATCCTTGCCACCATCGGACAGCGCGATCATACATTTTCTGCCGTCGGGCGGCAGGCAGGATGAGCCCTTGTAAACCCATTCGCGTCCCTCGGCGGCGGCAAGCGCATCCACATCGAGGATCGTTTCCCATTGGGGGTCGTCGCTGCGATAGCTTTCCAGCGTCGTACGTCGCAGGAGGCCCTTGGGATTGTCCGCGTCCTGCCAGAAATTCACCAGCCCGAATTTGGAGAAACCGACAAACGGAATACGGTCTTCGGAATCGAGAATCGCGAGCGCTTCGGCCTGTAGCGTTTCAAACCGCGGGTCACCGGTCAACGCATCGGTGGTGCGTTCGTTTTCCTTGCGGACCCATGCGAGCGCTTCGTCGCTGCGTGTCTCCTCGAGCCAGATATAGGGATCCTGTTCGGAGCCAGGTACGCCAGCGTCGGCTGCGTGATCGTCGGCGGAAGCGGCGGTTGTCGTCATGGCGACGGCGGCCGCGAGGGCAAGTTTGGAAACAAGGTTCAAGTGTCCTCTCCTTGGGGATTTGCTGGACCTAGATGTGCCCGTGCGACCGCTGGATGTGAAGAGGTAAATGCCAAAGGCGGCAAGTTTCGGAGATTCGAATGAAAAAGGCGACCCTGGGTCGCCTCTCTCGAAAAGCCCGATCGAAAAGTTCGGCCGGAAAGTCCAATATGCCGAGGCGCTCAGCCTTCGACATGCTCCGCAAGCACGGTCAACCCGTTTTCGCCGACTTCGGCAAAGCCGCCGCGCACCTCGATCGTTTCGGGCTCTGCGCTTTCGGTCTTGTAGACCTGCACTTCGCCGTCGCGAATGGTCGACATGACGGGCGCATGGCCTTCCAGCACACCGAATTCGCCTTCCGTACCAGGGACGACCACCATGTGAACGTCTTCCGAACGGACCTGGCGCTCCGGCGTTACGAGTTCGAAATGGAGTGCCATCGCCCTACGCGTCCTCGGCCATCTTCTCGGCCTTGGCGACCGCCTGGTCGATGCCGCCGACCATGTAGAAAGCGCTTTCGGGCAGGTGATCGTATTCGCCGTCGACCACTGCCTTGAACGACTTGATCGTGTCTTCGAGCTGGACGAACACGCCCGGGATGTTGGTGAACACCTCGGCCACATGGAACGGCTGGCTGAGGAAACGCTGGATCTTGCGGGCACGGGCCACAGTCAGCTTGTCCTCTTCCGACAGCTCGTCCATCCCCAGAATGGCGATGATATCCTGCAGGCTCTTGTACTTCTGCAGCGTTTCCTGAACCTTGCGTGCCGTTTCGTAATGCTCGGTGCCGACGACGCGCGGTTCGAGGACGCGGCTGGTCGAATCCAGCGGGTCGACCGCCGGGTAAATGCCGAGTTCCGAAATCGCGCGGCTCAGCGTGGTTGTTGCGTCGAGGTGGGCGAACGAGGTTGCGGGCGCCGGGTCGGTCAAGTCGTCGGCAGGGACGTAGATGGCCTGCACCGAGGTGATCGAACCCTTGGTGGTCGAAGTAATGCGCTCCTGCAGATTGCCCATGTCGGTCGCGAGCGTCGGCTGGTAACCCACCGCCGAAGGAATGCGGCCGAGCAGTGCCGACACTTCCGAACCGGCCTGGGTGAAGCGGAAGATGTTGTCGACGAAGAACAGCACGTCCTGTCCTTCTTGGTCGCGGAAATATTCCGCCATGGTCAGGCCCGAGAGAGCGACGCGGGCGCGGGCGCCGGGAGGCTCGTTCATCTGGCCGAAGACCAGCGCCACCTTGGAACCGTCGGAGATCGCGTTGCCGTCGTCGTCCTTGGCGATAACACCGGCATCGAGGAATTCGTGATAGAGATCGTTGCCCTCTCGGGTCCGCTCGCCGACACCGGCGAACACCGAGACGCCGCCGTGACCCTTGGCGATGTTGTTGATCAGTTCCTGGATGAGCACGGTCTTGCCCACGCCTGCACCGCCGAACAGTCCGATCTTGCCGCCCTTGGCGTAGGGAGCGAGCAGGTCGACGACCTTGATCCCGGTGACAAGGATGGCTGCTTCGGTCGATTGGTCGACGAAGGGCGGCGCCTCGGCATGGATGGGCATGGTTTCGTCCGCGCCGATCGGGCCACGCTCGTCGATCGCTTCGCCGACGACATTCATGATCCGGCCAAGCGTTTTCGGACCCACCGGGACCGAAATCTGCGATCCGGTATTCGTCACTTCCTGGCCGCGGACGAGGCCTTCGGTGGCGTCCATCGCGATGGTACGGACGGTGTTTTCACCGAGATGCTGCGCGACTTCGAGGACCAGCGTATTGTCGCCGTTCGTCGTTTCGAGTGCAGTCAGGATCGCCGGCAGCTCGCCTTCGAACTGCACGTCGACGACTGCGCCGATGACTTGGCTGACGGTGCCAGCGGTAGTTTGGTTGAGGACGGGTGCGGTGGCCATGGGTCTTTCCTTGCCTTGATACCTTAGAGCGCTTCAGCGCCTGCAATAATTTCGATGAGTTCGGTGGTGATCGCGGCCTGGCGGCTGCGGTTGTACTGGATGGTCAGCTTGTCGATCAGTTCGCCGGCGTTGCGCGTGGCGTTGTCCATTGCGGTCATCGACGCACCCTGTTCGGACGCGGCGATTTCCAGCAGCGCGCCGAAGACCTGCGTCTTGACGTAGCGTGGCAGCAATTCCTCGAGGATTTCCTCCTCGTCCGGTTCGTATTCGACCGCGGCGCCGCTGCTATCGGCCTCTTCGGGTGTCGGTACGGGGATCAGTTGCTGGACCGTCGGATCCTGTGCCAGTGCGGACTTGAAGACCGGGTAGATCAAATGCGCGACGTCGAACTTTCCGGCGTCGAACATTTCGAGCAGCTCGGTAGCAACCGCCGCGGCTTCCTCGAAGCCGGGATTGCGCACCGCACTGGTATCGAAATGCTTGGCGATCTCGTCTTCATATTCGCGCCTGATAGGGGCGAGGCCTTTCTTGCCAACGAGGTAGAATTCAACCGTGTTGCCTTCGGCGATTAGCGCTTCTGCCTTGGCCTTGGTTTCCTTGACGATGTTCGAGTTGAGACCGCCGCACAGGCCCTTGTCGGTGTTGACCACTACCAGCAGGTGACGACGGTCGGAACCGGTCCCGGCAAGCAGTTTGGGCGCGCTGTCGCCGGTCACCTTGCCGGCCAGCGATGCCATGACCGCATTCAGGCGCTCGGCATAGGGGCGCGCGGCTTCGGCAGCGGCCTGTGCGCGGCGCAGCTTGGCTGCGGCGACCATCTGTTTGGCCTTGGTGATCTTCTGGGTCGACTTGACCGATCCGATCCGATCCTTGAGTTCCTTGAGTGAAGCCACTCTCTACTCTCCAATTCGTCACCCCGATCGAAATCCGGGGCTCTTTCCACTAGGTCATACCCGGCGGCATGAGGTCCCGGTTTTCGCCGGGATGACGGCAAGACTCCCTATGCGAATTTCTCGGCGAATGCGTCGAGCGCTTTCACCGTGCGATCCTTGATGCCGTCATCGAAATTCTTGCTTTCGCGAATATCGTTCAGGATGTCGGCATGGTCGCTGCGTATGAAGCTGAGCATCGCTTCTTCATATTCGGTCACCCGATTGACATCGATTGCATCGAGATAGCCATTGGTACCGGCAAAGATCGACACAGTCTGCTCCTCGAATGACATCGGGCTGAACTGCGGCTGCTTGAGCAGCTCGGTCAGGCGTGCGCCGCGATTAAGCAATTTCTGCGTTGCCGCGTCGAGATCCGAGCCGAACTGCGCGAAAGCGGCCATCTCGCGATATTGCGCGAGGTCGAGCTTCATCGAGCCCGAGACCTTCTTCATCGCCTTGGTCTGGGCGGCACCGCCCACACGGCTGACCGACAGGCCGACGTTAATCGCCGGACGGATGCCCTGATAGAACAGGTCGGTTTCGAGGAAGATCTGGCCATCGGTGATCGAGATCACGTTGGTCGGGATATAGGCCGACACGTCGCCTGCCTGCGTTTCGATGATTGGCAATGCGGTCAACGAACCGGCGCCGTTGTCGCCGTTCATCTTCGCCGCGCGTTCGAGCAGGCGGCTGTGAAGGTAGAACACATCGCCCGGATAGGCTTCGCGGCCCGGCGGGCGGCGCAGCAGCAGAGACATCTGGCGGTAGGCGACAGCCTGCTTGGACAAGTCGTCATAGACGATCACGGCATGCATGCCGTTGTCGCGGAAGAATTCGCCCATGGTGCAACCGGTGTAGGGGGCGAGATATTGCAGTGGAGCGGGTTCCGAAGCCGTTGCGGCGACGACGATGGAATATTCCATCGCACCGTTTTCTTCGAGCTGCTTGACGATCTGTGCGACGGTCGAACGCTTCTGGCCGACGGCGACATAGATGCAATAAAGTTTCTTGCCCTCGTCGTCGCCCGCGTTGATTTCCTTCTGGTTGATGAAGGTATCGATGGCGACTGCGGACTTACCAGTCTGGCGGTCGCCGATGATCAGTTCGCGTTGACCGCGGCCAACCGGGACCAGTGCGTCGATCGCCTTGAGGCCCGATTGCACCGGTTCGGAAACCGATTCGCGCGGAATGATACCCGGCGCCTTCACCTCGACGCGGCGGCGCTCGGTGGTCTCGATCGGGCCCTTGCCATCGATCGGGTTCCCCAGCGCATCGACCACGCGGCCAAGCAGGGCCTTGCCAACCGGGACATCGACGATGGTGCTGGTGCGCTTGACGCTGTCGCCTTCCCTGATTTCGGTATCCGAACCGAAGATCACGGCGCCGACATTGTCGGCTTCGAGGTTGAGAGCCATGCCCTGAACCCCGTTGGCGAACTCGATCATCTCACCGGCCTGGACATTGTCGAGGCCATGAATGCGGGCGATGCCGTCGCCCACTGACAGTACTGTACCGACTTCGCTTTCCTCAGCTTCGTTGCCGAAATTGGCGATCTGGTCCTTGATGACCTTGGAGATTTCTGCGGCGCGGATTTCCATCAATTAGCCTTTTCCAACGGCGCAAGCCGTCAGCCTTCTTTCATAGCGTTCGCGAGAGAATTCAAACGGGTGCGGATCGAGCCGTCGATGCGTTTCGATCCTATGGTGACGACAAGCCCGCCAAGAAGGTCGGGATCGACGTGAGATTGCAATTTTACCGTGCGGCCTTCGCGCTTGGTCAGCTTGGTCTTGAGCGTTTCCAACTGCTCGTCGCTGAGCGCATGGGCGCTGGTTACTTCGGCGGTCACTTCGCCACGCTGGGCGGCGGCAATCGCGCGAAAGGCGCGTATCATGTCGCCAAGCGCCGACAGGCGGCGGTTCGTGGCTAGCACACCGAGAAAGTTCTTGGTCAGATCGCTCAGGCCGAGATGGTCGGCAATGCCCTGGATCGCGGAACCCTGGGCTGCGCGCGACAATTCGGGATTGGTCGTGACCGTTCGCAGATCGTCTGATCCGGCGAGCGCCAGGTCGAGCTTGTCCAGGTCCGATTCGATGGCCGAAACGCCCCCTTCTTTCGGGTTCGCTTCGGAAGCAAGGTCGAACAGGGCCGAGGCGTAACGCCCTGCCAGGCTAGCCTGAATACCGGCGGAAATCTCCACGCGTTTCTCGTCCTCTTGAGTCCGGAAAATAACGATGCACCGCCCTGCCATTCCGGGCGAGCAGAATCGCCCCTGGCAAAGCTGGCGCGCGCCTAGCACCAGCCCTCGCCCTTTGCAACCGGAGTCGGTTACTGTTTTCCGCGCGCCCGGACGGGTGCGCGATTCTTTCGTTTTGCACACGCCCGCCCGCGTTCGCGATATCCTCGCTCTCACGGCCTGAAGGCCGCCCGCAGCCCCGCAGGGGCGAGGATAGCCCAAGGGAGCGAACGCGAACGCCGGCGCTTGAGGCGAAACAAAGATTCAGGCATGTTCGCCCTTCAGGAGAGAGACAATGGACATGACCCCGCTGGCTCCGAAATGCGGGGTCGAAATTGCCGGTATCCAGCTTGCCGAAACGGACGGTGCGCAGCTCGAGGCCGTCAAGCAAGCGGTTTACGAACACGGCGTTGGTCTTTTTCGCCAACAGGAATTCTCCCCGGAAGATCATATCGCCTTCGCCAAGCGCTGGGGCGGGATCGATATCAACAACTACTTCCCGCTGAACGACGCCTATCCCGAGATCGCGCTGGTCCGGAAACGGGCCGACCAGGCGATGAATATCGGGGGCGCCTGGCATACCGATCATTCCTACGACCAGGTCCCGGCGATGGGCTCGATCCTCGTCGCGCGCGAATTGCCGCCCAGCGGCGGCGACACGCTCTATGCGCATATGGGCGCGGCTTACGATTCGCTGCCCGACGATCTCAAGGAGGAGATCGAGGGACTCGAAGCGTTCCATTCGGCCGACCATGTCTACAAGGAAGACGGGCTATACGCGCAGACTGACATGGGCGGCGACCTGCGCGGCCAGGACCTGGAGACCGGCGCGACGCATCCGGTGGTGATCCGGCACCCAGAAACCGGGCGCAAGCTGCTCTATGTCAACAGCGCTTTCACCATCCATATCGTCGGCCGCACACGCGAGGAGAGCCTGCCGCTGCTGCAGCGGCTTTACGCGGCCGCGCTCAACGACGAAAACCAGTACTGCGTGCAATGGCAGCCGGGCTCGGTCGCAATCTGGGACAACCGCACGACCTGGCACAATGCGGTGAACGACTATCAGGGCCACGCCCGCGAAATGCACCGCATCACGCTGAGCGGTGAAGCGCTGGCGGTTTAGCGATCGCCATGATCGCAACTTGGCCATCCATCTGACGGGGATACTCTCAGTTTTCCACCGCTTTGGATCAGTTTCCCTTCGCCTCGCAGCCATAGACCAGCCGCTCGTTGGGTCGTTCGGGAAGGAGGGCGGTAACGCTGCCTTGCAGATCGCCGAGCCTCGATGATGCGCCGTCGGTGCCGCATTTGGGCGGTGTGTACTTGCCGCGGGCGGTGCGCGCTTCGCCCATCGCACTGCGACCGAGCAGGTAACGGTCGGTGCGGAAGGTGCGGCTGTCGGGATCGTAGCGGTTCACTGAAACCGCATCCTCCTCGTTGGGCACGAATACGCGCGACCAGGTACCGGCGGCAAAACCGTATTGCGTGCGGCCGTTGACGCAGCCGTCTTCCGCCCAGCTAAATTCGAGTTCGCGATCGGGCGCGCCGGTGACCCGGCTGCGCGCAAGATCAAGCGTGCAGATCAGTGTACCGCCTTCATCGACCGACGCCTCGGAGGGATCGGGTGTCGCATCGCCATCCTGCATCGCTGCGGCAACGCGGCGGTCCACCTCATCCAGCCCTGGGCGGGTAAACCATAGCGCGATGGCGGCGGTCAAAGCGATCGCGGCGACAGTACCGGCGATCATCGCCTTCTTCTCGCCATCATCGCCACGACGAGCCTGCCAGGCGAATGCGGCTGCACCGAACGCGATCAGGGTCAGCACGAACGCCAGCGCCATCATGTTCTCGCGGTCGGTACGGACCGATTCCTCTGCTTCGGCACGCGCCCGGGCACGTTTTTCGCGTTGTTCCTCGGTGCGGGCGATCACTTCCTCCCGTGCCTGCTGCCGTTCGCGCTCGACCCTGTCGCGTTCGGCCTTGTCCAGTTCGGCCAGGCTGCGACAGGGCAGTTCGTTGACCCGACCATTTACCCCGTTCTGCCGGAGGAAGGGGATTACCTCGCGCATCGACACGGCGAAGTAGAATTCGGCATCCGATCCGTCGGAATCCGCGCCAAAACTGTTGATACCCAGCACCCGTCCGCATCCGTCGAGCAGCGGCCCACCCGAATTCCCGCGCGCGATCGGCGCGGTATGCAGGATGGTGTCGAAATTGCGCGAGGGGCGGCGGCCCGAAAGGAAGCCACGACTCTTCACCGGCGGCTGCGATTTGAAGATATCGCCGATATCGAGGCCCTGTGCCCGATCGACATTCATCGGATAGCCGACTGCCGACACCTCGCCGCTGTCGCGATTGCCGTTACCCGACAGCGTTAGCGGCGGCAGGCGCAGATCACCCGTGATTTCAACCAACGCAAGGTCGTTGCGCGGGCTGATCGACAACGGTTTGCCATAGACCGCATCGTCGCCTTCGGAAGGGACGATGCCGATACGCAAGGTGTCGTCCTGCAAGACCTCGCGCACGACGTGGGCGTTGGTGAGAATACGAGTCGGCGTGACGGCAAAGCCGCTGCCATGACTGACGGGATAGACTTCCTGCCCGTTGCTGCCCAGGATCACCACTCGCACCACTCCGCGCGCGGCGGCATCGATGTCGGCGGGGTCGGCTTGCGCGGCAATCGGCAGGGCGAGGGCGAACAGCGCGAACAATGCGGCGAGAAAGCGGGTCATCGACATGACCTTTAGGCGGGGCGGGACATTGACCGCAAGCATCGGGAAGCGTGGATCGCGAACCCGGCCTATCTGTCCCGCAGGCAATTGACGTGGCATGGAGCGCGATGTGGATAATTCCGATGATCTCGACGATGACCGGCGCTGGCAGATTGCGATGGCAAAGGATCGCCGCTTCGATGGCGTGTTCGTGACGGGTGTATTGTCCACCGGTATCTATTGCCGTCCAAGTTGCCCGGCACGTGCGCCCAAGCGGGAAAACGTCCGCTTTTTCGCGTCTCCGACCGATGCCGAGGCAGCGGGGCTGCGTGCCTGCAAGAGATGCGCACCGGACGAGCAATCGCGTGAAGAGGGTGCAGTGCGCGATGCGCTTTCTCTGCTGAAGCAGACCGGAGAAGCCGTCCCGCTCGAGAAACTGGCCGCGCTGACCGGCTATTCGCCTGCGCATTTCCAGCGGTTGTTCAAACGCTCGGTCGGCTTGTCGCCTGCGGCCTATCAGCGGGCGCTTCGTCGCGAGCGGGCGGGCGATGCCCTGAGCGAAGGCGGCAGTGTGACAGAAGCCATTTACGAGGCAGGCTATTCCGGCCCCTCGCGATTCTACGACGACAGGAAGGACAGGACAGCTATGAGTGCATCGGCTTGGGCCAGGGGTGGCGAAGGCGTGACGATCCGCTGGGCGGTGGTCGATACTACGCTTGGCAGCATGCTGGTCGCGGCAACCGGCAAGGGTGTCTGTCGCTTGTCTTTCAACGAGGGTGAAGGGGATCTGCGCGAACGTTTTCCCAATGCCGATCTCGTCGAAGGCGGTGGCGATTTCAGCGATTTGCTCCAGCAAGTCGTCGATGCGGTGGAAACGCCGGGAACCGGCCGCGATATCCCGCTCGATGTCCGTGGTACCGCTTTCCAGGAAGCCGTGTGGAAAGCCCTGCGGGAAATTCCCGCAGGCGAAACGCGCTCCTATGCCGAGATCGCGGCCGCCATCGGCAAACCCAAGGCTGTCCGTGCCGCCGGGAGCGCGAATGGGGCGAATAATGTCGCGGTCCTCATTCCCTGCCACCGGGTCGTGCGCAGCGATGGTAGTGTGGGGGGCTACGCCTATGGTCCAGGCATCAAGCGCGAACTCTTGAAGCGGGAGCGGGAGCAATGAACGCTTCGCTTCGCGACCGCTTCGCCGCGCTCCATCGCAAGGGCGAACCGCTTCTCCTTTACAGCATATGGGATGCCGGGAGCGCCGCGGCGGTCGCCCGGGCCGGTGCCCCTGCGATTGCTACGGGCAGCCATTCGCTTGCCGGCGCCCTGGGGTTCGCCGATGGCGAGCAGATCCCGCATTGCAATGCGACAGGATTGCCGCTGTCGCAGCAAGCGGCCTGTTCGTGAATACCCGGACGGACATCTTCCTGCTGCGATGGAAGGCGGGGGACAATCCGGACCAACAGGCACTGGTCGACGAGGCCGTCGGGCGTGCCGAAACCTATCGCGAAGCAGGTGCGTCCTGTTTCTTCGCCCCCGGTCTGCGCGATCCGGAGCTTGTCGCGAGGTTATGCGAGGCTGTGGCGCTACCGGTCAATGTCCTGATGCTGCCGGACATGGTGTCGCCGGCTGAACTGGCCGGAGCCGGCGTTGCCCGGATCAGTTGGGGCGGGTGGCCGTGGAGAGATGCCATGTCGGGACTGGAGAAAGCCGCGGGCGAACTCTATGCGTGATCCCGAAGGGAGCATGCGATGGCCGGACATGATGAACCGATCGGGGATGATCGTCCCGTCTGGCGCAAGGTTGTCGAATTCCCGCTGGTCGCGCTGCTAATCGCGATTGCCGCCGTCGCGGCGGTAATGGCGGTGCTTTATGTCCTGTTCGAACTGCTCCCGGCGGATATTGATCCGAATGTCGACATGGTCGTACGTACGCTGGTGACCGTTGGCGTGTTCTTCCTGCTGGGCAAGTATTTCATCAGCCGGCTTGGCGAAAACCCACGCGATGATCTGCCCTTGGCGGGTGCGTTTCGAGATATGGGTCTCGGTTTCCTTGGAGGAGGGTGGCTGATTACCATGACCGTCGGGGTCGCGGCGATCCTGGGCGTATACGGCATTGCCGGCTGGGGCAGTTCCGGCGATGCATTGATGATTTTCATGCAAGCCGGATTGTTCGCGGGATTCTTCGAAGAACTGCTTCTGCGGGGCATCCTGTTCCGGTTCCTGGAAGAGTTCGGCGGCAGTTGGGTTGCGCTGATCATTTCCTCGCTCGTCTTCGGCTTCGGTCACGCCGGGAACGACAACGCCACGCTGTTTTCCTCGGTTGCCATCGCCATCGAAGCCGGGATTCTGCTCGGCGCAGCCTATATGTATACGCGTTCGCTGTGGCTGGCGGTCGGTATCCATGCCGGGTGGAACGTGGTTCAGGGCTATGTCTGGGACGTGCCGGTATCGGGCAATCAGGTTGACGGGCTGGTCGATGCCCGGCTGTCCGGCCCCGAGCTGCTTTCGGGTGGTGCGTTCGGGCTGGAAGCCTCGATCATCGCGCTGGTGGTCGCAACCAGCGCCGGGCTATGGCTGTTGCGCGAAGCTGCTCGCAAGGGGCACGTCATGCAGCCGTGGTGGGTTCGGCGGCGATTGGCGCGCGAGGGGGAGGCTACAAACGCCTCTTGACGGCCGGTTTCGGCGGTATCCGTCGCATTGGTCTTGAATTGCGAATCGTTCGCGTTAACTGACGATGCATGGCAAAGAATCGTAACCCGCGAACGCTTCAGGTTCTCGCGACACGTCAGCTCAGTCCTTCGATGCATCGCGTCACTATCGGCGGCGAGGCGCTTGCCGGTTTTCCGGCCGATCACCAGGGCGGTTATATCAAGCTGTTCCTTCCGACTGGCGAAGGCGAGGGCGAAACGGCGCTGCGTACCTATACGATCAGGAGGCAAAGCGCCGATGCGCTCGATATCGACTTCGCCCTGCACGGGGGGAATTCCGCCGGCCCGGCCACGAGTTGGGCGCTTGCCGCGCGCCCGGGCGACAGCATAACCATCGGCGGTCCGGGGCCGGCCAAGCCCCTTCCCGAAGCGGATGTCTTCCACCTGATTGCCGGAGACATGTCGGCCTTGCCGGCGATAGCCGCCAATCTCGAGCGCGCCTCGCCCGATGCGTGCGGCCATGCCGTGATCGAAGTACAGGACGAAGACGATCGACTACCGCTTGAGGCTCCGCCCGGAATCACGATCGATTGGCTCGTCAATCCCGAGCCTGGACTTCGCCCGGAAAACCTTGTCGGCGCGCTGCGTGACATTGCTTGTCCCGAAGGTTTGCTGGCCGGTTGGGCGGCGTGCGAGTTCGCCGGGATGCGGCTGTTGCGCGGCTTCCTTCGCGACGAGCTCGGGCTGCGACCACCGCATCTCTACATTTCAAGCTACTGGAAACTTGGGCTCGACGAACCCGAGCACAAGCTGGTCAAGCGCGAGGATGCCGAGGCGCAACCCGTCTGAAGCTTACGGTACGCGGCCCAACCCATCGGTGCTGATGGCCGCAATCTTCGTGATGGAACGAAAGGACACCGCCCGGAACCGCGGGCGGTCCTTTACACGAAGCTATAGGGATCGATGTCGACGCTTACCCGCACGCCGCGCGGGAAGTCGAGCGTGTCGATCCAGGAGCGGATGACGTCCTGAACCCTGGCGGAGCGGCGGGCATTGAGCAGCAGGCGGTATCGATAACGGCCGCGGAGCAGAGCCATCGGGGCGGGTGCGGGCCCGAAGATGGCGATATCCGGATGCGAGGGGCGGATACCGCCGAGCGCGTATGCCGCCTCCCTGGCTTCCGCCTCGTCCTCGCTCGATATGATGATTGCCGCCCAGCGGCCGAAGGGCGGAGCACCGGCATGGCGGCGGGCCTCGGTTTCGGTCGTATAGAAGGCATCGCGATCTCCATCGGCAAGGGCGGCGATGACAGGTGCGTCAGGGTGCCGGGTCTGGATCAGGACTTCGCCCGGCTTGGTTCCACGTCCCGCGCGACCAGCGACTTGGGCGATCTGTTGGTAGGTTCGTTCCGCCGCGCGCAAATCTCCGCCTTCGAGCCCAAGATCGGCATCGATCACTCCGACCAGTGTCAGTTTGGGAAAGTGAAACCCCTTGGTAACGAGCTGCGTCCCCACGATCACGTCAATCGCGCCAGCTTCGGCCTGGGCGACGAATGCAGCGGCTTTTTCGGGCGAATTGAGAGTGTCGGAGGTGACGACCGCAACGCATGCATCGGGCAGGATCTCGGCCACTTCGTCGGCGATCCGTTCGACGCCTGGGCCGCAAGCGACCAGGCATTCGGGTTCGCCGCATTCGGGGCAGTTGACCGGTGGTCGGGTTTCGTAGCCGCAGTGGTGGCAGGCGAGCTTTTGCGTGAAACGGTGTTCGACCAGCCAGGCGCTGCAATTGTCGCATTGGAAACGGAAGCCGCAATTGCGGCACAGCGTCAGCGGAGCGAAGCCGCGGCGGTTGAGAAACAGCAACGACTGTTCGCCACGCTCGACCCGTGCGAACAGTTCACGCGCCAGCCGCGGGGCGAGCCAGCGGCCACGTTCGGGTTTTTCCTGGGTAAGGTCGATAGTGTCGATCGCCGGCAATTGCGCACCGCCGAAACGACTGGGCAGTTCGAGTTTTTCGTAAACGCCGCTTTCGGCCATTTGCAGGCTTTCGAGTGCGGGAGTCGCACTGGCGAGGATGACCGGGATTCTCTCGAAATTCGCGCGCATGACCGCGACATCTCTGGCATTGTAGCGGACGCCGTCATCCTGCTTGAAGCTCACCTCATGCGCCTCGTCGACCACGATCAGGCCGAGATTGCGATAGGGCAGGAACAGCGAGGATCGTGCTCCCACGACGACCTGGGCGGAGCCTTCGGCGATCGCGCGCCAGGCACGCCGGCGTTCGGTCGACTTGAGCGAACTGTGCCAGACCACCGGTGGTGCGCCGAAACGTTCCCCGAACCGACGCAGGAAAGCTTCGGTGAGGGCGATCTCGGGCAGCAGGACAAGGACCTGCCGCCCGGCTTCCAGGGCGGCGGCGATGGGTTCGAAATAGGTTTCCGTCTTGCCCGAACCGGTGACGCCGTCGAGCAGGAAGGGG
>JANQPE010000028.1 GCA_028289565.1 Parerythrobacter sp.
AAGCGTCTCGCGGCGTGGCGCGGGAAGGCGCAGCAAGCAGCCGCGGAACGAGCCGGTTATGCCTTCCATTCCTATGCCCAGGCCAAGTTCACCGGGATAATCGACCGACTTGCACAGATCATCCATGATGCGGCGCCTCATCTGAAACTGCCCGATGCCGGACCGATCGCCGCTGTCCTGCGCGATGAACTGGACCGGCGCGCACTCTCTTCCCTCTCGGCGCCTGGCGGTGGCGCGACCGACGAGGCCATCGCTTTTTTTCGCGCGCACGATCTCGGCTTTCGCATCCGGCGCCTGCGGTTGCTAGCACGCCGCCTTTCGCGGGAATGGGATGCTGATCCCGATATTCCCGACGATGCGCTCGAACGCGCGCGTTCGGCGATATACAAGATTCTGTCGCTCTATTTTGCCCGTGAAGGGACCAACAGCCTGGGGGCGGATTTCGCTGCATTGGCCGGTGCGGTGCTTGAAGATCCCGGCAAGGTGCTTGACGCCATGGCCGGAACGCGCCTGCTACCCGAAGTCGACGAGGAAGCCGAAAGGCTTCTTTCTGCGGCGCTGGAGGAGATGCCCAGGGAACTGCGCAGACGCATGCTGTTCGCCTATCTCGGCTTCCCGTTCTACGATGTCGCGACCTTGCCGCTATTGCGTAACGAGGGATTGACCGAGTTCGACCCCGTCAAGGTCGACCGGATAAGCCCCGACGACGCTCGCTCGATCCGGGAAGGGGGCACCAAAGCCACTCTGCGGGGCACCGAATTCTACAATTTCGGGGCATTCTTCAGTCGTGCCTATCGAGAAAACGATTACCTTTGGGGTCGCTTGCATGGAGCCGAACGCATGATCGACCTCGTTTGCTCGACAGTGGAATCGCCGCTTGCGGACAATGCCTGCAACCGGTTCAAGCGCCAGGCCTTCTTGGCCATCCTCGACGAGGAAGAGGTGCGGTTGCGTGCCGATCGGGGCTTGCTGGACCGCGTGCGCGGCGAAGTGCTGGAGCGCCTCGGTTAGTCGAGATCCTGCCAGACAGTATCGACGAAGCTGTCGGCATTTATGAATCCATCGCCGCGTTCGAAACTGTCGAGCGGACGTGTGGCCTGCGCGCTTTCGAGGCTGATCCCGCTGTCTTTCAGCGTGCGGATGCGCGCCACGGCCTCGCCAATGATGTTGCGATAGGCAATCAGTTCTTCCCGGTTCGACATCGGGCCATGTCCGGGGATGATCTTGGTCTCTTCATCGGTCATCGCGATCGCGATATCGAGCGAGTGCAAGAGCGGATCGATACCGCCGCCCGAACGCAGATCGACATAGGGCCAGCCCGGAATCTTGAAATAGAGATCGCCCATGTGAACGACATTCTTTTCGCGCCAGTGCACGATGCTGTCACCATCGGTATGGCCGCCTCCGACGAACAGGACGTCGATCGTATCGCCATTGAGATGCAGCGTGACACCCCGCTCATAGGTGACGACCGGAAGCGCCTCGGCCGGCGATGGCGGTACCACACGGTTGCCTCGATCCTGTTCGGTCGAAAGCCGCACCCTGACATTTTTGTGCGCGAATATATGCGCGCCCTTCTTGCCCAGATTCTCGTTTCCGCCGGTATGATCGCCATGCCAGTGCGTGTTGACCACATAGTGAACCGGTTGTGCGCCCAGAGCGGCAACCGCAGCTTCGATTTTCTCGGTCAGCGGTGCGAACTGGTCGTCGATCAGCAGTGTGCCCTCCGCGCCGTGACTTACGGCGATATTGCCGCCGCGCCCGAACAGGACAGCCAGGCCTGGAGCGATTTCCTGCGTTTCGATCTCGACCGATTCCCAATCGGGTTGCGCCTGAGCCGGTAGAGCCAAGGCAAGCGTGAACGCCACAGGCGCAAGAATACGAGCGAGCATGAGAGGTCCCCTTTCAAGCCTATTGGCTATCGAGAACCGGGTTCGTTGTCGAGCTATGATCGGTTACCCGCCAAAAGCCTCTTTCAGCTTTTCGAAAAAGCCGCGGCTTTCCGGGCATTCGTCACCCGTTTCCGTTTCACGGAACTGTTCGAGGATTTCGCGCTGGGCCTTGGAAAGTCTGGTTGGCGTCTCGACCGCTATTTCCACCACCATATCCCCGCGTCCGCGCCCTTGCAGTACCGGCATGCCGGCACCGCGTTTGCGCAGTTGCTTGCCGGACTGGATGCCGGGTGGAATCTCGATCGTATTGGTTTCGCCGGACAGGTCCGGGATATCAACCGAACCGCCAAGTGCGGCAGTAGTGAAGCTGATCGGGATACGCGTGACCAGCGTGGTCCCGTCGCGTTGGAAAACCGCGTGCGGCTTTACGTGGACGAAGATGTAAAGATCGCCCGGAGGCGCACCACGCGGACCGGCTTCGCCTTTGCCCGATAGTCGGATACGCGTTCCCGTATCGACACCGGCGGGAATTTCGACTTCGAGTTCTTGCGGACGGTCGACGCGCCCCTCCCCGCTGCAAGCATTACAAGGATCGACCAGCACTTCACCGCGCCCATTGCAGGTCGGACACGGTCGTTCGACGACGAAAAAGCCCTGCTTCGCACGAACCTTGCCATAGCCGTTGCACAAATTGCAGCCGCGCGTACTCGTACCCGGTGTCGCACCCGATCCGCCGCATGTCTCGCAGCTTAGGGAGACCTCGATCTCGATCTCGGTGGATTTACCGTGAAAGGCATCTTCGAGCCCGATCTCCATATCGTAGCGCAAATCGGCTCCGCGACGAGGTTGCTGGCGTCCGCCGCCCCCGCCGAAGGCACTACCGAAGATCGTCTCGAAAATGTCGCCGATATCACCGAAATCGCCTTGCGGGCCGTGACCACCCCCGCTTGCTCCCTGCTGGAAGGCAGCATGTCCGAAACGATCATAGGCGGCTCGTTTCTGCGGGTCCTTCAGGCAATCATAGGCCTGGCTGATCGCCTTGAACTTCGCTTCGCATTCTGCGTCGCCCGGGTTGCGGTCCGGGTGATATTTCATGGCCAGCTTGCGGTAAGAGGACTTGATCGCCCGCGCGTCCGCGTCGCGTGAAACCTCGAGCAGTTCGTAATAGTCGATATCCGTGGCCGACATGGTGATCCCTCGCCCGGAAACCTAACCGCCACCGATGCGGTATGCATCGATGGCGGTTGTGGTCTTCATCGGGCGTCTCAGCCCTTGTTTTCGTCTTCGTCGACTTCGGAGAATTCGGCATCGACCACGTCTTCGTCATCCGAAGCGTCATTACCTGTATCGCTCTCGCCTGCATCATCTGCCGGAGCATTGGCCTGCTCCTGCTCGTAAATCTGCTGACCCATTTTCATGGCTGCTTCGGTAAGCGCCTGGGCCTTGGCGTTGATTGCATCGACATCGTCGCCTTCGAGTGCGGTCTTGGCTTCCGCCAATGCGCTTTCGACAGCGGATTTGGTGTCGGCATCGACCTTGTCGCCATGCTCTTCGAGCTGCTTTTCGGTTGCATGGACGAGACTGTCGGCCTGGTTGCGGGCCTCGGCCGCTTCCTTGCGCTTCTTGTCTTCCTCGGCGAATTTTTCAGCATCCTGCACCATCTGCTCGATGTCGTCATCGTTGAGGCCGCCCGATGCCTGGATACGGATTTGCTGCTCTTTGCCGGTACCTTTATCCTTGGCCGAAACGTTGACGATACCGTTGGCATCAATGTCGAAAGTGACCTCGATTTGTGGCACGCCACGTGGTGCAGCAGGGATACCAACCAGATCGAACTGGCCAAGCAACTTGTTGTCGGCGGCCATTTCGCGCTCGCCCTGGAACACACGGATTGTCACTGCCTGCTGATTGTCTTCGGCGGTCGAATAGGTCTGCGTCTTCTTGGTCGGGATCGTCGTGTTGCGGTCGATCATGCGAGTGAAGACGCCGCCCAGCGTTTCGATGCCGAGCGACAGCGGCGTGACATCGAGCAGCAGCACGTCCTTGACGTCACCCTGCAGCACACCGGCCTGGATCGCCGCGCCCATGGCAACGACTTCATCCGGATTCACGCCGGTATGCGGCTTCGAGCCGAAGAACTCTTCGACCACTTCGCGGACCTTGGGCATGCGGGTCATGCCGCCGACCATGATGACTTCGTCGATCTCGTCCTTCTTCACGCCGGCATCGTCCAACGCCTTCTTGCACGGTTCGAGAGTTCGCTTGATCAGGTCGCCGACCATCTTCTCGAGATCGGAACGCGTAATCGTTTCGACCAGGTGTAGCGGGGTCGAAGATCCGCCTTCCATGCGTGCGGTGATGAACGGCAGGTTGACTTCGGTCGATTGCGAGCTCGAAAGCTCGATCTTGGCCTTTTCGGCTGCTTCCTTGAGGCGTTGCAGAGCGAGCTTGTCGGTCCGCAGGTCCATGTTCTCTTTCTTGTGGAAGGCGTCGGCAAGGTGCTCGACGATCGCCGCGTCGAAATCTTCGCCGCCCAGGAAGGTATCGCCATTGGTCGATTTCACCTCGAACACGCCATCGCCGATTTCGAGGATTGAAATGTCAAAAGTGCCACCACCGAGATCGTAGACAGCGATGGTCTTGCCGTCATTCTTGTCCATGCCATAGGCGAGTGCCGCGGCCGTCGGTTCATTGATAATGCGCAGAACTTCGAGACCGGCGATCTGGCCGGCATCCTTGGTTGCCTGGCGTTGGGCGTCGTTGAAATAGGCGGGAACGGTGATAACCGCCTGGGTTACGTCTTCGCCAAGATAACTCTCGGCGGTTTCCTTCATCTTCTGCAGGATGAAGGCGGAAACCTGGCTAGGCGAGTATTCCTCGCCTCCGGCCTCAACCCATGCGTCGCCATTCTTTCCCTTGACGATATCGTAAGGGACCAGTTCCATGTCCTTCTTGGTCATGGGATCGTCGAAGCGGCGGCCGATAAGGCGCTTGATCGCGAACAGTGTGTTGTCGGGATTGGTGACTGCCTGGCGCTTGGCCGGCTGTCCGATAAGACGTTCACTGTCCTTGGTGAAGGCGACAATCGACGGCGTCGTCCGGGCGCCTTCTGAATTTTCGATGACCTTGGGTTTGCCCCCATCCATTACGGCGACGCAGCTATTGGTGGTGCCGAGGTCGATACCGATTACTTTGGCCATGGTTTCCCTATTCCATTTCTGTAACATGTTGGACGCCGCGCTTTTCGTTCCCCGATAATTCGGCAAAACGGCTTGACGGCTCGAGTAAAGCTCGTGTTCGAGCGCGATATAGGTGCGGTTTTTGTTGGCACAAGGGATTGCTGCGGCTAGATTTCACCAGTGACGAACAGGGAGAATTGGACGTGAACAAGACGTTTTTCCGTGCTGCGGCACTGGCATGCGCCACAATCGGGCTGACGGGTTGCGGTGGCGCAAGTGAAGAACCGGTAGCTGAAGCGCCCGACGGCATTCCCGGCATGACAGTCGACAATGCGCGGGTGGTGCTGGCTCCGGTAGAAGGCAATCCCGCTGCGGTCTATTTCGATCTGGAGTATGACGGCGATCGTGGTTTGGCGCTCAATCGCGCGCATGTCGAAGGTGCGGAAAGCGCCGAGTTCCACGAATATGGTGAATGGAACAAGCAGATACAGATGCAACCGATGCTGCCACTGCCGCTGAAGAAGGGCGATAAGCACACATTCGAACCCGGTGGAAAACATGTAATGGCGACCGGTGTCTCCGCCGAGCTGCAACCGGGTGGTACGACCGAGGTCACTCTGACAGTTTCGGGAGGCGACAAGATCAGCTTCCCCGCCGAAATCCGTGCAGCGGGGGATGAGCGCTGAACAAGGAATCGAGTGTCGATACTCCGATATCTTGCCCGGCAGGCAGCGAAAGACCGTTGACACAGGGCGAGATCGCCCTTGCCCGTTCGATCTTCGGCGACGCGGTCGATTACGATAAGGTGACTATCCGGCGCAAGAAGTGGTTTCCCTTTCAGCCCCGCGGAATCACCATGGCTCCGCGCGGGCATATCCATTTCCATCCTCTAGGCGATGCCTATTGCGACGATTTTTCGCATGAAAATGTCTTTCGGCAGGCACACTTCATTCACGAGATGGTCCATGTGTGGCAGGCGCAAAAGCACGGAAGCTGGTGGCTGGTGTTCAGCCGCATGCCATGGGCGCCCTATGGCTATAGCCTGAAGCCGGGGTGGCCCCTCGAACGCTATGGCATCGAACAGCAGGCAGAGATCGTCCGGCATGCCTTCATGCTGCGCAATGGGGTAAGATTGGCCGGCATGGCCGACAAATCCGCCTATGATGTACTCGTCAATTTCCCGGGGGCCACGGAGTGAGAGGCGTCGCCGTCCGGTCGTTTGCCACCGGAGACGCCGAAGCCTTTGCCAGCCTCAATCTTGAATGGATCGAAAAGCTCTTCGAAGTCGAGGAATCGGACCGGCGACAACTGCTACGACCACAGGATACGATTCTGGCGCAGGGTGGAGCGATTCTGATGGCGGAACTCGGGTCCGAAATTGTCGGGACGGGTGCAATCGTTGCCCCGCATCACGAGCCGAATGATGGCCGCACCTGGATGGAAGTCGTAAAAATGGCAACGACCCCTGCCGTCCGGGGCAAAGGTGTTGGCGGGATGATCCTCGACGGCTTGATAAGTCTTGCAAAAAGCCAGGGTATCGATGCCCTTTGGCTGGAAACGAATTCATCTCTCGATGCAGCCACGCGACTTTATCGAAAGCATGGTTTTATCGAGTTGGAAGAACATCAAAAGTGGCCTACCCCATACGAGCGCTGCAATCTCCAGATGGCGCTTGTCCTCCCCGATAAGTGAGAATTCCGGTCATTCCTCGCGATAGGTCTCATGTCCTGCCTTGCCGCGCTCTTCCGGAGGCATTGCAACCATCACCGGCAGGAACTGTACCATGCCCCGTCAGAGGGGCGTCACAGGCTTGAAAGGTCCGGCATGCGATTCCGGTCCAGTGTCAGCGATTTGTCGACAAGCGGGTATTTGAGGCCAGTAGCACAGTTGAACAGCACGGTCTCGTCATCGGCGTCGATCAATCCTGCTGCCACTGCCTGACGATAGGCCGCCAGGGTCGCCCCGCCTTCCGGACACAGCAGCAGGCCATCCTGTGCCGCGCAGTCGGCAGTGGCTTGGGTTATCATGTCGTCATCAATCGCCAGGGCGCGAGCGCCGCTTTCGCGCACCGCGCGCAAGATCAGGAAATCCCCGATCGCTTTGGGAACGCGTATCCCGGCGGCAACCGTGTGGGCACCTTCCCATCGTTCGGCATGTTCTTCTCCCGATTCGAATGCCTTGACGATGGGTGCGCAACCGCTGGCTTGCACGGCGAACATCTTGGGACGTTCCGGTCCGATCCAGCCCAGTTGTTCGAGTTCCTCGAAGGCCTTCCACATACCGATCAGCCCGGTCCCGCCGCCCGTTGGATAGAAGATCGCCTTGGGTAACCGCCAGCCAAACTGGGCCGCCAGTTCCAGCCCCATCGTTTTCTTGCCCTCGATCCGGTATGGTTCCTTGAGTGTGGAGAAATCGAACCAGAGTCCTTCTGCCGCCCCCTTCGCTACAATAGCTCCGCATTCGTCGATCAAGCCGTTGACTCGATAGACCCGCGCACCTTGCGCAGCGATTTCGCGAACGTTGATTTCGGGTGTGTCGGACGGGCAGAAGACTATCGTTTCGATCCCTGCCCGCGTTGCATAGGCAGCCAGCGCCGCACCTGCATTGCCATTGGTTGGCATGGCAATCCTGGCAACGCCGAGCTCCCTCGCCATCGCAACCGCCATCACCAGGCCGCGTGCCTTGAAGGAACCGGTCGGCAGGCGCCCTTCATCCTTGACGAGCACGTTCACGCCACCCGATTCCGGGATGGGAATGACCGGAGTTTCGACTTCGCCGAGGCTGATGATGCTTTCGCCCTTGCGAACGGGTAGCAATTCGCGCCAGCGCCACAGATCGGTCGGCCGTGTGGCGAGTTCATCGCGCGAAAGCGCTGCTCCTGCCTTTTCGAGATCGTACCGCACGAGCAACGGTCGTCCGGCAGCGGACAAGCCGTGCAGACGGTCGGGTTCGCAACGCTCGCCGGTCAGCGAACATTCGAGATGAGTGACGAAAGTCGGACGCTGTGCCGCAAGATTGGCTGTGAGCGCCATCG
>JANQPE010000059.1 GCA_028289565.1 Parerythrobacter sp.
CCTGTCCGGCAAAGGCATTGCAGATAGACCGCCACAGGATCGACTGAGGATCTTCCCGTTCGCTGCCGTACAATTGCATAGCCGGGCATCCCCCGGCGATATCCGCCGTACCGATATAAGCGTTCAGCGCCTCGTCGGTCAGGGGTTTGTCCCAGTTGCCGGTATCCACGTCCTGAACCAGCGCGCGCGCTGCGGCATGTTCCCCCATCCGGTTAAGCACCCCGGCCCGCAAGGCAGCAAACTCGACCGGGTTCATGCCCTCTGGAGCGGCAAGACGGCTGGCAAGCGCACGACGCAACAGGATATGTCCCCAACGCGATACCACCGGTCCCCGCGTACCCGAAAGCGCCACCCGTACGATCGAGGCAGGTTGGCGAGCGAGCGAACCTGTGGGCAACCCTCCCTCGGATGGCGCAAGGATACCAACCTGCGCCAACGATCTGCGAGCGGCCGGGGGGATATCATAACGCGGCTTCAAACCGAGCAGTTCGTCCAGTTCGTCGGTATCGAGGTTCTCGAGTTCTTCCAGCGAAGGGAGATCGGATGGCAGGCTCGGTCCCGCCACCGAAGTATCTGGTGCGGCCGGGATCGGTTGCACTACGGGATTCGAACCGGGACTTGTCGGCGCCGCAGCGGGCTGGGCTGCCGGGCTTGGCGGAGGCGTAGGTGCTGGTGCAGGCGTAGGTGCGGGAGCCGGGTCGTCGAACCCGGGCGGGAGAATGGATTCGGGTGCATCTTGCGCGACGACCAGAGTCGAAGTCAGCGCCAATACGCAGGCACCGGCCAGCCATGCACGTTTCATTGCGCATGCTCCGGAAGAGGAATGGGTTCGCTGATCGGACGCAGGGCCTCTTCGCCCCCGTCGATCCACGCGTAGAGCAGCACAAGCAACACGAAAGCCGCTGCCAGCAGTCCGACACGCTTACCCGGGATAGCCAATCGTCATACCTTTCCTTGGCAGTTGCGCCGCCGATAGCCCATCTATAGGCGTGGCGGCAATGACCGAAGCAACGGAAAATCTCACCGACGCGAAAATAGCCGGGATCGCACGCCGGATCGACCGACCGGTAGTGCTGGTCGGTCTGATGGGGGCAGGAAAATCTACCGTCGGCCGGCGATTGGCTACATTGCTGCGGACCGGCTTCATTGATGCCGACGATGCAATCGAGGAAGCGGCCCAATCGACCGTATCGGAAATATTTTCCGAATTCGGCGAGGACTATTTCCGCGATGGCGAGCGGCGTGTAATCGCTCGCCTGATAGAAGAACGCCATGGCGTGATCGCAACGGGAGGTGGTGCCTTCGCGAATGACGCAACCCGAGCGTTGATCCTGAACGAGGCGATCGCGGTATGGATCGATTGCAATATCGATACGCTGGTCGAACGTACGAGCCGCAAGGACACGCGCCCCCTGCTTCGCGACGGCGATCCGCGCGAAATCCTCACGCGCCTACACAAGGAACGAGAGCCGTTCTATTCTCAGGCCCAGATCCGCATAACCAGCGAGCACGCACCGCATCGTGAAACAGCGGTCGCGATTATCGAGGCGATCGACCGATGGCTGTAGTTCCCGTCGAACTGGACGGACGATCCTATGAGGTCCGGATTGGTACCGGGTTGCTGGATAACCTGGCCGCACAATGCGAGCCCTTGCTGCGCAAGCCGCAGATCCCGATCGTCGCGGATGCGAATGTGCACGAACATTGGGCCGGGTCTGTCGACAAGGCCTGCAAGACACTGGGCCGAAAACCCGCTTGGTATGTCCTGCCTTCGGGCGAAGCAGAAAAAAGCTGGTCGCGGCTGGAACACCTGACGGACTGGCTGCTTGCGCACGGTGTCGAGCGCGGCGACCATGTACTTGCCCTGGGCGGTGGCGTCGTCGGCGATCTAACCGGATTCGCCTGTGCCATCCTCAAGCGCGGTTGCGGTTTCATCCAATTGCCGACCACTCTTCTCGCACAAGTGGATTCTTCGGTTGGCGGAAAAACCGCCATCAACAGCAGCACGGGCAAGAACCTGGTCGGCGCATTCCACCAGCCGTCTCTCGTACTGGCCGACCTGGGCACGCTCGACACCCTTCCCGACCGCGAGATGCGCGCCGGGTATGCCGAAGTGCTGAAATACGGCATTCTGGGTGATGCGGATTTCTTCTCCTGGTGCGAAAATCACGGCACAGCGATGCTGAAACGCGACACGCATGCGCTCGAAACAGGCGTGGCCGCATGTGTAGCTGCCAAAGCGCGTGTCGTGGCGGAAGACGAACGCGAAACTTCCGGTGTCCGCGCCTTGCTCAATCTCGGCCATACATTCGGACATGCCCTGGAGGCCGAGGCGGGTTTTTCCGACAAGCTGCTTCATGGGGAAGGCGTCGCACTTGGCATGGTTCTGGCGGCACGTTACTCGGCCCGGCGCGGCCATTTATCCGCAAGCGAGGCCGAACGGGTCGCACTGGCAATCGACGCAGCAGGCCTGCCGAGCGAGATTTCCGCACTCGAATTCGATTGCAGCGGGCAAAAGCTTGCCGGGCATATGCTGCACGACAAAAAAATGGATGCCGGCACGCTACCGTTCGTTTTGCTGCGCAACATAGGTGCGGCATTTCTGGCACGCGATGTCGTGATGAACGACGTGGCAACTTTCCTTGACGAGCAGTTGCAGGCGCATTGAACCGGACTTGCCGGCACGTAAATGCGACGGCGCAACCGCGACAGCACGGTTCGCGGCACCCCACCCTTTTACGGTATCACTTCGCTTGTTCGATTTCCTGGGCTTGTTCGATTTCCTGGCTCTGATCGATTTCCTGGCTCTGATCGATTTCCTGGCATTCGCAGCCAGGCAGAACCGACACGTTCGCGTTCTCTTCCGTGGAGGGGAAATCCATGGGCAATTCCTTGCCGATCATCGCGTCGTGTTCGGCGAAAATACGTTCGATCTCGCTACGCTTCTCAAGCAACATGAAGGCTATGCCCGGAGCGAGGCTGTCGCCCTCGCCGATCTTGCCGAGCATGGAGGACAGGTCGCTCACGGTAGCATCATCGGGCGTCTTGAAGAACTGCCCCTTGCCGTCGAAAAACCCAATCCCTTTGCGCGCCATGGCTGCCTTCCGTTTCCGCGCTTATGATTCGCGCAGCTAGCAGTATAACATAGCACTTGATCGGTATCCGATAAAAGAAATCAAGTCGTGGAAAAATAAATTATATAAGAAAATTACGTAACAGGATTTTATTCAGGAAATTACTCAAGCTCCATTATCACTGCGTCGACAGCCAGACTTTCTCCTTCTTCTGTATTGATCCTGGCTACCGTGGCTTCTTTTTCCGCACGAAGAATGTTTTCCATCTTCATGGCTTCGACCGTGGCCAAAGGCTGCCCCGGCTGGACCTCCTCGCCCACCTCGACATGCAGTTTCACCAGCAGGCCGGGCATCGGGCAAATCAGCATCTTGGAAAGGTCGGGCGGCTCCTTTTCAATCATATGGTCGGCAAGCAGCGCTATGCGTTGCGGAAGCACACGCAAGCTATGCGTAGCGCCACGGGTAGTGATGGCATAGCCGGTTGCCGTCGGCTTAAGCTGTATGGCCAACGCCCGATCGTCCAATTTGACATCGATCACCGCCTCGCCGGGCGTATAGTCGAAACTGACATTAACCGCTTCTCCATCGACCATGATCGCTTCCTCTTCCAGCCGCACTTCATAATCGGCGACCTGCGTGGAGTCGGTTGCCGGGCCAATCCTGACGACCCAGTCACCTGGCGGACGCAACGAGCCATCAAGTTGCTGATCGATCCGCCGGGCACGATCGGCATCTGCAGTAGCAATTATCCCCCCGATCGCCGCAAGCCCGCGTTTCAGAGCATCCGAAACCGGCGCCCCTTCGAAGCCTTCCGGATATTCTTCGGCGATGAAGCCGGTAGTCAATTTGCCGCCGCGAAAACGCTCATGCTGCATGATGGCACTGAGGAAATCGACATTGTGCCCGAGCCCTTCGATGCGGAATGCATCGAGTGCCTGAATCTGCAGATCCGCAGCTTCGTCGCGCGTTTTGCCCCAGGTGACGAGTTTGGCGATCATCGGATCGTAGAACATCGAGACCTCGCCGCCTTCGAACACGCCATCATCCACACGCACACCACCAATGCCGCGGCGACCGTTTTCCGTCCCATCGTCCGCCCATGGCTCGACCGGAGGGCTGTAATGCACCAACCGTCCGGTCGAGGGCAGGAAGCCGCGATAAGGATCCTCGGCATAGACACGGTTTTCGATCGACCAACCGTCGATCTTTATATCGTCCTGCACGATTTCGAGCTTCTCGCCTGCCGCAACGCGGATCATCTGTTCGACGAGGTCGATCCCCGTAATCGCCTCGGTCACCGGGTGCTCCACCTGCAGCCGCGTGTTCATTTCGAGGAAGTAGAAGCTCTTGCCGGTTTCGTCCGCACCGGAAACGATCAGTTCAACCGTGCCGGCGCTGTGGTAATCGACCGCCTTCGACAAAGCGACCGCTTGCTCGGCCATGGCCTTGCGCATTTTGGACGTAACGAAGGGTGATGGGGCTTCCTCGACGACCTTCTGATGTCGCCGCTGAATGCTGCATTCGCGCTCGTTGAGGTAGATGACATTGCCATGCTTGTCGCCGAGCACCTGGATTTCGATATGACGCGGATCTTCGATGAACTTCTCAATGAAGACGCGGTCGTCGCCGAAGCTGTTCTTGCCCTCGCGCCGGGTCGCTTCGAACCCTTCCTCGACATCCTTATCGTTCCAAGCGAGTCGCATGCCCTTGCCGCCGCCGCCCGCGCTGGCCTTCATCATGACCGGGTAACCGATCTTGTGGGCCCACTTCAGAGCTTCGTCGGTGGTCTCGATCGCATCGGGCGAGCCGGGCACGGTGTTGACGCCTGCTTCCTTGGCCAGCTTCTTGGACTCGATCTTGTCGCCCATAGCCGCGATCGCCTTCACCGGCGGACCGATGAAGGCGATGCCTTCCTTCTCCAGCGCTTCGACGAAACTCGCTCGCTCCGACAGGAAACCATAGCCCGGATGCACCGCCTCTGCCTCAGTCCGTTTGCAAGCTTCGATGATCTTCTCGGGAATCAGGTAACTTTCGGCAGCAGGAGCCGGTCCGATATGCACCGCCTCATCCGCCATCCGCACGAACGGTGCACGTGCATCGGCATCGGAATAGACCGCCACCGTCGCGATGCCCATCCGCTTGGCCGTCTTGATGACGCGGCAGGCAATTTCACCGCGGTTCGCGATGAGGATTTTCTTGAACATGGTCAGGCAGCTCTCTCACTGTGTTGTGCACTCGCATAGCCGATTAACGCCTCGGCGTAAGCCCCTGCGCCGCGCCGGTCATCCTCCCCACCAAGCAATTCGGTCATCGCACGTGCAAGGCGCGCAATATTCTCTGTCGATAACGCGCCGAGGGGAGAGACGTATATTCCGATCGTGAACAGGATCGCGCCCGTTTCCGGCAGACGACGTAAGGTCTGCCGCTCGGAGCGCACGAACAGCGTTTCACCGGCGTTTTCCGTCGTCACATGAGCGAAGGCGCGTCCGGGCGGTTCGGCCACCCAGCGCCGCTTGCCTGTCGCCGCGATAAACCAGTTGCAGCGCCCGTAGATCGCACTGGGCTTGAGCTTGGCCATGAAGTGATCGACCCCACTCGCTAGCTGTTCCTCATAACCCTGGATCGGCGCATGGAGTGCGCGCAGCGGCAGCCCCATCTTGTCGGCGGGCGTCCAATCGGACGGCCACGCAACCGCCGCATTGACGAGGCGATACACATCTTCCCCTTCGGCCCGGACCAGCAGGCACATATCCTCGTGATGCGCGCGCGCCGCTCCGGGCAGCCCCCCTGCCACCGCGAGCATCTCCGCCAGTTCCGCACCGGCAGCCTCGCCCTCCGGCAAAGCCTGAAGGCCGTCGGGATAGGTTTCGAATCCGACCCGGCGCGCTTCGAGATCGGGATCGGGCTGGAGCCATTCGGATTCCGTCAGCTTGGCCAACCCCATCTTGAGGACGCCCCCGCTACGAGCAAGCGGGAGCAGTTCATCGACGGAGAAACCAAGCACTATTCCCCCCAATTCATTTGCCCTGAACCTGAATCACTCTGCCGGTTCCGCCTCCGCTGCTTTGCACATCCGCATCGGCTCCTCCTGCTCCAGCATGGTCAGTCCAAGCTTGTTGAACAGCGCCGCGTCGCTGTCGTCACCCGCATTGGGCGCGGTCAGCAGCTTGTCGCCGGTGAAGATCGAGTTCGCACCCGCAAGGAAGCACAGCGCCTGTGTCGCTTCGCTCATGCTTTCGCGGCCCGCGCTCAAGCGCACCATGCTCATCGGCATGCAGATGCGCGCGACCGCCACGGTGCGGACGAATTCGATATCGTCGATCTTGGCCAGCGGCGTGTCGGCCAGCATGTCGCCCAGCACCGTACCCTTGACCGGCACCAGGGCATTGACCGGCACGCTTTCAGGGTGGCGTTCGAGCGTGGCGAGCGTGTGGACGAAGCCGACACGATCCTCGCGCGTCTCGCCCATGCCGACGATCCCGCCAGAGCAGACATTGATGCCCGCCTCGCGAACATTCTCCAGCGTGTCGAGCCGGTCCTGATAGTTGCGAGTGGTGATTACCCGTTCGTAATATTCGGGGCCGGTATCGACATTATGGTTGTAAT
>JANQPE010000071.1 GCA_028289565.1 Parerythrobacter sp.
ACGTAGTGATCGTTGGCGGAGGCCCTGCCGGCCTCGCCGCGGCGATCCGGCTCAAGCAGATCAATGACGAGCTGGAAGTCGTGGTGCTCGAAAAGGGGTCCGAGATCGGCGCGCATATCCTGTCGGGGGCGGTGGTCGATCCCAAGGCACTTGGCGAGCTGTTTCCGGACTGGCGCGACATGGACTGTCCGATCGCCGAGACCCCGGTGACGGACAATTGGCACTGGGTCCTGACCAGGAACGGCAAGTATTCGATGCCGCACCTGATGATGCCGCCCTTCATGTCGAACAATGGCTGCTATACCGGCTCGCTCGGGAACCTGACACGCTGGCTCGGCGAGCAGGCCGAGGGGCTGGGCGTGATGGTCTTCCCCGGCTTCCCCGCCGCGGAAGTGATGTTCGACGAAAGCGGGGCGGTATCGGGCGTCGTGACGCAGGACATGGGCATCGCCGCCGACGGATCGCAAAAGGGCGATTTTCAGCCGGGCATGGAAATCCACGCGAAATACACGCTCTTCGCCGAGGGTGCGCGCGGCAATTTGACCAAGCAAATGAAGGCGAAGTTCAGTCTCGAGGCCGATTGCCAGCCGCAAATCTACGGTCTCGGCATCAAGGAGCTATGGGATATCGATCCCGACCGGCACGAGCCGGGCCGCGTGATCCACACACAGGGCTGGCCGCTGTCCGAAAGCGATAGCTGGGGCGGGGGATTCCTCTATCACCAGGCAAACGGGCAGGTCGCGATCGGCTTCGTCACCTCACTTGATTACGCGAACCCCTATGTGTCGCCGTTCCAGGAATTCCAGCGCTGGAAGACCCACCCGGCGATCCGCGAATATCTCGAAGGCGGTACCCGTGTCGCCTATGGCGCGCGCGCGATCAACGAAGGCGGGTGGCAGTCGGTGCCCAAGCTGGCTTTCCCCGGCGGCGCGCTGATCGGTTGCGCGGCGGGCTTCGTCAATGTCCCACGGATCAAGGGCAGCCATACGGCGATGAAGAGCGGCATGCTGGCGGCCGACAGTATTGCGGCCGCGATCGCGTCCGGCGCAGAGAAAACCGAATTGGCGGACTACGATGCGGCCGTGCGCGATAGCTGGATCGCGGCCGAATTGAAGAAGGTTCAGAACGCACAACCCGCCGTTACGACGTTCGGCGGCGGTGTTGGCACCGTCATCGCGGGCATCGATATGTGGATGCGGCAGCTCAGGATCGGCCTGCCCTTCGCGATGAAGCACGAGCCGGATTACGAACTGCTCCAGCGCGCCGACCTGTTCCAGCCGGTCGACTATCCCAAGCCCGATGGCGAGATCAGCTTCGATCGACTGACCTCGGTCTCGTTCAGCTTCACCAACCACGCCGAAGATCAGCCGGTCCATCTGAAGGTCGACGACATGGCGCTGCAGAAGGGAAGCGAGTTGGGCGTCTATGCCGGCCCTTCGACCCGCTACTGCCCCGCCGGCGTTTACGAGTGGGTCGAGGACGAGGATTCGGGCGCGATGAATTTCGTCATCAATTCGCAGAACTGCGTCCACTGCAAGACCTGCGACATCAAGGATCCGAACCAGAATATCACCTGGACCACGCCCGAAGGCGGTGGCGGCCCGAACTACCCGAACATGTGACCGGTTCAGGGCTGGTTTGTCACGTCGCTTGTTTCGTCATCCCTCCATTCCCTTCCGTCATCCCGGCGAAAGCTGGGATCGGGCGCAAGTTATGGCGACCATTCGACCAGCACAACAGCGACCCCGGCTTTCGCTGGGGTGACGGAGGGTTTCCTTGACAATAACCGAAACCGCTCATGCCAAGATCAACCTTGCGCTACATGTCCGCGGGCGGCGCGATGACGGTTATCACGAGCTGGAAACACTGTTCGCGTTCGTGGATGCGGGGGACCTGCTGACGGCGCGAGTGACCGAACAGGATATCGTTGAGACGATTGGTGAATTCGCCGACTGTCTCGACGACCCGTTCGATAACCTCGTTGCAAGAGCGCTCTGCATGCTGCCCCGGCCGGAGGGGCTGGCGATCACTCTGGAAAAGAACCTGCCGGTCGCGGCGGGGCTGGGGGGTGGTTCCGCCGATGCCGGGGCAGTATTCCGGATCGTCGGACAGATGCATGGCTTGCCCGAAGATTGGCGCGAGCGGGCGGCGCGGCTCGGGGCCGACGTTCCGGCATGCGTCGAGAGTCGCACCTGTATCGGGCGCGGTACGGGAATCGAACTGGAACCTGTCGAGAGCGACCTCGCGGGCATGCCCATATTGCTCGTCAATCCGCGCATCCCGATGGCGACAGGACCGGTTTTCGCAGCCTGGGACGGGCAGGATCGCGGTTCCCTGCCCGAAGGCACAGTGCGTGAAATGGCGCGGGAAGGCCGCAACGATCTCGAACCACCGGCCGTCTCGCTGTGCCCGCCGGTCGCCGATGTGCTAGACGCGTTGCGGGGAACATCGGCGTGGCTCGTTCGCATGTCCGGTTCGGGGGCGACATGTTTCGCATTATACGAACGTCATGACGCCATGCGCGAGGCGGCAGAAGGCCTGGTTTCGCGCCATCCGGGCTGGTGGCAGATGCAAGGAAAGCTGAGATGATGATCGACGACTTGCCATATCGACAGGTGGGCGAACCTGTTCCCGGCAAGATCGTGTGCGTGGCGGATCACGCATCGAACTTCGTGCCGGAGGATATCCCGATCGGGGTCCCTCCGGAGCTGCTCGAAGCGCATATAGCGCTGGATCTCGGGATCGAAGGCGTCGCCGACCGACTGGCCCGTCGCCATGCCGTCCCGGCGCATATCGCCTGTGTCAGCCGCCTTGTTTGCGACATGCATCGCAATGAGGACGATCCGGCCGTGGTGCCGACTTCCAGCGACGGACATCTGATCCCGGGCAATATCGGGGCCGATATCGAAAGCCGCCTGAACCGGTTCCACCGCCCCTATCACACCGAACTGGCCAGATGGCTCGATGCTGCCCGCCCGGAGCTGGTGCTTGCCCTGCATAGCTTCACGCCCAGGCTCGGAAGCAAGGCGGAGGAACGGCCGTGGGAGGTGGCGTTGTTCTACAACAAGGATGACAGCGCGGCGCAGCATGCCATGCGCCTCTTTCGCGAGGAAGGCCTGATCGTTGGCGACAACGAACCCTATTCGGGCAAGGAACTCAATGCCACGATGGACCGGCATGCGGAAGCGCATGGCCGGCCCTACCTTGCCATCGAGATCCGGCAGGATCAGATTGCAACCGAAGCCGATCAGGCGCGCTGGGCCGCGCTGATCACCGATATCGCCAACCGCACCGCGCTGGCGCTCAAGGGCGGCTAGGGGCGGATAAAGGCAGCTTACGGTTGAAATCGTGCGTCATCCCGGCGAAAGCTGGGATCGCAATCAGCCGGGCGCGACATCTGCCAGCGATCCCGGATCAAGTCCGGGATGACGGAATATGGCCTTCGACAAATCCAAACTGCCCAGCCGCCACGTTTCGGTTGGCCCGGAGCGCGCACCGCACCGGTCGTATTACTACGCGATGGGGATGAGCGAGGAGGAAATCGAACGCCCGTTCGTCGCCGTCGCTTCCGCCGGCAATGACAGCGCGCCGTGCAATACGACTCTCGATGCCCAGGCGGATATCTGCCGCCGCGGCGTGGAAGAAGGGGGCGGGACACCGCGCCGTTTCAACACCATCACCGTCACCGATGGCATTGCGATGGGGCACCAGGGGATGAAAAGCTCGCTGGTCAGCCGCGAAGTGATAGCGGATTCGATCGAGTTGTCGGTGCGCGGTCATTGCTACGATGCATTGGTCGGTTTCGCCGGGTGCGACAAAAGCCTGCCGGGCATGATGATGGCAATGCTGCGCCTCAACGTGCCGAGTATCTTCGTCTATGGCGGGTCGATCCTGCCGGGTACCTACAAGGGCGAGGATGTCACCGTGGTCGACGTGTTCGAGGCGGTTGGCCAGCATGCGGCGGGGAATTGCCCCCTCAAGGATCTGACCGCGCTCGAAAAGGTCGCCTGCCCCGGCCATGGCGCGTGCGGCGGACAATTCACTGCAAATACCATGGCATGTGTTGGTGAAGCGATAGGATTATCCTTGCCAAACAGTAATATGACTCCTGCTCCTTACAGATCACGTGAGGAAATCGCGATGGCTGCGGGCAGACAGGTAATGGCCTTGCTGGAGCGCAATTTGCGCCCGCGCGATATTTGCACCCATGCAGCCTTCGAGAATGCGGCGCGCGTGGTCGCGGCGACGGGCGGATCGACCAATGCGGCCTTGCACTTGCCAGCGATGGCCAGCGAATGCGGGATCGAATTCGATCTGTTCGATGTCGCGGAGATCTTCAAGTCGACGCCCTATATCGCCGACCTCAAACCTGGCGGACGCTATGTCGCCAGGGACATGCACGAAGCGGGCGGTGTCTACATGGCGATGAAGACGCTGCTCGATGGCGGTTTCCTCGATCCCGAACCGCTGACGGCCACCGGCCGGACGCTGGGAGAGAATATCGAGCAAATCACCTGGAACCCCGATCAGAAGGTGTTCCACGAAGTTTCCAGCCCGATCACCCCGACCGGTGGCGTCGTCGGTCTCAAGGGCAGCCTTGCTCCCGATGGTGCGATTGTGAAAGTTGCCGGCATGGATCGCTTGCAATTCACCGGTCCAGCGCGCGTCTTCGAATGCGAGGAAGATGCTTTCGCCGCGGTCGAGAAGCGCGATGTCGCCGAAGGGAGCGTGATCGTGATCCGCTATGAAGGCCCCAAGGGCGGGCCGGGCATGCGCGAGATGCTGGCCACCACGGCCGCGCTTTACGGGCAGGGCATGGGCGAGAAGGTCGCCCTGATCACCGACGGGCGCTTTTCGGGCGCGACGCGCGGCTTCTGCATCGGTCATGTCGGACCCGAAGCGGCCGATGGCGGGCCGATCGCACTGGTGGAAGACGGGGACACGATTTCCATCGATGCCGTCGCCGGGACGATCGATCTCGATGTCGACGATGCCACGCTGTCGAAGCGCCGCGAAGCCTGGCAGCCGCGACGCAGTGACTACCGATCGGGTGCGCTCTGGCGTTATGCCGAAAATGTCGGCCCGGCGAGCAAGGGCGCGATCACTCATCCGGGTGCCGGGGTGGAGACCCATGTCTATGCGGATATCTAGCGTAAGCTGCCTGCTGATGCTGGGTGCGTGCTCGGGCGGAGGGGGCGGCCTCGAACAGGAGCAGGCGGATGACGGTGCGCAGCGGATCGACTGCGCCTTGGGTCAAGGCGACGCGTTCGCCGCGGACTGCCTGGTCGAACGCGAGGAGAATGAAGGCGGTACCCAGTTGGTCGTGCGTCATCCCGACGGTGGTTTTCGCCGGTTCGACCAGTTTACCGACGGTCGCGGCGTTGCCGCGGCCGATGGCGCCGATACGGCTGTGCTGAACCTCGACGGCGGATTGCTCGAAGTTTCGGTAGGCGATGATCGCTACCGTTTCCCTGCCCGCCCGGTGGAGGCCGATGAAGCGTCCGAGTGATCAGGTCCTTACCGTTGCTCAGATGCAGGCGGCGGAGCAGGCGTTGATCGATGCCGGAACGAGCGTCGACGAACTCATGCAGCGCGCGGGGAAGGGTGCGGCCGGCTATGTCTGGCGGATGGCTGCCGGCCGGTCGGTCACCGTATTGTGCGGACCGGGCAACAATGGCGGCGACGGATATGTAATTGCCGAGGCCTTGCGCGGGCGTGGGCTGGTGGTGCGGGTCGTGGCTCCCATCGAGCCCAGGACGGGGGCTGCGAAGAGGGCATGCCAGTCTTTCAGAGGCGAGATTGCGACCAGCCCTGGCGGTGTCTCGGGCGGCCTCTTCGTCGATTGCCTGTTCGGCAGCGGGCTGTCGCGCATCGTGGGCGACGACTTGCTCGACCTGATCGATGCCCTGCATGCATCGCACGCCCTTGCCGTGGCGGTTGATGTGCCAAGCGGTGTGATGGCCGATGACGGGCTTTGCGGCGACCGGCTGCATGGCTTCGATTGCACGCTGGCCCTTGGCGCCTGGAAATATGCGCATTTTTCCGGTCCCGCGGCCGGACTGTGCGGGGCATTGCGATTGGTCGATATCGGGATCGGCGAGCGCGAAAGCGCGAAGGCTCGCCTCGTCCCTCCGCCGCGATTGCGCGCACCTCATGCCTTCGAGCACAAATACCGCCGCGGCCTGGTCGGTATCGTCGGCGGTGCGATGCCAGGTGCCGCGCTGCTGGCGGCGCGGGCGGCGATGCGCGCGGGAGCAGGGTATGTGAAACTGTTCGCGGAGAAGACGCATCCGGCCACGCCTGCCGGGCTCGTCGTCGATGATGAGCCTCTCGGCGATGCATTGGGCGACGAGCGGATCGATACCCTGCTGGTCGGCCCCGGGCTGGGCCGCGACGCAACCGCGCGCGAACGCCTGGCCACGGTGTTGAAGGCCCATAGACGTACCGTGCTCGATGCGGATGCCTTGCACCTGCTCGACCATAGGCTGCTCGACTTGGCCATGGCCGACAAGCTGCTCGTTACCCCGCATGAAGGCGAACTGCGCAAGCTGTGCGGGAATTTCGGGCTCGAATACGGCTCGCGGCGAATGGCCGCCGCGGCGCTTTACCAGGAAACCGGCCTGACCGTGCTGGCCAAGGGCGCCGATACGACCGTGCATGGCGACGATATCGAGCACGGCGGGGAAACCGGGTTGTTTCCGCTGGGACCGGGCTGGCTGGCGACAGCCGGGACAGGCGATGTCCTGGCCGGTATCGTCGCCGGCAGGCTGGCGGCAGATCGCAGCCTGTTCGAGGCTGCCGCGCAGGGCGTCTGGCTGCACCATGAAGCGGCGCGCATCAGCGGCCCCGCCTTTACCGCCGACGAACTGGCCGCTGCGATCCCGGCGGCTTGCGCGCGGTTCCTGTGACCGCACCGGGCATGATCGTCCGCATCGCGGCCAGGGGCGATGGTATTACGACCGATGGGCGGCATGTCGCAGGGGCAGCGCCTGGCGATGTGCTGAAAGACGACGGTTCGCTCGAATACGGGTCGCATCATGCCGAACCGCCTTGCCGGCATTTCACCCGTTGCGGCGGCTGTGATTTGCAACATTGTGACGATATTGCGCTGCGCCAGTTCGTGCATGATCGTGTTGCCCATGCCGCGGCTTCGCAAGGGCTTGAACCCGGAGAAGTCCTGCCCGTCCATCTTTCGCCACCCCGTAGTCGCAGACGGTGCTCGCTCCATGCCGTGAACGCGGGCGGCAAGCCGGTGATCGGCTTTCGCGAGAAGGGGGCGCATCGCATAGCGGATATGCGTGAATGCCATGTCCTGCGACCGGAGCTGTTCGACCTCGTCGCTCCCTTGCGCCGGATACTGGCCGGGCGGAAAGGGCGCCATGCAGTCGATATCGAACTGGCGTCGGTCGATCAGGGAGTCGATTGCGCATTGACCGATTACCCGATGGAGGGGCTCGAAGCGACCGAGGCCGTGCTCGACTTTGCCCGCGAGAACGGGCTTGCGCGGCTGTCTGTCGACCAGGGTCACGGCAGCGAGACGCTATGGGAACCGGAGCCGGTGACGACCACTCTTTCGGGTGTGCCGGTCGAGTTTCCCAGCGGTGGCTTCCTCCAGGCGACGACGGATGGCGAAGCGATGCTGGCAAATGCCGCGCGCGAATGGCTGGCCGAATGTGCCACTGCTGCAGACCTCTTTGCAGGTCTCGGAACGTTTTCCTTTGCCCTGGCCGGACCGGTGAAGGTGTTGGCGGTCGAGGGCGCGCGCGATGCGCACCTCGCCTGCAAGGTCGCGGCCCGGCGGGGCGACAGGCCGGTTCATGCGATGCATCGCGACCTGTTCCGCAATCCGTTGCAGCCGGAAGAGCTGAACCGTTTCGATGGTGTTCTGCTCGATCCACCGCGAGCAGGCGCCCGCGAACAGGCTGCCTCGCTGGCTGAAAGCGAGGTCGCGCGGATCGTCTATGTCAGTTGCAATCCCTCGAGCTGGGCGCGCGACGCCCGGCGCCTGATCGAGGCGGAATACAGGCTGGAGAAGATCCTGCCGGTCGGCCAGTTCACCTGGTCGACACATGTGGAACTGGCAAGCTTGTTCGTGCGTTAGGCGCGCAGGGCGGACAGCAGTCGTTCGAGTAGCCATTCGCGCGCATGCCTCTCGACATAGGCGTGTGTCGCATCGGGACAGCGCGCGATCCTGGCATCTTCCGAATCCCAAGCTGCATCAAAGGCTTGCGCGGTACGATCGCGTTCGGCGAGCAGGAAACATGCCGGGCCATCGAAATTTTCGATCCCGGCAGCCATGTCCTGCGTCAGAGTACTGCGTGGCGGACTCGGTTTCAGTGCCTGTACAAGCCCGCGCGCGAGCTTGCGGGGGCTGACCTTGCCCGAGAGCAGGCGCATCACTTCGCGCGGGTTCTTCAATTTTCCGGCATAGCGCGAGCGCGCC
>JANQPE010000095.1 GCA_028289565.1 Parerythrobacter sp.
CGGGACCACCCGACAGCAGGTAATGCCATCGAGGCAGCGGCTGGCCAGCCGCGCGCCGGCGATAGGCGCAGCTTTCCGGCAACCACGCAACATCATCCACGATCCGGAGGGTAAGGCGCAGGCAGTCGGGCACGAAAGCCTTGCGGTTGCGATAATCGCGGCACCGGGCAGTGTCGGTGTCGAGCAGCTTGCAGGCCACGTTGGTGCGTTGGATCGTGCCGGTATCGGCGTCTTCGATCTTGTGCAGGCAGCATTGGCCGCACCCGTCGCACAACGCTTCCCACTCCGCGCGATTCAATTCGGCGAGGCTCAGTTCCCAGAACCTGTCCCTCAGCGCACCCATCTGGCCAGTTCCCGGGCCACCGCTTCAGGCCCGAGATCGACCGGCAGCGTCGCCACCGGATTGCCTTCGGGATCGAACAGGTAGGTAATGTTGGTGTGATCGACGAGATAGCCCCCGCCAGGCGTATCCTCACCGCGCTGGTAATAGACCTTGAACGCATCGGCAGCGGCCTTGATCTGCTCGTTCGTTCCCGTCAGCCCGATCAGCCGGTCGGAAAAGGCATTGGTGAATTCGCCGACCACCGCAGGCGTATCGCGTTCGGGATCGAGCGAAATGAAGATCGGCTGGATATTCGCCGCAAGCTCCGGATCGGTTCGTGCATAGAGGCTGGGGCCCTGTGTCATGCGCTGTACGTCGGTCGGGCATATGTCGGGACAGTAGGCATAGCCGAAATAGACGATCCGCCACTGTCCCGCGAAGTCGGACCATTGCACTGTCCGGTCGTCGCTTCCCGTCAATGCGAACGGTCCGCCGATGGCTGCGCCGTGGAGCGGTGCCTGTTCGAGCGGCGGCTGGGGCGCCGAAAGGCCGTTTCCGCAGGCCGTCAGGGCCAGGGCAAGCGATATGGTGATGGTTGAGACGAAGCGAGGCATGGCGCGCCGGTTCATGCTCTGCTAATTGCCGGTTCGCAAGAGGGTGATTCCACCCCCGGACGATTGAATTGTGGAGGATCAGGCAAATGGCCCAGGCCGTTTTCCGTAGCGCGAGGCTTGCCCTTGCGGCACTGGCAATGGTGACCGCGATACCCGTGGTCGCCCAGCAATATTCCGACGGATACAAATTCCTCAAGGGCGTGCGCGATCGCGACGGTACAGCCGTGACCGATGTGCTCAACGAACCGGGTTCGATCATTGTCAACACGCGTGACAGGGCGACCGGGGAAACCGGGCTGCATATCGTGACCCGGCGTCGTGATACGACGTGGATCAAGTTCCTCGTCCAGCGTGGAGCCAATCCCAACATCGCCGACAAGAAGGGCGTCACGCCGATATTGCTGGCGTCCAATCTCGGTTTCGTCGAGGGCATCGAAGCGCTGCTCAAGGCGGGCGCGCGGGTCGATGATGCGAACAGTGCCGGCGAAACACCGCTGATGTCTGCCGTCCACAGGCGCAACACGGCGATGATCCGCCTGTTGATGAAGAACGGCGCCGACCCCGACCGCAACGACAATTCGGGGCGCTCCGCGCGCGATTATGCCATGCTTATGGGAGGCAGCGGGTTCGTCCTGGCCGAACTGGAACGTGCGGAAGAAGACCGCGCGGGCGATGGCACGGACAAGACATACGGGCCGTCTTTCTGATCATGGGCGATGCTGCCGACCTGACGCTCGACGAATTGCGCCTCGCGCTTGCTCCCGCGGTGGTCGATGCGGCAATTTTCGATGGCTGGACGGAAGAGGCGGTGCGCAATGCCGCCGCCGCCGAAGATGTGGATGCGGATGTCGCGTTGCTGGCCTTTCCGCAAGGTGCGATGGACATGATCGCGGCCTGGATCGAGACCATCGACCTGAAAATGGCCGAGGCACTGCCGATGGAACGGCTTGCCGACATGAAAATCCGCGAGCGCATTCGCGCCCTGGTCCAGTTCCGCCTCGATGCCGTGGGTGGGCAGGAAGAAGCCTTGCGCCGTGCCCTGTCCGTCATGGCGATGCCGCAGAACGCCTTTCGTTCGCTCAGGGCCGGGTGGAACAGCGCCGATGCGATGTGGCGACTGGCAGGAGACATTGCGACGGATTACAATCATTACACCAAGCGTACCATCCTGGCCGGGATTTATGGCGCGACGTTGGCTGTGTTCGTGGACGACGAGAGCGAGGGCAAGGCGGAGACTCGTGCCTTCCTCGACCGGCGGATCGAGGGCGTGATGAAATTCGAAAAGGCCAAGGCCCAATTCCTTCGCAAGGATCGCGAGAGGTTCAGCATGGCGCGATTTTTCGGACGGCTTCGCTACCCTGCAAGATAGGCTGTGTATGAGATCGGGTTCCGCCTTGATGGCGTTTAGCCCGTAATTGGCGATCTGATGCTGTCGGATAGCTTGGTCAGTCGGATTCTAGCTTGGTCAGTCGGATTCGACGCCGGCCCGAGTTCTTTGTTGTGTGCGGATCGAACCGCCGTCCGATCCTCGCGGCACCGGCCCCCTCCCCCTCCCAACCACCCGATACCGTATCGAGGCATGATCGGGTGGTTGGGAGGGGGAGCGGGCCGGTGCCGTGCCCAACCGTCAGGTTGGACATAAAGGTAAAAAAGGACTGTGTCGCAAGGTCTGGACGAGCGTCCGAACCACCTATTGATAATCAGTTGCAAAAAACATGGTGATCCCATAGCGCGCGGGCCATGACACTCGAGCAACTCGATAACGGCCTGGAAGCGACAATCATTGCCGTCGACTGGAGCCTCCTGGAGCCGGGTGAGGGCAAGCGGTTGCGCGCCCTCGGCTTCGACGAAGGCGTGCGGGTCTCCGTCGTTCATCGGGGAGTTTTCGGAACGCGCGATCCGCTTGCGGTCAGCGTGGGACGCATGACCATCGCGCTGCGCCGGGTGCATGCACGGGCGATGCAGGTCGAACCGGCATGACGCAGCGTCGCACGGCCGCCCTGGTCGGCAATCCCAATGCCGGCAAGAGCGCCCTGTTCAATGCGCTGACAGGCGCGCGGCAAAAGATCGCCAATTATCCGGGCGTGACCGTGGAGCGCAAAGCCGGGCGGGTGGAATTGCCATCCGGTGAAGTGCTCGAACTGATCGATTTGCCCGGCAGCTATGCGTTCGATGCGACCAGCCCCGACGAGGAGGTAACTCGCAAGGTCGTCCATGGCGAATTTCCCGGCGAGGCGGTGCCGGATATCCTGATCCTGGTTATCGATGCGGCGAACCTCGAACAGCACCTCGTTTTCGCCCAGGAAGTCATCGCGCTCGGACGACCGACCATCGTCGCGCTCAACATGATCGATCTTGCCGAACGCGACGGTCTGGAACTCGATCCCGTCGCATTGGCCGAGGCGCTTGGCGTGCCGGTAATCCCGACGGTAGCAGTACGTAAGAGGGGTGTGAACGAACTTGCAGAGGCCATCGGGACGACAGGTGGCCGCTTGCCCGGCGGAGCGGAAGGCGATCCACAACCGCCCTCGACGCTGTCGGAGCGCCGTCTGGTCGCGAAAAATATCGCCGGATCGGCAATCCTGTCCGAAACCGTGGAGCGACGCCTGCACGCCAGGCTCGATAAGGTCCTGCTTCATCCCTGGCTCGGGCCGGTCATCCTGTTTGCCCTGCTGTTCGTGATCTTCCAGGCGGTTTTCGCCTGGGCGGAGCCATTCATGGCGGCGATCGAAACCGCG
>JANQPE010000041.1 GCA_028289565.1 Parerythrobacter sp.
ATGGTTGCGCCCGGACCGCGCCCGTATCTTCGTGGTCGGCGACACCACGCTGCCGGAAGCGACCCGGCTGCTCGAGGCCAGCTTCGGCGATTGGAACCCGCCGGCCGTGGCAGCCCCGGAGAAGAATTTCGACACAGCAGTGCCGACACAACAGTCGCGCATAATCCTGCTCGACCGTCCCAATTCGCCGCAATCGGTGATCGTCGCCGGTCGCGTGCTAGAGCAGAAAGGGACCGACGATCTGGTCGTTCTCAACTCGGCCAACGAGGTATTCGGTGGCAGTTTCCTCAGCCGGATCAACATGAACCTGCGCGAAACGAAGGGCTGGTCCTACGGAGTACGCAGCATTGTTCAACAACCGCTCGATCGTTCGACCCTGCTGATTTATGCGCCCGTCCAGGCCGACCGCACCGGCGATTCCATCGCCGAGCTGCGCAAGGATCTGGCGGCCTACACTTCGGGCCAGGGCGTGACTGGCGAAGAACTCATCCGGCTGATCAACGGTAACGTGCGTGAACTTCCGGGCCGATTCGAAACAAGCCGCGACGTGCTTGGCGGAATGGTCAATATCGTCACTTACGGGCGTTCGGACGACTATTACGAGACGTTGGCCGAAAAATATTCCGCACTGACGACAGGGCAGCTTGACGCTGCGGCATCGCAGGCCTTGCGCGGCGACGACCTTGTCTGGGTCGTCGTCGGCGACGCCAGCATAGTGCGCGACCAACTTGACGCGCTCGGCCTTCCCGTAGAGGTACGCGAGGCAGAGGACGAATGACGTCCTGAACACCAGTCCAAGAGGAGATACGAATGTCAGTTGCAGGCACTTATGATACCGTCACCAAGAGCCCGATGGGCGACCAGAAGGGCACTTTCACCGTCGTCGACGGCGGAGACGGCACTTTCACCGGTTCGATGGCCGGGGCAATGGGCAGCATGGATGTCGAGGATGGCAAGATCGACGGTAATGCGCTGACCTGGAAAATGAACATGACCGTACCGATGCCGATGACACTCGAATGCGAAGCGACCGTCGACGGCGACGCACTGACCGGCAACGTCAATGCCGGTGCGTTCGGCGCAATGCCGCTGACAGGCACGCGCACTTAAACCACGCTGGAATTTCGGAAAATAATGAAACCGCCGGAGCGAAAGTTCCGGCGGTTTTTTATTGATGCGCACCGGGCAGAGGCAGGCCCGGGGAAAACCGCATAATTACATTCATGGCGTCGTAACGATGCCGTGAATTGAATTTGAGTAGCCAAACGAAATATTCCTGTTCATTCCCATGTTGAATAATGGACTCATCTGCATTTCCTGCACTACAATAAACCCGGCCCGATTTTGTGACCGGGGATATTGCTCGGTTTTGGAGGAAGCCTAAATCCCGACGTAACATTGCTTCATGGAGACAAGATATAATGCGTTCCACCATTCTCGCCAAAGCCGTTCTTTCAGCTTCCACATTTTCACTCGTGGCTTCTCCCGCGCTTGCCGACAAGGCAGACCAGTTGACCTATCTCAACGGGTCGCTTGGCCGCGATGGCGAAGCGCAATTGCGCAACCGTGGCTTCGCCCATGTTTCCACGCATAAGAATCGCGGAGGTTACGTCTACAGCTATTGGTGGGACGAGCGCGATGACGATTGCGTCAGCGTAGCGGTTTACAACGGACGGGTGAACAGCATCAGCGATGCATCCGACCAGGACTGCGGGCATCACAAGGGCGATGGAGCCGCCACCGCAGTCGGCGTGGCCGTAGGTGCGGCGATCCTGGGCTCGCTGCTAAGTCACAAATCGCATCACCACAAAGACAGGAAGCATCACTCCAACGTCGAGGATGAAGCGCATTACGACCGCGGCTATACGGACGGGCTGCACAATGCGGCCTATCACAATTATGACCGTTCAAACGCCTATTCGGACGGCTATTCAGCCGGAGTCGAGGAACGGCAAGCGAATCTGCGCCACCATCACCGGCGTGGAGGCTATGCGCGGGCAGCCCGGTTCGACGATCTGCGCGGCGCACGAGCGGCCGGCGGCATGAGAGAGATGGAGCGGCGCGGCTTCCGGCAAATCGACAATTTCACTTCGCGCAACACACGGTATTCGATCCAGTGGCAACCGCAGACCCGCCAATGCGTGCAGATTACGATCGCAGATGGCCGTTTCTACGATTTGCGCGATATCGGCAATCATCCGGATTGTCGCTGAGCGCAGAGGTGGCCAACGCAATAGGATATCGTGGAATCCTTGCCGGAGCGGCCGTACTGGTGATCGCCGCATGCAACCAGAGCGTTGACCGGCAACCCTCTTCGGAAACGGTGGACGACACCGAAGCTCTCGCGAAAATTCCCGAGAGCCTCGCGCCATTCGGTGACGGTTATCCCGATCCGGGCTCCCCGTGCCGCAGCTTGGGCGAATCCGCCGCAACGTCGCGATACCTCGATGACAGCGCGCAGTTGATTGGCTGCCCCTCCGACGCTTCGGCCGATGCATTGGACGGGACGGTCGTCGGCAACATCGAAGGGGTACGACTTGTATCGATACCGACCGAAGAGGCGAATCCCGGCGCGGCCGAGTATCCCGATGCCGATGGGCCCGATACCGATGGATCCGGCGCCAATGGAAATGAGGCAATCGTAGCCGAATACGCCAGTACGGACGTGCTCGTCCCCGGCACCCGGTTCCACGCCACCACGATCCTTTCCTGCGGCTTCGCGGGAGCGCCGCCCACTCAATCCTGCGAAGCCGGAGTAATCCGGAACCGAGGCGAGGATGGCAAGGCATTGGTCGAGGTCACGAAACCCGATGGCACGAAGCGATCCATCTTTTTCGATGGCATTACCCCGACTGGGACCGATGACGCAGAGGCAGGCGAATCGGCCGGATGGGGCTTCAGGACAACGCGCAGCCGCGATCAGGTGACGATCGAGTATGGGCCGGAAACCTATATCATTGTCGATGCCCTGATCATTGGCGGATAAGGGAGATGCAACGATGACCAGGTATATTCTTCATGCGGGCGGATTGGCCGCGTGCCTGTCGCTGGCTGCATGCCAGACTTACGGCGAACCATCGCATCCACTTGAAGGCACTAATTGGCGGCTGGTCGACATTGAAACCTCGGACACTTCGACACGGCTGACCGATGAACTTTCTTCGCGGCATACGCTCGGTTTCGCGGAAGACGGGCGCTTGCAGATGCAACTCGATTGCAACCGGGGGAATGCCGGCTGGTCGGCTTCGATGCCCGAGGCGGACAGGGGCACGCTGACGGTAGGCCCGATTGCGTCCACTCGTGCGTTATGCCCCAAGCCGACCTATGGTGAGGAACTGGCAGCCGGGTTATCCGCAACGACGGGATACACGCTTACGGCCGACCACACCGCCCTGGTGATTCGCGCACGAGATACCGTCTACACCTTCATTCGGGATTGAATGCAGGCATAAGCACCATCGCACCGACGTGTGCACAAAGAGAAAGGCCTCTTTCATGCCGTTCCTTTCCCGGGTTCTACCGTCGCATTTCTTCGTAATGGCCGGCCTTGCCTTCATGACTCTGGCCACTCCTGCAACGCCGCAGGAACCGTCCGCACCTCCCCCTTCCGAGGCGGACTGGGACATGATCGCCTTCGAGGTGAAGAGCTGGGGGCAACCGCTCACACAATGGCAATTCACCCCGAGTTACGGCGGCGTCTGGATCGAGATCGCGCGAAAGCAGGACAGTGTGCAACCGACATGGACCAAGACCTATCACCCGCTCGAAAGCGACATGGAGCGCTATACGGAACTGGAACGACTTGTCCGCCGGCTGCAAAGCCCGGCGCCTGATCCGGCCGAGTGTACCAATATGATGACGGATCAGCCTTATGGCACGATCCGTCTGACACGCGGTGCCACCACAACCGAAATCGCATGGAATGCCGGATGCATGGACACGAAGTACATCGCCTTCATGTCGGTTCTTCGCGAAGCGGATGAATTGGTCGCCGGCTGGGGCAAGGCAGCCCCGGCAAGCCGGACCGAGGACCACCTGATCCCCTAGCTGCCGGATTTCAGCTCAGTTTTGTCTTGAGAATCTGGTTCACCACCTGCGGGTTGGCCTTGCCCTGCATCGCTTTCATCGTCTGGCCGACGAAGAAGCCGAACAGCTTGTCCTTGCCGCCCTTGTATTCCTCGACCTTGTCGGCATTGGCGGCAAGCACTCCATCGATTGCGGTTTCGATCGCGCCGGTATCGCTCTGCTGTTTAAGTCCTTCGGTATCGGCGATTTCGCCCGGATCGCGACCAGTCTTGAGGACGATCTCGTAGATTTCCTTGGCCTGCCCTCCGGACACTTCGCCGGCGCCCTGCATCTGCAGGATCACCGCCTGCGCCTCAGCGGTGTTGTGCCCGAGATCGACATCATCGCCGAGTCCCTTGATCACGCCCGGAGCGACCGACATCAACCAGTTGGCGACCTGCGTGGCGACTTTCGGCTCGGCTTTGTCCAATTGTCTGGCGGTTTCGGCAAGCAGCATTTCGAAGCGGGCGAAGGTTTCCACCTCGGCGGTCAGCACGCTCGCATTGTACTCGCTCAACCCCAGCTCCTCGATATAGCGCTTGCGCTTGGCATCGGGCAGTTCGGGAAGCGATGCGCGGCATTCCTCAAGGAAATCGTCTTCCAGCTCCAGCGGCAACAGATCCGGATCGGGGAAATAGCGGTAATCGTGCGCGTCTTCCTTGCTCCGCATGCTGCGCGTCTCGTTTCTGTCGGGATCGTAGAGCCGTGTTTCCTGTACTACCGTGCCGCCATCCTCGATCAGGTCGACCTGACGGCGCGCTTCGCCTTCGATCACCGCCATCACGAAGCGGACCGAGTTGACGTTCTTGGTCTCGGTGCGGGTGCCAAGTCCCTCGCCAGGTCGGCGGACCGAGACGTTGACGTCGGCGCGCATGCTGCCCTGTTCCATGTTCCCGTCGCACGATCCGACATAGCGCAGGATCGAGCGCAACTTGCGCACATAAGCCCCGGCCTCGGCGGGCGAGCGCATATCGGCCTTGGAGACGATTTCCATCAGCGCCACGCCGCAACGGTTCAAGTCGACATAGGACATGGTCGGATGCTGGTCGTGCATCAGCTTGCCCGCATCCTGTTCGACATGGATGCGTTCGATACCGATCACCTTGTCTTCGGGAATGCCCGCCTTCTCGTCTTTTTCAAGCAACACCTGCCCCTCGCCCACTAGCGGGTGGTAGAGTTGCGAAATCTGGTAGCCTTGCGGCAAGTCGGCGTAGAAGTAGTTCTTGCGGTCGAACCGGCTCCATTTGTTGATCCGCGCCTCGATCGCCATGCCGGTGCGCACCGCCTGGCGGATGCATTCGCGATTGGGCACCGGCAGCATCCCCGGCATCGCCGCATCGACGAGACTGACCTGCGTGTTCGGCTCGGCCCCGAACTCGGTCGAAGCGCCGCTGAACAGCTTGGCGTTGGACGTGACCTGCGCATGGACCTCGAGGCCGATCACGACCTCCCACTCGCCCGTTGCGCCGTGAATTGTGTACCTACTCATCGTCGATCAGATTCCCGTTCTCGTCGAAGCGCGCCTCGCCATGCTTGATGCGCGTGGCGAGATAGGCCGGAATTGCCATGACGATCGCAACTGCGATACCAGCCACTCACTCCAGCCTCTCAATGATCACCACCACTTCTCCGGCTGCGCCTCGAACCCGGCGCGCTGTTCGATCGCCAGCCCGGCATTGAGCACGCCCTGCTCGTCGAAGGGCTTGCCGACCAATTGCAGGCCGAGCGGCAATCCGTCTCCGTTAAGCATTGCGGGAACGCTCATCGCGGGCAGGCCCGCAAGCGAGGCCGGCACGGCGAACACATCGTTGAGATACATCGCCAGCGGATCGTCGCTCTTGTCACCCAGCGGGAACGAAGCCGTCGGCGTGGTCGGGGCGAGGATCAGGTCGCATTCGGCCCAGGCCTGCTCGAAATCACGCGCCACCAGCGCGCGGACCTTCTGCGCCTGATTGTAATAGGCATCATAGAAGCCGGCGGAAAGTACATAGGTGCCGATCAGCACCCGCCGCTTGACCTCGTCGCCGAAGCCCGTCTCACGCGTCTGTGCGTACATATCCTGCAGCCCCGCACCGTCAGGCAGATCGCGCAGGCCGTAACGCACGCCGTCATAGCGCGCGAGATTGGACGAAGCCTCGGCAGGCGCGACGATGTAATAGGCGGGCAGCGCGTATTTGGTGTGCGGCAGGCTGATATCGACGATCTCCGCTCCCGCATCGCGTAGCCATTCCTTGCCCCGCTCCCAACTATCAAGGATCGCCTGGTCAGTGCCCTCCATCACATATTCGCGCGGAATGCCAACCTTCTTGCCGGCTAGGTTCGCGTCGAGTCCGCCCGCCCAGTCGGGCACGGGCATGTCGAGCGAGGTGGAATCCTTCGGATCGAATCCGGCCATCGCGCCGAGCATGACCGCGCAGTCCTCGACGCTGCGCGCCATCGGTCCGGCCTGGTCGAGGCTCGATGCGAAAGCGACGATGCCCCAGCGCGAGCAGCGGCCATAGGTGGGCTTGACGCCGACGATCCCGGCAAAGGCCGCGGGCTGGCGGATCGAACCGCCGGTATCGGTACCGGTCGCGGCAGGCGCGATACGGCCCGCGACCACTGCCGAGCTGCCACCCGAGGAGCCACCGGGCGACATAGGCGTGTTCCCGCCGTCATTGCGCCGCCAGGGCGAGACGACATTGCCGGAATGGCTGGTCTCGTTCGACGAGCCCATCGCGAACTGGTCCATATTGAGCTTGCCCAGCATTCCCGCGCCAGCGACCCAGAGATTGCTCGACACGGTGCTTTCATATTGCGGCTCGAAACCTTCGAGGATGCGGCTCGCCGCCGTGGTCTGCACACCATGGGTACAAAACAGGTCCTTCATACCGATCGGGACGCCGGCCATTACCCCCAGATCCTTGCCTGTCGCGCGATCGGCATCGACCCTGTCCGCCGCCGCGAGCGCATGGTCGGGCGTGGTAACGATAAAGGCATTGAGCGCACTCGCCTCCTCGACCGCCGCATTGAAGCTTTCTGCCACCTCGCGCGCGGTGAAGTCGCCCCTGGCGACACCGTCACGGATATCTTTGACGCCGAGATTGGTGAGTTCTGACATCTAACCTACCTTCGTCATTCCCGCGAAAGCGGGAATCCAGAGATACAAAGAGCACCGTGAGCTGCCCTGGGTCCCCGCCTTCGCAGGGATGACGGGGAGCGAGACTGCGCGCGTCATCACTCGATCACCTTGGGCACGCCGAAAAAGCCGTGCTCGGCGGCCGGTGCATTGGCAAGTACCTCGTCGCGCTTGCCGCCGCCGGTCTTGGGATCGGCGTTCACCTCATCATCGCGCAGGCGTTGCCGGTTGGCGATGACCGCGGTCATCGGCTCGACACCGGTGCAATCGACTTCGCCCAGTTGCTCGACCCAATCGAGGATATTGCTGAGTTCGGGCGCCATGCGCTCCAGTTCCTCGTCGCTCATCTTGATGCGCGCCAGCGAGGCAATCTTCGCCACGGTGGCCTTATCGACGGACATAATCGCGCCCTTCGTCTGACAGGTTCTGATTGCAGGCGCGCTAGCAGCGCACTCGCACGGCTTCAAGCGGCAGGATTACGGCGATGGCGGAGGGCCGCCTTCCGCGCCCTGTTGCTGCTGTTGCATCTGCATCATCTGCTGGACGACTTGGACACGACGCTCGAAATCTTCCCGGCTCAGAATCTCGGTCACTTCCATATCGAAAATCAGATCGCTGTTCGGAGGGACTCCGGAACCTGGAGGAGGTTCGGCGCCATAGGCCAGCGCAGACGGAATCTCGAGAACATACTTGCCGCCCTTCTGCATCTGCTGCAAGCCCTGCTCAAAGCCGGGAATCGTCGCGCCTTCTTCCAGTGGGAACGGGGATCCTTCGGGAAAGATTCCTTCCGGGATCGGCAGCGGCTGCGATTCGTCGAATACCGTGCCGTCGCGCAGCTTGCCGGTATATTTGACGAATACGACATCGCCCATCCGCGCGGTCGGACCGCTTCCGGCTTGCAATTCGTCGACATCGACACCCGCAGGGACCGAAGCCCAGGCAAGCCCCGCGGCAAACAGGATCGCCAGTGCGACGCCAAGCCACAACTTGGCCAGCGACCCTTTGGCGATAGGCTGCAACGGGACACGGGTTACTTCGGCCATTATCGGTTCCTGCAAATGCAAAAGGGCGCGGATTTCTCCACGCCCTGATGACTTATCGCTGTGATCTGTTCAAGCGTGAAACGGACTTATCCGTCGCGTTCCATCCGCTTGCGTTCGAGCTTGCGGGCACGACGCACGGCAGCAGCCTTTTCACGCGCGCGCTTTTCGCTCGGCTTCTCGTAATGGCGCCGCAGCTTCATTTCGCGATACACGCCTTCGCGCTGCAGCTTCTTCTTGAGCGCGCGCAGGGCCTGGTCGACATTGTTATCGCGAACGATGATCTGCATGTATTCAACACCTCACAGCAAATGCGAAGAACCCGCGAAGTGCGCGGGGTAGCGCATATGGTAACAACGAAAATCGCGCCGAATCCGTTCCGGATCGGCTCCAAGTGGGGCGCAGTTAGTCAATTCGCGCCCACTTGGCAAGCCTGTCGGCGCCTTCCCACGCAGGCCTGGCGCGTCTAAAGAAGCGGCGATGTCCTCTCTGTCTCCCCTCGCCGCCACACTCAATGTCGCCCTCGGCGGCGCAATCGGTGCCGTACTGCGTTACCAGCTGGGGCGCAGCATGACCTGGTGGCTCGGGCCGCAAGCGGTGATGGCTTTCCCGTGGGCCACCCTGGCGGCAAACATATTGGGCAGCCTCGCCATGGGCCTGCTGGCCGGCTGGTTGGCACGCCACGGAGACGGAAGCGGCGAACAATGGCGGCTGTTGGTCGGCGTCGGCCTGCTCGGCGGGTTCACGACCTTCTCCGCCTTCAGCCTCGAAATGATGCTGCTCATCGAGCGCGGCCAGATGAGTGCGGCCTTCAGCTATGCCGCGGTCTCGGTACTCGCCGGGCTTGTCGCGCTCTATATCGGCCTGATCGTGATGCGGCTGGTGGGATGAGCAAGCGCAACAAACCCGCTCCGGGCAAATCAGCGCACGGTACATCGGGCACGGTCCGTCAGTTCACCGTGTCACCCGACGACGACGGAATCCGCCTCGACCGCTGGTTCAAAAGAAACCTGCCGCAGATAGGTTTCGGCACCGTGTCGAAATGGGCACGCACCGGGCAGATCCGGGTCGACGGCGGACGGGCCAAGGTGGATGATCGGCTCGCCGCCGGACAGATCCTGCGCGTGCCCCCGGGCGGCGAGAATACCGGGCGCAAGCCCAGGCCGAAACGCGATTTGTCGACGGAGGAAATCGCCGAAGCCAAGGCGATGGTCATCCGCGAGACCGAATCAGCCATAGTGCTCAACAAGCCGCCGGGCCTCGCAACGCAAGGCGGCAGCAAGACGTACCGGCATGTCGATAGCCTGCTTGATGCCTTTGCACCGGACGAAGACGAGCCGCGCCCGCGCCTTGTCCACCGGCTCGACAAGGATACCAGCGGTGTGTTGCTGATCGCCCGGACTCCGGGCAGCGCAGCATCGTTCTCGAAGCGTTTCTCAGGCCGTTCGGCGAAAAAGATTTACTGGGCTCTGGTGGTCGGGCGACCCGAAATTTCGGAAGGCACGATCGATGCCTCGCTCGCCAAGCAGCCGGGCACGGGCGGGGAAAAGATGCATGTCGACGAAGAAAACGGCCAGCCTGCGAAGACGCGTTACCGGGTGGTCGACCACGCCGGCAATCGCGCAAGCTGGGTCGAGCTGGAACCACTGACCGGCCGCACCCACCAGCTTCGTGCCCACATGGCCGCTATCGGTCATCCGATCGTGGGCGATGGCAAGTATG
>JANQPE010000126.1 GCA_028289565.1 Parerythrobacter sp.
GGTCATCCGTTCGGGAATCTCGAACGGTTCGGCCGCCTGTCTCTGGATCAGGAGTACAGCGACCAATCCGGCATGCAGCACGATAGCGGCCCCGAGGCCGATCATCTCTTCCCTGCGAAGTGCGGCAACTGCCATAAGGTCTCCGGGCTATGGCGCGTTAACTGAACCGTTGGTGACCAGCGAGATCTGGTTGCACCCGGCCCGGTTGAGTTCGCCTATTACCACCATGACCCGCCCGTAATCGAGCGAACGGTCCGCACGCAGCGTGACCACGGGCCCTGATGCGGCATTACAGCCTGCCTGTGCGATCGCCTGTGGAAACCCGCCGGTCTCCACCACGGCATCATCGATGTAGATGAAACCCTCGCCGTCAATCGACACGGTTACCTGATCCGGCTCATTGGGCAATGCGTTGGCGCGGCTGTCGGGCAGGTCCACCGGCACACCCGCCGTCAGCAGTGGCGCGGTGACCATGAATATGATCAGCAGCACCAGCATCACGTCGACCAGAGGGGTGACATTGATCTCAGCCATCGGTGCCCGACGCGAACGGCGTCCACGCCTGGTGGAGTGGAGAACTCCCATCGCCATCAGCCTGTCTTCCCGGCATTTGTGTTTCCGGTATTTGATTTTGCGTCGGTGACAATACCCAACGCTGTTGGAAACCGTTGGTCCGCCGGGTACTGTTCCAGCCCGGGAGGGGCGGACGTCCCGACCGCACGCAACAAGGACTCTCCCGGTACCGCAACGTCTTGAGTGCACCCGACAAAGGCTCCACGCACTCCGGCGCCTCGACCGCGACCGACCTGCCCCACCATCACATCCGCTCCAGTTCGCGGCTCAGGCTCGCATGGAAGCGGTCGGCAAAGCGTTGCAGCCTGGCTTCCAGCGCGTTCACCGAATGGCTGAAACGGTTATAGGCGATCACCGCGGGGATCGCGGCGAACAGGCCGATGGCGGTTGCGAACAGCGCTTCCGAAATACCCGGCGCGACCACGGCGAGCGAGGAACTTTCCTGCACGCCGATCTGGAAGAAACTGTTCATGATGCCCCAGACGGTGCCGAACAGGCCGACGAAAGGGGCCACTGCACCAGTGGTGGCAAGGAAGTTGAGCCGCGAAGCCAGATCGTCCGCCTCCTGCGCAACCTGGCTTTCCATCGCGAGCGATACACGATGACGCAGGCCTTCGCGATCCTTCACCCCGCTCTTCGTCGACCGGCGCCATTCGGCCATGCCGGCCGCCGCGATCCTGGCGGAGGGAATATCCTTTCTGGCGCGTTCCTTCATGAAACCGTCGAAATCGTCTGCTTTCCAGAAATCCGCCTCGAAGGTGGCGCTGCGGCGGCGCACCCGGCTCATCCGCGCACTGAAGGACAGGATGATCATCCAGGTCCAGATGCTCGCAAGGATCAGACCGACCATCACCGCCTGAACGACGATATCGGCATCCAGGAATAGCTGAACCGGGTTAAGCCGGGCCGGAACCGCACTGGCGGCAGAAAGCAGGGATAAATCGGTCATCGGGGACTTTCTTCGGTATCGAGAACGGTCTGGAAAGCGGCGCGCCACTCCTCGGGTTGCCGGCGAGGACGGCCATCGGGGGCGACGAAGCCGACCCGCAACCGCGCTTCGGCCAGCAATTCGTCGCCGCGCCCGAAAGAACGGTAAGCCCGCTGGCGCATGTGACAGCTCGCCGCGCGCATTTGTGTGCAACGGGTTTCGATGACGACATCGTCGTCGAGCCTGGCCGGACGAGCGTAGCGGATCGACAGGTCGGCTACCGCATAGGCTCCCTCGCCCGCTTCGATCGCCGCGCGCTGGTCGATGTCGAGCAGGCGCAACAGGTCCGACCGGGCACGCTCGAACCAGCGCAGGTAATTGGCGTGATAGACGATGCCCGAGAGGTCGGTGTCCTCGTAATAGGCACGCACCGCGTAGAGGTGGCGTTTGCCGTCTATCAGGCCGCCAGGAGGTGTCGGATGGGTCGTCATACTGCGCCCGCGCCCTTAGCCCAGCGGCGACTCGCCGCGCAAACGAAACCGACCAGCGGGTGTAATTGGACGACCAATGGAATCTTTTTCCCACCCCGTCATCCCGATCGCCCTCTCATCATCCCGGCGCAAGCCGGCGTCGGGCGCGGGCTGTTGCGACCGGTCGACCAGGGCGTCAGCGATCCCGGCTTGCGCCGGGATGAGATGGGTGGGCAAGGATGACGAAAGAGGCCGGGGTGAAAACCGAATCGCACTATCGCGATGTTGAGTCTTTATAGCCAAATAGCATCACTCTGTCAAGAAAAAGTACCGCATTGGTTATAAAACCCCTTATGCAATCATCGGTCCAAGCGGTTGTCCGCCAAAGATATGGATGTGCAGGTGCGGTACTTCCTGCCCGCCATGAGCGCCGATATTGGCCATCACGCGATAGCCCTGCTCGACCAGACCCTTCTCGCGCGCGACATGGCCCACGGCACGCACGAAACCGGCAATTTCCTCCGCCGACGCCCTCGTGGAAAAGTCATCCCAACTGACATAACTTCCCTTGGGGATCACCAGCGTATGCACCTCGGCCTGCGGATTGATGTCCTCGAAGGCGAAGGCCCATTCGTCCTCATAGACCTTGCTCGACGGAATCTCCCCACGCAGGATCTTGGCGAAGATATTCGCGTCGTCATACGGTTCGGTCGGATCGATCGGCATGCGCTTACTCCTTCGGGTTCCTGCCTGCTTTCTCGTCGAGACCCGACATGCCCTCCCGGCGTTCGAGCTCTCCCAACACAGCGGCCAGCGGGATGCGCTTTTCGCACAACAGAACGAGCAGATGGAACAGCACATCCGCCGCCTCGCCGGTCAGTTCGTCATCGGAACCGGACAGCGCGGCGATCACGGCTTCGACCGCCTCTTCGCCAAGCTTGCGGGCGATTGCGGGCGTGCCGCCGCGATGCAGCCGCGCGACATAGCTGGAATCGGGATCGGCGGAGAGCCTGTCGGCTATCGTGGCTTCAAGACGGGAAAGCGTATCCATGCACGACACATGCTCGGCACGCGCGGCTCGGTCAATCCTCGTCAGCAGGGGAACGATGGCGGGAGGCGTATCTTCCGATAATCAGCCCGGTCAGACCCAAGCCGAACAAGGCAAGGTTCGACGGTTCGGGAATCTGGGCACCATCCACAGCGCCCGCGGGTACTGCGAGGCACAGCAAAACCGGGGCGGAAGGCAGGCGCAGGTCCATGAACACGGCATCGCGCCTGCAAGGCCTTGTTGCAATTGTGAAATGAAGGGCGTCTCGTATCGGGACCAGGGCCGGCTCGCTCAGGTGCGTACAGGCAGACCCGCCGCGCGCAGTGCCGCATGCGCTTCGGCAATGCTGTATGTACCGAAATGGAAAATCGAAGCGGCCAGCACCGCATCGGCACGTCCCCTGGTCACGCCCTCGACGAGATGCTCGAGAGACCCGACCCCGCCGCTGGCTATGACCGGAACCGGTACCGCGTCGGCGATCGCCCGCGTCAATTCGAGGTCGTATCCAGCTTGCGTCCCATCGCCATCCATCGACGTGACAAGCAGTTCGCCCGCACCGAGTTCCACAATTCCTGTCGCATATCCGACGGCATCGATCCCGGTCGGCTTACGCCCGCCATGCGTGTATATCTCCCACTTCCCAGGCGCGGAACGCCGCGCATCGACCGAGGCGACGACGCATTGGCTGCCGAATTTCGCCGCGATCTCGCCAGCCAGTTCGGGCCGCGCCACGGCCGCGCTGTTGATCGCCACCTTGTCGGCCCCGGCCAGCAGCAGCGCGCGAGCATCCTCGACCGAGCGCACCCCGCCTCCGACGGTCAGCGGCATAAAGCAGACTTCCGCGGTGCGTCGCACTGTGTCGAGAAGCGTGCCGCGCCCCTCGTGACTGGCGGAAATATCGAGCAGGCATAGTTCATCCGCCCCGGCTGCATCATAGGCCAATGCCTGCTCGACAGGATCGCCCGCATCTTTCAAATCGACGAAATTGACGCCCTTGACCACACGCCCTCCGGCAACATCGAGGCAGGGGATCACGCGAATGCGGACGGTCATTTTACCCAACCTCGCGATCGGGACCGGCACCGGCCCGCTCCCCCGCCCGGTGGCCACCCAGGAAAATACCGTGTCCGGGTAGCGAGGTGAGGGAGTGGGCCGGTACCGCGCGAAGCCGAGATGAAATCGAGACTGGTCAACGCATTAACTCCGTGCCGCCATCGCTAATGCGGCCGCGAGGTCGAGCCGTCCGTCATACAGCGCCCGCCCGGTGATGACTCCTTCGATTCCCTCGCCGGCATTGAGCGACAGGACATGGATATCGTCCAGCCCCTTCACCCCGCCACTCGCGATCACCGGCAGGTCGGTCTGCCGCGCCAGTTCGACCGTCGCATCGATATTGCAGCCCACAAGCAAGCCGTCGCGACCGATATCGGTGAACAGCAGGCTCGCAACCCCGGCATCTTCGAAGCGGCGCGCCATGTCTGCGACCGGTACGTCCGAGACCTCGGCCCAGCCTTCGGTGGCGACCATGCCATCACGCGCATCGACTGCAACGACAATCCCGCCTTCCCATTCGCGCGCCATCTCCTTGACGAATCGCGGATCCTTGAGCGCCGCCGAGCCGATCACGATCCGCGCGACACCGAGATCGAACCAGCCCTCGACCGCTTCGGGTGTGCGGATACCGCCTCCCAGTTGCACATGGCCGGGAAAGTCCGCGACGATCGCTTCGACCGCCGCCCGATTACGGCTTTCGCCGGCAAATGCTCCATCGAGGTCGACCACATGGACATGCCCCGCTCCCGCATCGGCGAACAGCATCGCTTGCGCGGCCGGGTCGTCGCCATAGACGGTCACGCGATTCATGTCGCCTTCGGCCAATCGCACGACTTCGCCGCCCTTCAAATCGATTGCGGGAAAGACGATCATGCGTGCGCACCCCCCTCTCCAACTCCGACCGGCTTCCTACGTCGCCAAGCCTTCGTATCCTCTCCCCGCACGGGGAGAGGATGGCGCGGCTTGCCGCTGGGGCGGCTGGCGAAGCTTGAAAAGGGGGGGGCTAAGGCCGCCATTCGAGAAATCTCTCCAAAAGACCGATCCCATAGGCCTGACTCTTTTCCGGATGGAACTGGACGCCAAGGATGTTGTCGCGGATCACGGCTGCAACCAATCCGCCACCGTGATCGGTCGTCGCAGCGATATCCGCGTCATCCTCGACTGCAAAATGGTAGGAATGAAGGAAATAGGCCTCGCCTCCTGTCAGTACCGGCGGCGCATATGCTGTCGGAACGACATCGTTCCAACCCATATGCGGCAGCTTGATCGCCGGATCGGCACGCTCGATTTCACGTACTTCGCCCGCGATCCAGCCAAGGCCCCGTGCCGTGCCGTGCTCCAACCCGCGCGTTGCCAGCAATTGCATGCCGACGCACACACCCAGGAAAGGCGCGCCTTCGAGGCGCACGCGCTCGGTCATCGCCTCGACCAGACCGTCAACACCGCGCAGGCCCTCGGCGCAGGCCTTGAACGAGCCTACTCCGGGCAGCACGATACGGTCGGCCGCGTACAGGATATCGGGATCCGCGGTAACGACCACCCGCGCCCCGACCGCTTTCAGCGCATTTTCAACCGAATGGAGATTGCCCGCACCGTAGTCCACGAGCGCGGTTATCCCAGGCATTTTGGTTTTCCGGCGACTGGATGATCGTAACTATCCGGCAGACTTGAGCCCGACGGGTGAGGAAGTGGGATGGAGCGGCCAGCGAGGGAGGACCGTCCCCACGGCACGCGACAAGGGTTCCTCCTCACCCGCGACCCATCATGCCTATCCACCCAGCCGGCCCTTGGTCGAAGGTATCGCGCCACCCTTGCGCGGATCGGTCTCGACCGCCTGGCGCATGGCGCGGGCAAAGCCCTTGTAGATCGCCTCGCAGATGTGATGGTTGTTCTGGCCGTACAACAGCTCGACATGCAGAGTGATGCCCGCCGCTTGCGCCACCGAGTGAAACCAGTGCTCGATCAGCTCGGTATCCCACTCGCCCAGCCTTTCCTGACCGAAACCGGCCTTCCACACCAGAAACGGCCGCCCGGATATATCGAGCGCAACGCGTGCCAGCGTTTCGTCCATCGGAGAATAGGCCACGCCGTAACGCCCGATGCCCGCCTTGTCGCCCAGCGCTTCGGACAGTGCCTGGCCGAGCGCGATCGCGCTGTCCTCGGTCGTATGGTGCTGGTCGACATGCAGGTCGCCGTCGATTTTCATCGTCACATCGATCAGCGAATGCTTGGAGAACTGCTCGACCATATGATCGAGAAAGCCGATCCCGGTCGAAACCTCGTATGTGCCGTTTCCGTCGAGATCGACCGCAATGTCGATAGCGGTTTCCTTCGTCTTGCGGGTGATCCGGGCGTTGCGCATGACAGCGGGCTATACGCAAGGCTGGGCATGGCGCAAGCATTCCGGCTTGACCGCTGCGTTTCCTAGCGCCACCAACAGCGCGACATGAGCGACGAAACGCCCGACAGCCTGATCCCCTACGACGAGATCGTGCAAGAAGCGCTACGCGCGGTCGTCGGCCGCGTGCTCGGCGAAATCGTGCAAGGCGGCAGCGAACTGCCTGGCGATCATCATTTCTATATCACGTTCAAGACCGGGGCGCCCGGCGTTTCCATTCCGCCGCATCTGCGCGAACGCTTTCCGGACGAGATGACCATCGTGCTCCAGAACAAGTTTTGGGATCTGGACGTCACGGACGAAGGTTTTTCCGTCGGTTTGAGCTTCAACCAGATCCCGGCCAAGCTTTCCATCCCGTTTGCCGCGATCACCGCCTTCGTCGATCCGGCGGTCGATTTCGGGCTGCAGTTTCAGGCAACCGTCGCCGACATGGCGCCCGAGGCGCATGACGACGCCGAAAACGATTCCCCGGAACATGGCGACAGCCCGGCCACTCCCGGAAACGAAGACGGCTCGAACGTCGCCGAGGTCGATTTCGGCCGCAAGAAGTAACAGGCCTGCCCTGCCGCGGAAAAGCCGGAGCACCCAATGAGCAAGCGCGAGGTCGAGATTCCGGAAGGCGATCCTGCCGAGGCGCCGGCAGGAAAACCCGTTCCCATTACCAGCCTGGTGATGGCGGATATCGCCATGATCCTGGGCAACCGCGTATTGCAGAACGTCGTCGAGCGCAGCTTCCTCGACAGGCGCGAGGGAGGCGATGCCGCACACGAAGTCGCCGAAAGCAGGAGCACCGTGAAAACCAGGGCATCCGGCGCGGCCGCCAAAATCGCGACCCTGTCCGTTCCCGGAGCGCTGATCGTGGGCGGCGGCCTGCTGGCCAAGACGCTGTACGATCGCGGCGGACGCCGCAAGAAAGCACGCCATGCAGAAGACAGGACCGGGAAGAGCGAGAGTGAAGAGTAAATCGCACCGCGCCACTTGATTCCTTGAGCCCGTTCGGCGCATGTGCGCGCATGGCCGATACTTCACCGGACACGCTCCATCACCCCAACCTCGCGCGGAGGGGGCTGATGTTCATCCTCTCCTCGCCATCGGGTGCGGGAAAGACGACGATTTCGCGTATGCTCCTTGATGCCGACAGTGAAATAAAGCTCTCGGTATCGGTCACCACTCGCCCGATGCGCCCCGGCGAAACCGAAGGCGTCCATTACCATTTCGTCGATGATGCCGAGTTCGACCGGATGGTCGGGGTAGATGATTTCTACGAGTGGGCGCATGTCTTCGGCCATCGCTACGGCACGCCCAAGGGCCGCATCCGCGGCGCGCTGAAGCAGGGTCAGGATTTCCTGTTCGACATCGACTGGCAGGGCACCCAGCAACTGTTCCAGAAGGACCAGCAGGATGTCGTGCGCGTATTCATCCTGCCGCCCAGCATCGAGGAACTGCGCCGCCGCCTCGAAAGCCGCGGTACCGACAGCCCCGAAGTCATCGAAGGCCGCATGGAACGCGCTCGCGCCGAAATCAGCCATTGGGACGCCTACGACTATGTCGTGATCAACGACGATGTGGACGCATGCTTCGCCAAGGTCGCGGAGATTCTGCACGCCGAACGAATGAAGCGGCAGCGCCAGACCGGGTTGATCCCGTTCGTGCGCGAGCTGATGGGATAAAGGCAGGGCCGTCACGCCCCAATCGCGATTGTTGCACCCGTCGCCCTGAACTGCAATCAAGAGTCATCGCATATGTTGAGCGCGCTGCCATACTATGGCCCAGAGGATGTGGTCTGCACGGATGGTTCAAGCATCGAGTTGGCATTCTCGGCAGATGGCAAACGGTATGCCGCGGATCAGCACAGTTGTGCAGGCAAAACTGAAATCAACCGGATAGCTGCGAAGTTTCGCGAGCTGGCGCTCAAATACGATCCGGATTTCACGGACCTGCTCTACGGGTTGAAGGATTAGGCTGTCCGTGTTGCGAACGAATTCGCGGGTACTTCCGCTATCCAGGCACTTTCGGACAAGCCATTTTTCCTACCCGCCCGACGGATCGACGAAGTTCCCCGCACCGACATTGGCGTTGACCACGCCGCCGTCGATCGGAATCGTCGTGCCGACGACGTAGTCGCCCGCGCGGCTGAGCAGGTAGATCGCACCCGCAGCCATGTCCTCGGTCACGCCGACGCGCCCGGACGGGACGCCGCGCTTGACCATGTCTCCGTTGTCGCGCGCCGCCTTGTTCATCGCCGAAGGGAAGGCACCCGGGCCGATGCCGTTGACCACGATATTGTCGCGGATCAGCTCGGCGGCCATCCGGCGGGTCAGGTGGATCAGCCCGGCCTTCGAGGCCTGGTAAGGATAGGTCGGCCACGGATTGGTCTTGAAGCCGTCGATCGAGGCGATCATGAGCACCTTGGCCGGGCGCTCGGGCGTACCCGCGGCCTTGAGCAGCGAATGAAGCTTCTGGGTCAGGAAGAACGGGGTCTTGACGTTGAGGTCCATCGTGCGGTGCCAGCCCGCCTCGCTGAATTCGGCAAACGGCTCGCCCCACGCCGCGCCGGCATTGTTGACCAGGATGTCGAGCGTGTCCTCACGGCTCGCGATATCGTCGGCGAGCTGCTGGATGCCGTCCATCTGCGAGAGATCGCCGACCAGCCCGATCACCTTGTCGCCCAGCTCGGCACTGGTCTCGTCGACCTGTTCCTTCTTGCGGGCGACGATATAGACCCGCGCCGCGCCCGCCGCGAGCAGGCCCTCGACGATCATCCTGCCGATCCCGCGGCTGCCACCGGTGACCAGCGCGACGCGGCCTTCGAGGCCGAAAAGGTCGTTGAGGTTCATTGCCATTCTCCTCAATAGCCGCTCATCTCGGCGACGCGGCCCGCATGGTAGTACATGTCGCCGAGGAATTCCTGCAACGCGCGGTCGCGCTTCATGTAGAGGCCGATATCGTATTCGTCGGTCATGCCGATGCCGCCATGCATCTGCACGCCTTCGCGTACCGCGAGACCTGCCGCCTTGGCGACCTTGGCCTTGGCAACCGAAGCCATCAGGTCGGCCTTCTCGCTATCGTTGTCGAGCAATTGCTGCGCCTTGATGGTGGCCGCACGGGCAATCTCGACTTCGGAATAAAGGTGCGCGGCGCGGTGCTGGAGCGCCTGGAATTCGCCAATCAGCCTGCCGAACTGCTTGCGCTGCTTGAGATAGTCAACGGTCATGTCCATCGCCCCGCGCGCCACGCCGACACCTTCGGCCGCGGCCCCGACGCGGCCGGCCGCGAGCATCCTGTCGAGAATCTCGCGGCCACCATCGACTTCGCCGATCACGGAATCACCGTCCAGCTCGACGCCCTCGAATTTAGTGTGCGTCGCCATCGACGAATCGACCAAACGTACCGAATCATGATCCAAGCCTGCCGTATCCTTAGGCACCGCGAACAGGGTAATCCCGTCGGCATCGGCATCCGAACCCGATGTCCGCGCGGCGACCACGATCATATCGGCGCTCGCGCCGTGGATCACGAAGTCCTTCTGCCCTGACAGCTTGAAGCCGTTGCCCGATTTCTCGGCCTTGGTCGCGATCCGTTCCGGACGATGTTTCGCGCCTTCATCGATCGCCACGGCAAACACGCTGTCGCCCGAGACGAGCCCGGGCAAGTAACGTCCGCGTACCTCGTCTCCGCCGTGCTTGAGCGCAGTCGCGGCCAGCACCGAGCTGGTCAGAAAGGGAGACGGAGTCAGGTTGCGTCCGATTTCCTCAAGCACGATCCCTGCCTCGACATGGCCCATGTCGAGCCCGCCATCGTCTTCGCCGACAAGAATGCCGGTGAAACCCATTTCGGCGAACTGTTTCCACAGGCCATGACCGAAACCGTCCTTGCAGCCCCTGTCGCGCCAATGGCGTAGCTGTTTCGCGATCGCGCCTTCCTCGCGCATGAACTGACTGGTCGTTTCGGCGAGCATCACCTGGTCGTCGTCGTGATAGAGTGGCATCGGCGCCTTCCTTCCCAAATCCTTTTGCTCGTCACCCCCGCGAAGGCGGGAATGACGAAGGAGGCTCTGTTTCTCCTAAGCTCCTGGCAGCTCCAGGATACGTTTACTGATCACATTGAGCATTACTTCGCTGGTGCCGCCCTCGATCGAATTGGCCTTGGTCCGCAGCCAGTTGCGGGAAGGCTGGCCGCCATCGGTCTCCTCGCTGTCCCATTCGAGACTGCGCGAACCGCCCGCTGCCATCATCAGCTCGTGGCGACGCTTGTTCAGTTCCGTCCCGGCATATTTCATCATGTTCGGTTGCGCGGGATGCGCCTTGCCGACCTTGATCTCGTCGAGGAACTTCTCGCCCATCGCTGAATAGGCCAGCGCATCGACATCGAACATCGCCAGTTCGACGCGCAAGCACGGGTCCAGCTCGCCAGCATGACGTTTCATCGCGGCGCCGATCGCGGCGGTGCGGGCGCCGCCGCCAGCACCCGAGATCATCTCGCGCTCATGTCCGAGGAGATATTTCGCAACATCCCAGCCGCGATTGATTTCGCCCACGAACTGATCCTTCGGCACTTTCACGTCATCGAAGAAGGTTTCGCAAAACGGAGAATTGCCACTGATCAGCAGGATCGGCTTGGTGCTGACACCTTTGCTTTCCATGTCGAACAGCATGAAGGTGATGCCGCGATACTTGTCTTCCTTGTCGGTGCGTACAAGGCAGAATATCCAGTCGGCCTTGTCGGCATAGGAAGTCCATACCTTCTGGCCATTGACCACCCAGTGATCGCCCCCCTCTGGATCGGAAACCTCTTCGCCGAACGTCTGCAAGCTGACCAGATCCGAGCCGGAACCGGGTTCCGAATAGCCTTGGCACCAGCGGATTTCGCCGCGTGCGATCTGGTTGAGATAATGGAGTTTCTGCTCTTCGGTGCCGAATTGCAGCAGTGCCGGGCCCAGCATCCAGATGCCGAAACTGGACAGTGGTGGACGGGCATTGATGCGGCTCATTTCCTGGCGCAACACCTTGGCTTGCGCCGGACTGAGACCGGCACCCCCATATTTCTCGGGCCATGCCGGAACGGTGTATCCCTTGTCGCGACAAGCCTCGAACCACGCCTTTTGCGCATCGCTCTTGAAAGTCGCGTTGCGTCCGCCCCAATAGATGTCGTCTTCCGTCTTGACCGGCTTGCGCATGTCTTCCGGACAATTGTCCTCCAGCCAATCGCGCGTTTCCTGGCGGAAAACTTCAAGGTCAGATGTTGCGTCCGGCATTGGCCGACTCCTCTCTCAGATCCCGATATCTTGACGCAAACGTTAAGGGGATTCGCCCACTGCCTGCAAGAGGCCTGACGGCGCCCCGCCATGCCGTAGCGTCACGCAGTTTGCGTTGACGGCACGGGCCCCGCGCCTAAGCTTGGAAGCGGGAAATAGAGAGGAAACAGGCATGCGATTCTCGGGCAAGACCGTGATCGTGACCGGCGCGGCATCGGGCATCGGGCGTGAAAGCAGCGAGCTGTTCGCCCGCGAAGGCGCGACCGTCATCGCCGCCGATATCGATGACGACGACGGACAGGCCTTGGCCGACGGGTCGAACGGATCGATCCGCTACCGACATTGCGATGTTTGTTCGGTCGGCGAAATCCGTTCTCTGATGGACTACGCCGCCAAAGAAACCGGCGGCATCGACGTAGTGCTCAACAATGCCGGAGCCGGAGGCGCCCGTCCTTCCATCGACGAGATCGAACCGGACGAGTGGGACGGGACGATGGACCTGTTGCTGCGCTCGGTAGCGTTCGGCATTCGCTACGCCGTGCCGCATATGCTCGGCAGGCCGGGGGCGAGCATCGTCAATATCTCCAGCGTCGCAGCCGTCGGGCCGGGCTATTCGCCGACCGCTTACGCGGTGAGCAAGGCTGGTGTACTCCACCTGACCAAGATGGCCGCGGCCGACCTCTCCAAACACCAGATTCGCGTCAACGCGATCCAGCCGGGCTTCATCAACACAAACATCTTTACCTCGGCGCTTGAGATAGCCGAGGACAAAAAGCATCTCGCCAATGCCGCCATCGCGCAAATGTCGTCCAGTGCACAACCCGTCGCTCGCGGCGGGCAGCCAAGCGATATCGCCGAAGCGGCGGCCTATCTCGCCAGCGAAGCCGCAGGCTTTGTCAACGGAGCTTCGCTACTGGTCGATGGCGGAATCACGCTTGGCCCACGCCATAGCTGGGATCCGGAAGAGGCGAGCATGTTCGAGGCCCTGGAAACATTCGGGCAAGCAGGCGGCACAACCGCGTGAATGCAAAACCGGTCCCACTTAAACTCAAGCTCTACAACGCTTCCGGCGCACTTGCCTTCGGAGTGAAGGACAACGGCTTCTCGGTCTTCCTGCTGACTTTCTACAATCAGGTGCTCGGGATGGAAGCGTGGCTGGTCAGCCTGGCCCTGGTCATCGCCTTGATCGTCGACGCATTGATCGACCCGTTTCTGGGCAACCTGTCCGACCGGACCTACACCAGATGGGGCCGGCGCTTGCCGTGGCTGTATGCCGCGCCGATCCCGCTGGGGATCATCTGGTATGTCCTGTGGTCTCCGCCGGTGGATGGTCCACCGAGCTTCCTGGCACTGCTGGGCCTGGCCATCATTGTCCGTCTGCTATTGTCGGCCTGCGAAGTTCCCTCGGTATCGCTGGTGCCTGAAATCACCCGTGATTACGACGAACGCACCACCCTGTTCCGTTTCCGCTTTCTGTTCGGCTGGACCAGCGGACTGATAACCCTTTTCCTGGCTTATCAGGTGTTCCTGCGCGACGACCTGCTGTCGCTCGACGGCTACCGCGCCTACGGGCTGTTCGGTGCCATCGTGATGGTGGCAGCCGTGTTGTTTTCTGCGGCCATGCAGCATCGCCACGTCGCGGGGTGGCCGGCAAAACGCCCGCCACCCTTCAAGCTGCACGAAATTTTCCGCGAGATCGTCGAGGCCTTCTCCGAACGCGCCTTCCTGATCTTCGCTGCAGGTGCGTTAGCCGCCTATGTAAGTCAGGGCATGACTTTCGCGCTGTCGAACTACCTTTACTATTTCGTTTGGGAACTGAACGAAACGGAACTGGCGATCTACCCGATCATCCTATTCTTCAGCGTGGTCGCCGTGTTCGCGACCCTCAGCCGCTTCCACCTGCGCCATGGCAAGGCCAGGACCGGCGCGGTCGCCACCATCATTTCGATGACTTCATGGCTCATCCCCTACGGTCTGCGCTATCTGGAGCTATGGCCCGAACTGGGTACCGGCACCTCGGCCTATATGCTGTTCTTCTTCATCTTCGTCAGCAATGCAGCCGGGGTCGGCGCAGTGATCTCCGCGACATCGATGGTTGCCGAGATTATCGAAGCCTATCAGGAAAAGAGCGGTCGCCGGGCGGAAGGCAGCTTCTACGCCGGCAACTGGCTGGTGCAGAAAAGCGCGACCGGAGTAGGTATCCTGTTCGCCGGGGCCATGCTGTCGATCGCTGCCTTTCCCGTGGGAGTGGAGCCGGGATCCGTCGACCCGCCGGTGATCGACAGGCTGGTCGCGCTCTATTGCGGAGCGGTCCTTATACTGGGGATCGTCTCCGCTTACTGGCTGAGCCGATTCCCGATAGACCGGGAAGAACATGAGGCCCGGCTGGCCGCGCTTGACGCAACCGCCCGGATCGATCCTGATGGAGGCCGCACGCTGCCCTGAGGCGGGTTATCATTTGTGGGCTTGGCGACGAAGCCCTGCTCTGCCAGTTTCATACCGAAGCGGATTCGCCAAGTTTACGAATTTCCACAGATACAGAAGAGGACACAGACACGATGGACTTCGAACCGACCGAGAGGCAGCAATATTGGCGCGACCGGGTGCGCGATTTCATTGAGGCCAATGTCCGCCCCAACATGGGCACCTACCGCGAACAGGATGCCGAGGGCGAGCGCTGGAAAGTGATCCAGATCGTCGAGGACATGAAAGCCAAGGCGAAAGCCGCGGGCATCTGGAACCTGTTCATGCCGCCGCGCGGCCAGTTGTCCCATGTCGACGACTCGTTCGAATTCAAAGGGCCGGGCCTCACCAATCTCGAATATGCGCTGTGCGCGGAGGAGATGGGGCGCGTCGGTTGGTCGAGTGAGGCCTTTAACTGCTCCGCACCCGACACCGGGAACATGGAAGTGCTGCACCGCTACGGGACACGCGAACAGAAAGACGAATGGCTGAAACCGCTGATGGAAGGCGAGATTCGCTCCGCCTTCCTGATGACCGAACCGCGCGTTGCCTCTTCCGACGCGACCAATATCGAAACGCGGATCGAGCGGGACGGCGACGAATATGTGATCAACGGGCGCAAATGGTGGTCGTCCGGTCTTGGCGATCCTCGCTGCAAGGTCGCGATCGTCATGGGCAAGACCGATTTCAACGCACAGCGCCACGCGCAGCAGTCCATGGTGCTGATGCCGATCGATACGCCGGGTGTGAACATCATCCGCCACCTCCCTGTGTTCGGCTATGACGACGCACCGCACGGCCATATGGAAGTCGAGTTGAAGGATGTCCGTATCCCGGCCACCAGCATATTG
>JANQPE010000010.1 GCA_028289565.1 Parerythrobacter sp.
CGATTGGCGAAGCTGGTCGCTATCGCCGTTAGTTTCTTCGCGACAAGGCTGTTGCGCAGCCGGATCGTTTTTCGCGACCCGACAAAGAACGGCGCGTGACATGCGGCCCGATCGCCGATTGCGCGGCGGGGAGACGCCAACCGGGCGGTTGCTGCTGGTCTGGTTCGTATTGAGCGCGATCCTGCTGGCCATCGCCTTGCCGCGAATCCTGCAGGGACAATTCCCGGATCCCGACGACGTGCTGCGGCTGGTGCAGGTGCGCGACCTGCTTGGCGGACAGCCATGGTTCGACCTGCATCAATACCGTATCGATCCCCCTGCCGGCACCGCGATGCACTGGTCGCGGCTGGTGGATATCCCGCTTGCACTGGTCATTCTTCTCCTGTCTCCGGTCATCGGCACGGGTGCGGCGGAAACCGTTGCCATGCTTCTTGTCCCGTTGATCGTGCTGGGTGTCATCGTTGCCGTGATTGGCCGGCTCGCATGGCGGTTGTTCGATCTGCGCGTTGCCGGCCTCGCCTGCCTTGCGATCGGCCTTCTGCCGCCGCTTGTCTTCCAGATCCAGCCGCTGCGGATCGATCATCACGGATGGCAGGTCGCTGCAGTGGCCATCGCCCTGTGGGCCTGTTCGTGGCGTTTTCCGGCCAGGGGCGGGGCAGTGGCGGGATTCGCGATGGCAGCGGGGATATCGATCTCGCTCGAACCGTTGCCGCTGGCGGCTGCCTTCGCCGGTATATTGTTCCTGCGCTTGTTGCGCGACCGCAAGGAGCGTTGGTGGCTGGTTGCCTACATGCAGTCGCTTGCGCTCGGCCTCGGTCTGCTGTTCATGCTTACGAAGGGCTGGGGCGACCTTGCGCAATATTGCGATACAGTCTCGCCCGCACATCTCGGTTTCTTCCTGATCGCCGCGATCGGGACAGGCGTCATTGCGGCTCCGCCCAAGGCACCAGCCCTTGTCACTGTCAGCTTGTTTGCAGTCGTCGCAGGGTTGGGATTGGGCTTTTTCGCTGTTTCGGCACCGGCTTGTACCGGCTCGCCCTTCGCCCAGCTCGACCCGCTGGTACGCGATTTCTGGTATCTCAATGTGAGCGAAGGTCGCCCGGTCTGGGAACAGGCTCCCGGTGAAGCCATCCCGGCAATGTTGCAACTGGTGGTTGCCCTCTGTGCCACAGCCGTACTGCGGCACCGGTCGCGGCATTGGCTGCGTCAGTGGTGGGGGGAGTATTTCCTGCTGCTGGTAGCCGCGATCGTATTGTCGGTCTTCGTTTGGCGTTCCGCCGCTTTCGCCGCGCTGCTTGCCTGTATTCCGCTCGGCTGGTTGTTGTCGCGTTTGCTGGATCGCATGCGCCTTGCCGAAGCGACCGGTGGCAAGCTTGCCGTATGTGCCGCGATAATATTGCTGCTGGTGCCGTCCGCGCCTGTTGTTGTCGGCAAGGGCGTGGCGCGCGGAAACATGCAGGAAGCACCTGTGGTGGTCAGGGAATCGGGATGTGAAATTCGCGCTTCCGCCCTATTGCTGAACCGCCTGCCCGAAGGCACGATATTCGCTCCACTCGATATCGGGCCGTCGATCCTGCTGAAAAGCCATCATGCGGTAATCGCCACCGGCCATCATCGCGCGGAACCGGCCATGCGCGACGTGATCCTGGCTTATACGGGCAGACCCGCCGAAGCGCGCCGGATCATGATCGCGCACGATGCGGATTATGTCGCTATGTGTACCGATCTGGTCGAGGCGAGCCTGCTGGCGGACGCCAACCCGGACGGGCTGATGGCCGCTCTCGTCAATGGACAGGCACCCGCCTGGCTGGAGCGCGTCGCACTCGATGGGCCGGAAGAATTCGCAGTATGGCGGATTCGCAAGTAAATCTCGGGCGACGCGAGGGGCTCCCGCCGGCTATGCAGACCTGAAATCCATCGCCACGCCATTGATGCAATGGCGCTTGCCTGTCGGCTTGGGTCCGTCGTTGAAGATATGACCCAGATGTCCGCCGCAATCGGCGCAATGCACTTCGGTGCGGGGATAGCCGATCTTGTAGTCGGTCGAGGTTCCCACTGCGCCCGGCATGGCCTTCCAGAAGCTCGGCCAGCCGGTGCCGCTGTCATATTTGGCGGCGGAGGAATAGAGCGCGTTGCCGCAGCCGGCACAGACGAATGTGCCCCTGCGCTTTTCCTTGTTGAGCGGCGAGGAATACGGCCGTTCGGTTCCGGCCTGACGCAACACGTAGAATTCCTGTCCGGTCAGCTTTCTGCGCCATTCCGCTTCGCTGAGCTTTATACGGAAGCTCTTCGCCTCCGCAGGCGATCCTCCGCATGCAGTAAGTACGGCGAGCGAGCTGCCAGCGGCAAGCCAGCCCAGTATGGCGCGGCGCGAAGTTTCCATGGTCATACTGCGTCCTTCAGTCCGGCGTGAGAGCTATGCTCCTGTGTTTGAATATACGCTTGGCACCGCCGGAAAGTTACGCGCGGGCATGCTCTGTCCGGCATTGCCTCACTCTCTTTCTGGATGGTCGCGATAATCCGTGATCGACCTCGGCTTGCGCTGGGGTGACGATCGAGATTTGGGAAAGCGATTGGCAAACAACCGCCATCCGGGTTCAGAAGCGTGTGACCTCGACTTCCAGCTTGCGGAAGCCTTCGACGAAATTGGCCTGTACCCGCTCGACATCGCCAGCCACATGGACACGCATGCGGCGCTTGTGCATCTCCTCGAGCAGGACGCGCAATTGCAGTTCGGCCAGCCGTGCACCCACGCAGCGGTGGATACCGTAGCCGAAGGCGATGTGGCGCCGGGCGTTTTCGCGCGTGATGTCGAGCTTTTCCGCATCCTCGAACACCTGCTCGTCGCGATTGGCCGAATTGTACCACAGCACGACCTTGTCGCCTTTCCTGACTTGCTCGCCGAACAGTTCGGTGTCTTCGGTGCAGGTGCGCCGCATATGCTTGAGCGGCGTCTGGTAACGGATGCACTCCTGTACTGCATTGGGGATCAGTTCGGGATCGTCCTCGAACAGCTTGCGCTGGTCGGGGAAGCGATCGAAAGCGTGGACGATGCCCGACATGGTGTTGCGCGTGGTATCGTTCCCGCCGACGATCAACAGCACCAGATTGCCCATGAATTCCTGCGGGCTCATCTGGTTCATCGCCGGCGAATGGATCATCATCGAGATCAGGTCCGGCCCCGGTTCCTCATTCGAGCGCTTGTTCCACAATTGCTGGAAATAGGCGGCCATTTCCCTCTGGATGCCGCGGCGCATGTCGTCGATCTCGCGGACCATCGCGACCTCTGTGTCGCCCGACCAGTCGGACCAGAAGGTGAGCAGGTCGCGATCTTCCCACGGGAAATCGAACAGTATCGCCAGCATCCCGGTCGTCAGCGGGATCGAGACGGTATGGACCCAGTCGAACACTTCGCTCTCGGACAGATTGTCGAGACACTCACCTGTGCGCTGGCGGATATTCTCTTCGAGACGCTTCATTTCCGCCGGAGTGAAGGCGGGGGCGACGGTACGGCGCTGGCCGGTATGCTTGGGCCGGTCCATGGCGATGAACATTGGCAGCTCGAAGCGCTCTTCTTCCGGAACGTCTTCATCTTCGATCCGCTCGAGGATGGTGATGCCGCCATATTCCCAGCTCGACGAAAACAGTTCGGGCAGCGATTCGACATGTTGGATCGCCTTGTGATGGACCACGCTCCAATAGGGGCCGAACGGGCTTTCCGGAATATAATGGAGCGGGCCGAGTGCGCGCATTTCCTTGAAAATGGGTTCCCACCGGTTCTCGGTATAGATGTCGCTGCGGCTGGTATCGAACTTGTGCGGATGGCTGGGCCGCTTGTCGGGATTTTCGGCATAGTGCCGCGCCAGAGCCTCGTGCGCCTTGGGCGAGCGGGTCCATTCGGTGCGTTCGGGAGCTGTGGTTGCCATCATGGTCTCTCCTGCGCGAACGGTCCTGGCTACCGCTTCCGCGATTGCTTCTATGCAGCGCTTGCTGACAGGAGAGTCAATAGCGGGTTGCAATTTGCGACCGATTCTTGCGCTGGGATGACGCGTGTCGGCGAGAATGACGAACGGGAGCCGGAATGACGCAAGGGGAACGTAAAGGGCTGTCTCCGGTCTAGGCTGCCCTGGCCTTGCCGCGCCGCCACCTGCGCCTTTTCGAGTTGGGCCCGGATTGCATGACCCGGCGCCGGAATAGCGCAGCGCCTGCCTTCACGAAGATTGCCACGGCGAATGCCTGCCAGGCAAGCGCAAGCAGGTGCGGCCAGATTGCCTCGAGCTGGGCCGCGCGCGCCAGCATGGCGAAGGGCGAGCTGAGGGGGAAGATTGCCGCAACCAGTTCCACCGTCGATCCGGGCCTTGCCATCGCATAGCTGGCGAGGAAGAAGACCAGTAGCTGCAGCATGGTGACCGGCATGGAGAGCGTCTGTACCTCGCGCACCGTTTTCGCCATCGAGCCGATGGCGAGAAACAGCGAACCGAGCAGCAGATAGCCCATCGCGAAATAGAGCATGCCGAACAGGAAGAAGAGTGGCCAGCCGACGGCCGGTTCGGTCAGCGCCTGTGCTTGGTAACCGCCGAAGCCCATTACCGCCGCACCAGTCAGGCCCCACACGGTGATCCCGACAAAGGACACGCCGAGCATGGCGAACAGCTTGCCCAGGAACACCGCATCCATCGGGATCGCGGCGGCCAGCACTTCGATAATCTTGTTGCCCTTCTCTTCCACCAGGTTGGACAGCACCATCCCGGCGAGCAGCATGATCAGCAGGAACAGCAATACCTGTCCCGCCTGCGCCGTTCGCACCCGGTCGGATCGCTGGCTCGCGCCGCTGGTGGCGACGGTCTGCGTTGCGATCTCAGGCAGCGATACCGGCGTTTCCGCGCGCGCGGTCGATGCCAGCAGAGCGATGCGCCCGCGCCAGGTGTCGACTTGCGCCCGCGGCCCGGTCAGCATGGGCTCGGCGAGCGACCCGGTCAGGATCGCTGCATAATTGCCGCGTCGCGCTTCGAGATAGGCCTTAGCATCCTCAGCGCTTGTGACATCTTCGAGCCTGGCAAGTTCCGGCAGTGCCGGGCCGAGACTTTCGACCAGGGCTTCGCGAGCGGCCAGGAGCTGCCGCGTTTCCCCGGCCGATAGCGCCACGCCGATTTCGGATGTCGAGGTCTGTTGCTGGACCTGACTGCCGATCCCGCCAGCGAGTCCTCCGACAACGATCGGGAAGAGTGGACCGAGCAGGAAAAACAGGAAAGCGCGGCTGAACAGGATCGCGGCAAAATCGCGCCGGGCGATCACGAATGCGGCCTGCCAGATCGAGAGGCGCGATTTCGCTGTCGGATCGTCCATCGTCAATTCCTGTCCGCTGCGGCATCGGCGTCGAGGGCGCGGGCGGGGGCTTCGCCGGCGATATGAACGAAGGCATCGTGCAGTCCGGCGCGTTCGATCGATAGCGACAGGATGCCTGCTTCTCCCTCGATCAGTGCGCGCAGCAAGGGCTCGATACCGCTTTCGGGCAGCGAGAAGTACCAGAAACCGCCTTCGCGCCGGGCATCACGCGGCAAGGCGGTGCGCCATGACCCATCGTCCGCATGCGTTTCCAGTCGTACCTGCGCCGGGATGCGATCGCGTGCCTCGTCGACCGATCCGGCATAAGGGACCTTGCCTCCAGCAATGATCGCGACTCCTTCGCACAGCCGTTCGGCATGGGCGATGACGTGGGTCGAGAAGATAACCGTAGTGCCGTCTTCGGCGAGGGTGCGGATCAGCCGTTCGAGCTTGCCCTGATTGATTGCGTCGAGACCCGAAAACGGTTCGTCGAACACGACCAGCTTCGGGCGATGGACCAGCGTGCCCAGCAGTTGTACGGTTTGCGCCATACCCTTGGACAATTGGCGGATCTGCTTGTCGGCGGCATCGCCCAAGCCGTGTTCTTCGAGCAATTCGCGCCCGCGACGCTTGCCTTCGGCCAGCGACACGCCGCGCAATGCGCCCATGAAGGCAATCGCCTCATAGGCCTTCATTGCCGGGTATAGACCACGTTCTTCAGGCAAATAGCCGATCAGCCGGGCGATATCGTGCGGCCGATCGTGGCCGAATATGCGGCGCACGCCGTCGTCCGGATCGATAATGCCGAGCAGCATGCGGATGGTGGTGGTCTTGCCCGCGCCGTTTGGCCCCAGGATGCCGTATATCGCGCCCTCGGGAACGGCGAGATCGACGCCGTCGACCGCCAGCATGCCGTCGAAGCCCTTGACCAGCCCACGGGCCTCGATTGCGAGAGGGCGACTGTCGTGTACGACATTGCCCCCATCCGTCACTTCGCCTAGCGCCACATCCATGACCATAGCGGTTAACCCTCAGACATGAACGGGAACAACCCGAAGCATGCCTAACGGGCCGGTAATAGACAGATTGCGCGCCGAATTCGAGGAAGAGGCCGGGCGACTGGGTTTCGCGGTGATCGGATTTGCTCCTGCCGCTGACGATCCGCTGCGTGCCGAGCGGCTCGACCGATGGCTCGAGGCAGGTCATCACGGGACGATGGAATGGATGGCCGCGCGCGCGGATGTCCGGCGCGGACCGCAATCGATGTGGCCCGAAACGAAGAGCGTGATCGCGCTGGGCATGAGCTATGCGCCGGCCGTCGATCCGATAGTGCTCGAAAGCGAGCCGTCGCGCGCGCGGATTTCGGTCTATGCGCAGGGTCGCGACTATCACGATACAGTCAAGAAAGCGCTCAAGGCACTGGCGCGCTGGATGGTGGCGCGGGCGAAGGAGCTGGGGCTGGGCGAGCCACGGCTCAAGGTGTTCGTCGATACCGCGCCGGTCATGGAGAAGCCGCTCGGCGAGGCGGCGGGTATCGGCTGGCAGGGCAAGCACACCAATCTTGTCAGCCGCGAACACGGTAGCTGGCTGTTCCTCGGCGCGATCTACACGACGCTGGAATTTGCACCCGATGCGCCGCATGAGGATCGCTGCGGCTCGTGCCGCGATTGCCAGGATGCCTGCCCGACCGATGCTTTTCCCCAGCCCTATGTTCTCGATGCGCGGCGGTGCATTTCCTACCTGACGATCGAGCACGAAGGGCCGATTCCCGAGGAATTCCGCAAGGCGATGGGCAACCGGATTTACGGTTGCGACGATTGCCTGGCCGTGTGTCCATGGAACAAGTTTGCCGACATCGGCGCGCGCCACAAGGCCTTCCTGCCGCGCGCCGAGCTTGTCGCACCGCGATTGGCGGAACTGCTCTGTCTCGATGACACTGCCTTCCGCCGGCTTTTCTCCGGATCGCCGATCAAGCGGGTCGGTCGCGACCGGTTCGTGCGCAATTGCCTGATTGCGGCCGGCAATAGTGGTGACAGGGCTTTGCTGGAGCAGGTCGAGGCATTGCGGGAAGATTCCGATCCGGCGATTGCCGATGCGGCTTGTTGGGCGCAGCGGGAGCTTACACGAATGACTTGAGGGGCAGTTCGGTGTCGGCCAATGCTTCGGGATCGGCCTCGCAACGTGCTTCGACGAGTTTGCGTCCCTGTGCGTAATCGCGGGTATTGTTGACGCAATCGAGCGCCACCACTCGGCCTTCCTTCAGATAGACGATCGAGAATTTCCGTTCCGCCGGATCGCCGCGCAAGACCGTTGCATCGTGATCGAGCGACAGGCCGACCGTTTGCAGACGCAGATCGTACTGATTGGACCAGAACCACGGGACAGCGTTGTAAGGCTGCTTGTCGCCGCAAATCGCCTTGGCCGCCGTCGTCGCCATGTCGGTGGCGTTCTGGACCGATTCGAGCCGGATCACTGCGCCGTCGGCGAAGGGGTTGGCGTGCGCGGCGCAATCGCCGATCGCATAGACGTCTTCCAGCAGGGTGCGGCAATATTCATCGACATCGACTCCGTTTGCCCCCGATGCGCCAGCAGCGATCAGCGGGCCGACGGCCGGAACGATCCCGATTCCGACCACCACCATGTCCGTCGGGATCACTTCGCCATTCGCCAGTTTGACACCGGTTGCCTTGTCGTCGGCACCCTCGATGCTGTCGACCTGCACATCCAGCCGAACGTCGACACCGTGTGCACGGTGTTCGGTTTCGTAGAACATCGACAATTCGGGCCCTGCGACGCGGGCGAGGACGTGCGGCATGGCTTCCAATACGGTGACTTCGCGGTCGAATCCGCGCAGTGCCGCAGCCACTTCGAGCCCGATATAACCGCCTCCGATCACGACTGCGCGACGCCCGCCCGCTTCGACTTGGGCCCTGATATCGTCGGCGTCGGTTCGGTTGCGGACCGTGTGGACGCAGTCGAATTCGCCGCCGGGGCAGGGCAGCCGACGCGGATCGCCCCCCGCCGCCCAGATCAGCTTGCCGTATTCGAGGGTGGTATCGTCGCTCAGCATGATCCGGTGCGCCCGTGCATCGACTTCGACGACCAGCGCACCGGTCCTGATCGTGACATCCTTGTCCGCCCAGAACCGTTCGGGCCGTATGAGGATTCGTTCGAAGGGCTTGCCACCCGCGAGATATTCCTTGGACAAGGGCGGTCGTTCATAGGGCGGGTAATGGCCCCGCCCGATCATGAGGATCGAACCCTCGAACCCGTTCTGTCTCAGGGCGATGGCCGCCTGCGCGCCGCCATGGCCGGTCCCGACGATAATGACATCCGCTCTGTCCATCGTGTCGGGTTTGGCGAAATGGCCCCGCGCGTCAAGCGCTTTGGATCAAACTTGCGTCAAGCGCTCCGTTGTCCGGCCTGTGCTAACGGCCCAGCAGGTTGCGTGCCTGGCTGGCGATCTGGGCCAGGGTGGCGGGCGTAACCGATGTCTGTGCCTGGGCCCGCCCGATCATCGAGCGGAACTGGCGGATTGCCGCGGCATGTTCTTCCGACCAGTTGGCAACCGCACCCAGTGGATTCTTTTTGGCTCCCTTGCGTCGCGAAAGCCTGCGCAGGAATTCGAGCCGCATCTGCTGGAAGTCGCGCGACAGCCCTGCAACGAGCAGCCGTTCCCAGACATCCGACGGGTTCATCATCGCCGCCGTGCTCTGCGCCCAGTCCAGACCGATGCGTTCTCCCAGATCGGTGAATGCCGCGGTTAGCGCGCGGGCATCGATCCCGGCGGTCCCGGACAAGGATGCGAGGCCGATTGCTCCATCGAGATCGTATAGATGCGCGACTTGCGCAGCGAGTTTTTCGGGCGCGCCGATCTCGACGAATTCGGCTTTGAGCCTATCTGACTGCTGGCGCGATGCCGCGGTGAGCAGCTCATCAGTGTTGGCCGAAAGCTGTGTTACGCGCTTGTGCAAGCCCGCTATCAATTCACTGGGCAAGGTGGTGCCGGCCCCTATCCGGATAAGATCGGCCATCTGACTGCGCAAGGCACCTGCGGCATGGCGGAACAGCAGGAGCCGGGCATCCTCGGGCATTTTGGCCGTTTCCAGCGCGGCCCACAATTCGCCGACATTGAAGAGCTTTTCCGCGGCGACGAAAGATGCGCAAATATCTGCCAGACCGACGCCTTCTTCCTCGGAAAGCTCGAATGGATGAACGATGCCCATCCGGTTGATGAAGCGATTGGCAAGAGCCGTGGATACTATCTCGCGGCGCAGTTGATGCCCTTTGATCTGGCGCTTGAAGGATTCGCGCATCGCCGCAGGGAAATATTCGACCAGCGAATCCGCGAGACTCGAATCGTCGGGCAGCGAAGTCTTCTCGATCGCATCCTGCAGAACCAGCTTGGTCGAGGACAGCAGCACGGCCAGCTCGGGGCGTGTCAGGCCGATCCCGTCGCTTGCCCGGCGTGCCAGGTTTTCTCCGGAGGCCAGGCCTTCGGTCTGCCGGTCGAGCGCTCCTCGATCCTCGAGTGCCTCGATCAGGCGCAATTGCGCCGCGACCGCCGGGGCGCCCCCGGCCTCGGCGATCGACAAGGCCAGCGCCTGAAGCCGGTTGTCCTCAAGCACGATTTTGCCGACATCTTCGGTCATCGCCTCGAGCAGCGTGACGCGCTTCTTTTCCGACAGCTTGCCCGAACCGCGGGCGGCTGCGAGCGCGATCTTGATATTGACCTCGTTGTCCGAACAATTGACGCCTGCGGCATTGTCGATGAAGTCGGTATTGATCCGACCGCCAGGCAGGGCGAATTCGATCCGCCCTGCCTGGGTGATGCCGAGATTGGCTCCCTCGCCGATGACCTTGGCGCGGATCGCGGTGGCATCGACCCGCAGGCGGTCGTTAGCCGGATCCCCCACTTGCACGTTATTCTCTGTCGAAGCCTTGATATAGGTGCCGATACCTCCGAACCAGATCAATCCGACCGGGGCCTTGAGGATGGCCGAGATCAGGGCCTCGGGCTCCAGCTCCTTTTCCTCGATCCCCAGTGCACGTCGTGCCGCGACCGAAAGCGGAATGCGCTTCATCGAGCGCGCGAACACCTTGCCGCCCTTGGAAATCAGCGCCGGATCGTAATCTCCCCAGCTAGACCGGGGCAATGCGAACAGGCGCTTGCGTTCTTTCCAGGCGGTTGCCGGATCTGGATCGGGGTCGATGAAAATGTGACGGTGGTCAAAGGCGGCGACGAGCTTGATCGATTTCGACAGTAGCATGCCGTTGCCGAACACATCGCCCGACATGTCTCCACAGCCGACCACTGTGACCGGCTCGGATTGCACGTCCACGCCCATTTCGAGGAAATGGCGTTGCACCGAAACCCAGGCACCGCGTGCGGTAATGCCCATTGCCTTGTGGTCGTAGCCATTGGATCCGCCGCTGGCGAAGGCGTCACCCAGCCAGAAACCCTTTTTCTCGGCGATAGCGTTGGCGACATCGGAAAAGCTGGCCGTGCCCTTGTCGGCGGCGACGACGAAATAGGGATCTTCGCCATCGAGGATGACGACGTCGTCGGGATGGACGACCTTCCCGCCCTCGATATTGTCGGTTACCGAAAGCAATGTGCCGATGAAAAGCTCGTAACTTGCCTTTCCTTCGGCAGCCCATGCTTCGCGGTCGCGAGCAGGATCGGGCAATTGCTTGGCGTAGAAGCCGCCCTTGGCTCCGGTTGGAACGATGACGGCGTTCTTCACGCGCTGAGCCTTCATCAGGCCAAGAATCTCGGTGCGGAAGTCGTCGCGCCGATCGGACCAGCGCAGGCCACCGCGCGCAACGGAACCGGCTCGCAGATGGATGCCTTCGACCCGGCGCGAATAGACGAAGATTTCGCGCCACGGGATCGGCTTGGGCAGGCCGGGGACGCATTCGGAGTCGATCTTGAAGGCCAGCGCTTCGCTTGCTGCTGGCGAGAACGCATTGGTTCGCAGGATCGCATCGATCAGCGATTGGTAAAGTCGCAGCAAGCGGTCGTCGTTGATCGCGGCCACGCTGGCCAGGCCGTGCCTTATAGTGTCCGTCGCGGCCTTTGCCGTGGCTTCCCGATCGCCCTCGAAAGCGGGGTCGTGACGGGCAACGAACAGCGCCACCAATGCGCGAGTGATCGCGGGTGCGCGATGCAGCGCGTCGACCACGGTGTAGATGGTGAAGCTCATCCCGGCCTGGCGCAAATAGCGATAGAAGGCGCGCAGCAAGTTGGCTTCGCTCGCACTCAGGGCAGTGCCGATCACCAGCCGGTTGAAGGGATCATCCTCGGCCGCGTCGTTGAGCACGGCGACGATCGCCTCCTCGATCGCATCAGTACGTTCGAGAAGCGGTTCGACCCGGTCTCCTTCGGGCAGGGCAAGAGTGAAATCGTGGATCGTCCCCAGACGCCCGCCGTCCAGGGGAGTCGGGATCTCGGCGAGTACGCGGAAGCCGAAATTCTCCAGTTCGGGCACGGCATCCGATAGCGGCAAGGCACCTTCGTGCTCGTATATCTTGAGGCGCAACTGCGTGTCGGGGTCGCCGTCGAGGTGATAGAGCCGGGCATCGCGCTGGAGTGCGGCGCCTTCGCCCGCTTCCGCTTCGAGCACCGACAGGTGTCGCATGCGCCCGATGTCGCGCGCTGCCTCGGCAGCCCCGTAGCCGGTACGATACGCTGCGGGGAATGCGTCGGCGAAACGGGTGGCAATGGCTGCTGCGCGCGACGGGTCCATCCGTTCGGCCAACTCGCTCTCGACCGCTTCGGCCCAGCCGCGCAACATTATCTCGAGCTGTGCCTCAAGCTCCGCTTCGCTGGCCTGCGTGCGCGTGCCGCGCAGATCGAGGACGAATCGCAGCATGGCAAGGTTGCCGCCCTCGACTTCCAGGCTCCAGTCGAGCAATTCCGCCCCGGCGCTTTCTTCGAGCATGTTCTGGATGCTGGTGCGCACCTGGGTCGAGAGCATGTCGCGCGGCATCCATACGAACGCGAACAGATGGCGCGCGAGGGGTGCTTCGACCAATGCCAGGCGCGGGCGCGGACGATCGACCAGGCTCATGAGCGTGGTGGCGACACGTTCGATATCGTCATCGGAAAAGCCGATCAGCAGGTCATGCGGCAGCGCGGTCAATGCGTGGGCAAGCGCCTTGCCGGCATGTCCTTTCGTATCGAAGCCGAATTTGTCCATCAGTATGTCGAGCTGTTGGCACAGGCGCGGCACGTCCGACGGTGGCGCGGCAAGCGAAGCGCTGGTCCACACACCGGCATGGATCGAAAGCGCAGTCACCTTCCCGCCTTCGATGATCGGTACGATGAACAGGTCTAGAGGCACCCGGCGATGGACGTTCGAGACGCGATTGGCCTTGATGATCAGGGGTACCCGTTCGCCGTCATCTCCGTGCTTGTCGAACCATTCGAACGCTCGTTCGTAAGACGAATCGGCCAGAATCTGTCTGGCGCTGCGGCGGCAGATGCCATGGACCTGGGCATGGCTGCCGTCGCGTTTGCGGGTGACATGGCCAAGCTGGGTCAACATGCCGCCTTCCAGCCAATGCAGCAGCGCCGCGCCTTCCGCATTGGCGGTCGCTATGCGCTCGGCATCCGCGCTCATCGCTTCGCGCATCTTGTACCAGTCGCTGACTGCGGCGTGGACGTCCCCCAATGTCGTCCGCAATGCGCGCTCGAGTTCGCGTCGCTGGCGGGCGTCTATGCGGGCGGTTTCGATATAGATCATCGATTCGCGAATTTCGGCGGCGTCTCCACCGATGGATATCAGCTCGCCGGCTCCCCCGCGTTCGACCACCACTACCGGGTGGATCAGGCGATCGATTGAAAGGCCTTGTGCGGCTATGGTCGCGGCAACCGAATCGACCAGGAACGGCATGTCGTCATTGATGATGGCGATGCGCATGAAGCGCCTGTCGCCAGTAGCGGTCATCAATGCGGTCGCCGCTTCGCCCGGATCGCGGCTCGCGGCCGTATCGAGCATGAAACGGGCGGCTTCGCGGACCTTGCCTTTCTCGAACGGCGTATCGCCCGGCAGCAGCGAATCGCACATCCTGGCAGTAAGTGCCTTGACCAGTTCCTGATTGCCGGACAACCGGCGGACGGGGGTACGTTCGGAAGCGGCTTTTTTCGATGCCATCCATCATGCTCCGTCGGGCATGGCCCAGAGTGTTTACGCTACGGTGCGTAGCTCGCGCGCCGATACGCCCATCACGCGGCGCCTGCAAGCGGGTCTGCACGCGGCGAATGCCAGGATAGAGGTTTGTCCGCAGTGGCTTGCAGGGCGTTTCATCCGCCCGCCCGGGGATTCGCCGGGCCGAAGATGGGGCCAGGGATGAGGACCGGGATGAGGACCGGGATGGGAGCCGGGATCACAGCGCGTCGAGCTGGTCGAGATAGGCTTGCGCAGTGCGGGCCTGTTCGGTTCCGGGCGCGGTCGTTAGCACCGAACGCCAGCTCTTGCGCGCCGCTTCGTCGCGTCCCGCGAGCACTGCGATCACACCCGCTTCGAGGCCGATATCCGGATCGGTCGGGCCGAGGAGGGCGGCGCGTTCGATCTGCCCCCGCGCCGTGTCGAGATCGCCCATCCGTCGCGACAGGGTGGCCGAGAGCAGCCAGGCCTGGGTGCTGTCGGGCATTTTCGTGCGCGCTTCGACAAGGGCGCCAGCGGCCTCCTCGGCTCGACCCAGAGCGACGAGCGCCAGCGAACGGTCAAGGGCGATCTGACCTGCGAGTGGATCATTCCCGGCGACAAGGGCGGCCTCGTGCGCCGGGTCGAGCAATGCCAACGCGCCTGCCATGTCTCCCTTCGACAGCAGGGCTCCACCTGCCAGCGCCCCGCGCAGTGCCTGATTGAGGATATCGGCCTCGGGTGTCGCGTCGCGAGCAGCGCGGAACATGTCAGAGGACTGGTCCCAGCGCTGCTGAAGGCCGAGTGCATAGCCGAGGCAATGGAGGACATCGGCTCGCCCGAGATCCTCTTTTGCAGCGAGCCTGTCGGATGCTTCGCGCCTGGCCGCTTCCGGGTCGGCATCGGCTCTTGCCAGACAGGGGCCGAGGCGGCTGGCCGCTGCCGCGATTTTTTGCTGGTGTTCCCGCGCTCTGGTTCGCCGTCGCTGTTCGGCCAGTTCGGGGGGGATCGGAGGGACTGGTTCGGCCCCGGGATTGGGGCCGACCTGGAGGAGAAAGGCAAGGATCGGCGACAGCATGGTTGCGGCTCAGCTTTCGAAGACGAATGTTTCGACACAACGCAGCAGCAGGGCGATATCCTGCTCGCGTGACAGGCGGTGATCACCATCCTTGACCAGGGTCACCTGTACCGCATCCGAACGAAGTGCCATTGCCAGTTTCAGGCTGATTTCCCACGGAACATCCGCATCACGCTGACCGTGCAACAGGCGAACCGGGCAATGGATGGCGATTTCGGTGTCGAGCAGGCGTTGCGCTTGGCCATCGGCGAAGAAGTGGGGATGCAGCGGAGTGGGTTCGGGCCCGTAGGGATTGGCGTCGAATACGGTTTCACCCGCTTCGAGTCGGGCCTTGTCCGCATCCGAGCGACCCCAATCGGTGAAATCCGGGGCCGGGGCGATGCCGACCATCCCGGCCAGGCGCTCCGGTTTCCCGGCGTTCAGCGCCAGTCCGACGAGCAGCATGAGCCAGCCGCCCATGGACGAACCGACAAGTACGACACGATCAAGATCATGCGCCTTGATCAATGCCAGGACTTCGTCGCGCCAGCGGGACAGGGTGCCGTCGGCGAAATTGCCCGAACTCTCTCCGCAACCGGAATAGTCAAGCAGCAGGCAGGTCCGGTTGCGTTCCCGTGCCCGTTCGAACAGCGCAGTCGCTTTGGAGCCGGCCATGTCGGACATGTACCCGGGCAGGAAAACGAGCGCCGGGCCGACGCCTTCGGTCAGACGAAAGGCGATCTGCCGCCCGTCGGGCATGGTATGGAATCGGGTGCCGTCCATTCCGGCTCCATGCCCGGAGGCAGCCGGAAAAGGCAAGCCGGTAACTGCCTAGTATACTGCCGGCATTGTCAACGGGTTGGGCGCAGCGTCTTCGTCGGGCGGACAACTGCATGCCGCAAGCAGCAGGGTCGGAAGGAGACAGGCGATTTTCAACATTTTCATGGCGCACTCTCCAACTGGAATATATCCTCGATAGCAAGTTCGAACAATTCGGCAATTCTGAACGCCAGCGGGAGAGAGGGATCATAACGCCCTGTCTCGATCGCATTGACGCTCTGGCGCGACACGCCGAGCCGGTCGGCCAGATCCTGCTGGCTCCAGTCGTGTTCCGCCCGGAGGACCTTGAGGCGGTTTTTCATATCGCGCCCCAGGTGCCATACTGGATGCGATTGATGACCGCGCCGACACCAAGGCCGAAGAACCACACGACCGCCCACCAATAGGCGTCTACGTGAATGACTATGTCGGCCTGTTCGAGGAATCCCCAAACCGATGCCGCGCTCAGCGCGAATCCCGTGGCCCAAAGAGACTGCCGGATCGTCAGCATCCGAATGAACTCGTCGGTCTGTTCGACGATCAGCCGGCCGATCGCCCAGAACATGCCGGCAATCGCCAGGCCGGGAAGGGTGGACAGGAACGTCCGCAGTTCGAGAGGCGGACTGTATTCCCGCGATGCGAAGGTCGCCAGGGCAAGCGTGGCGAGATAGAGCGAGGTGAAAAGGGCGATGCGCTTGATATATCGCCGGTTCACTTCGCCTTTGCTGGCGCAGGCGGCGTTGACCGCGTCTGCTCTTCGGTTGGCCGCCTTCACCATCGGTATGGCGAGCCATAGCGGTGCGATCATTAGGATCGTCGCAGCGGTGCTCCCGATCGCGTTTGTCGCGGCAAGCGCCACTATCGCTCCGATGGCGGCAAGCATCATTCCCGCGTAGAAGAACGGACTGCGCCTTTGTCCGGAGAGCCGGCTTTCCGTGGTTGCATCAATCATTGGTCGAATTTCCTTTTCAATATGTAAAGTGTGTTTGTCATACAACTTATATGCTGTCAAGTGTGCTTTCCAAAACGGACAGGTTGCTTGTCGTCGAAAGAGATTTCCTTGTCACCGCACCGTCATCGCGCGATGGCATTGGCGGCGACGAAGGAGAGAGATGTGATCGCAAGCGAACCACCGGCCACGAGCCCGCTTCCCGTGCTTGACCGGCGTACGATACTGAAAGGTGGCGTGCTTGGCGGCGGATTGCTTGGTGCACCGCTTTCCGCGCACAGTTTCGCTCATGGCTTCACGCATGGCGTAGCCAGCGGCGAGCCGAATGCGGACCGGGTATTGCTTTGGACGCGTTATGCGGCGGGGCAGGATACCAGACTTGAGTGGGAGGTAAGCGAGACGCGGGATTTCACCCGTCCCGTTTCGTCGGGCGACGTTACGGCCAGCCCGGCAAGGGATTGGTGTTGCAAGGCCTGGGCGAACGGGCTGGAGCCGGGACGCTGGTATTATTATCGCTTTGTCGCGCCCAATGGCGAAACCTCCGATATCGGGCGTACGCGGACATTGCCGGTGGGAGATGTGTCGCGGTTCCGGCTGGGCGTGTTTAGCTGTTCGAATATCGGTTTCGGCTGGTTCAACGCCTATGCCCATGCGGCCCAGGCGGACGATTTCGACCTTGCCGTCCATACGGGCGATTATTTCTACGAGTACCCTGAAGGCAGCTACCCTTCGGACGCGCAGCGGGTCGAAGGCCGCGTTACGTTGCCGAAGACCGAAACGATCGCGCTGGCCGATTATCGCCTGCGCTATGCGACCTATCGCGCCGATCCCGATTTGCGCCGCCTGCACCAGCTTTACCCGATGGTGGCCGGATGGGACGACCACGAAAGCGCGAATGACAGCTATGCGACCGGGGCGGAGAACCACGATCCCGCAACCGAAGGCGAGTGGTCCGTGCGCAAGGCTGCTGCGATGCGCGTCTATCGTGAGTGGCTGCCGGTATCGGACGAACCGTGGGCGGAATACGAGATCGGGAACCTGGCGACGATGTTTCGTCTCGAAACCCGCCTGACCGCTCGCGACAGGCAGTTCAGCCTGCGGGATATACTGGGCGGCAGGAAGAACCCTGAGGAGATGGAGGCCGCGTTGACCGCTTTCCGCGATGGCGCCTATCGCGATCCGGCGCGGCAGCTTCTGGGGAGCGAGCAGCAAGGTTGGCTTGCTGCTGGCCTCAGGCAATCACGCAGTGCCGGGAAAGTATGGCAGGTGCTGGCCCAGCAGGTCCTGATGGGCCAGCTCGCCACCCCGCCGGCGCTGGCCGATGCGCTGCCCGACAATACGCCGGGTTTCGTCAGGCAGAGAGTTCTTGCCGGGGCGATGGCGGGCAGAGCGGGCCTGCCGCTCAACATGGATGCATGGGACGGCTATCCGGTGGCGCGCGAACGAGTTCTCGCGGCATCGCGGGAAGCGGATGCGAACCTGCTCGTGCTTGCAGGCGACACGCATAATGCCTGGGCTTTCGAACTCGACCATGCAGGCGAGCGCGCGGGAATCGAATTCGGCGGCCACAGCGTCACATCGCCCGGCCTCGAATCCTATCTCGGCGGTCTTGGCGCGCGAATGGCGGGGTTGCTGGTCGATGCGAACAGGCAACTCAAATGGACTGATACATCGCACCGCGGCTACTTCACGCTCGAACTGACACCCGAGCGCGCGACGGCGGAATATCGCTTCATGGCGGGAGTAAAAACCCGTTCCACCGCCCTTGCCGGAACCCGGCGGATCGCCAGCATGGCAGGGAGTCATCGGCTGGAGATGGGTTGAAGCCTTGGTTTCGGAACCCAATACTGCCATGGCTGCGGCGGCAAAATGATGAAGATATCGGGTGAAACGCTTCGCGCCGGGCTTGGTCGCTGCATTCCCTGCCCCTTTCGTCATTCCGGTGAAAGCCGGGATCGCCGCAGTCTTGGCTGGACAGTTGCAACAACTCGCACCCGAACCCAGCTTCCGTTGGGGTGATGGATATGGTTGGGAGGCGGGAGTGGGCCGGTGCCGCCCACATTAAAGATAACACCGCACTTTCGATGCGCGCATGGTTGTGCCAATGCGCCGTCAAATGAACGGACGAGACCAATGACGGAACTGCTCAGGATCAGCCTGCCCGACGGATCGGTGCGCGAAATGGAAGCGGGGAGCACGCCCGCCGATGTCGCGGCCGTGATCGGTCCGGGTCTGGCCAAGGCCGCACTTGCGGCGCGGGTCGATGGCGAGGTACGCGACCTGAACCGCCCCTTCGATGGCG
>JANQPE010000053.1 GCA_028289565.1 Parerythrobacter sp.
TCCTGGTTCGGGCCGTTGAAACGTGAATAGACGAGACCTTCGGCACCACCGGGCCGCTTGCCGGTAATGCCCTCGAAATGCCGTTTGCCAGCGGCCGAATTTTCGAATGCGAAGGTCGAGGTGAGAAAGACCGGTGCCTTGAGCGACCCTTCGGACAGAGCGGGGTCGTAACCGTGCCCCATCATCAGCGTGCTCGGTTTCATCGCGCGTCCGGCAATGGTGGTCACTTCCGGCTTCGGCTTGCGGCGCGGGGTCGGTTGTTCGGTGGGATCGATGGCGTCGGTCATGGCGACGGTTCCTTCCTGGTATCACGCTCCTAGGAAGGCAGGAGCTCGCATAAGGCGATCAGGGCCGGGGTTCCTAACCTCCGCAGGAACGCGTCTCCACCGGTCGCCATATTTCGAGTCGCAAATATCGGGCGCGCTCGCGCAGTTCAATATCCGAATGCAACTCTTGCCCCGGACCTATGCCAGCAAGGCGGCAACGCTCCACACCAATGCAACGATCAGGACTATGCCGATCAGGTCGAGCAGGAGCCCCGCGCCGACCATGCGCTCGATCCGGATATGGCCGGTCGACCAGGCGATAGCGTTGGGTCCGGTTCCGGCAGGGAGCATGAAGCCCCAGCTTGCCGCCAGCGCTGCCGGCATGGCCAGCAAGAGCGGATCGGCGCCGAGTGCGACGACCAGGCTCGCGACAACCGGGATGATCGCGGTGGCCGTTGCGACATTGCTGGCGAATTCGGTGATCAGCACGACCATCGCGACGATGGCCAGCGCGACCAGCGGCAAGGGCACGGCCGAGAGCGGCAGCAGGGCATTGCCCAGCCACTCGGCCAGCCCCGAAGCCTGCATCCCCGCTGCCAGGGCGAGGCCGCCGCCAAACATCATGATTACACCCCATGGTGCGCGGTCGGCCTCCTGCCATACCAGCAGCGGTCGCCCCGTGCCGTCGGGCAGCAGGAACAGTGCCAGCCCGGCGGCAATCGCGACGGTTCCGTCCGTGAGCGAACCCGCCGGCAGATAGGGAGCCAGAAGCGGGCGCGTCATCCATAGCAGGAACGTGATGGCGATAACCGGGACAAGGCGCCGTTCGGCGCTTGACCAGGGAGCCTTGTCATCGATCGCATCGCGCGCGGCGACGACGTCGAACGGATGCGATGCAACCTTTTGCATGCGCGAAATGATCCATGCCGCGAGCGGTACACCGAGGATGACGACAGGCAGGCCGAAGGCGGTCCATTTCACGAAGCTGATCTGCACGCCGATCGTTTCATCGAGCAGGCCGACCGCGATGGCATTGGTCGGCGATCCGACGATCGTGCCAAGTCCGCCGATGCTGGCGGCAAAGGCTATTCCCATGGGAAGCGCGCCTGCCAGGCCCTCCTTCTCACCGGCGATCAGGCCACCCCCAGCCAAGACCGCCATTGCCATCGGCATCATGATAAGTGTGGTGGAAGTATTGGAAATGAGCATCGAGAGCAGGGCGGCGCTGATCATGAAGGCCAATAGCAGTCGCGGTTGCCCGCCACCGGTCCCGATCGTTTTCAGAATTGCGAGCGACAGCCGTCGGTGCAGACCCGTTCTCTCGATCGCCAGTGCGATGAAGGCCCCACCCAGAAGAAGGAAGAGGATCGGCGAATAATAAGCACTTGCCGTTTCCTTGGCGTTCAGGACACCGGCGAAGGGGAGCACGATGAAGGGCAGCAGGGCCGTGGCCGTGAGCGGGATCGCCTCGGTCATCCACCATGTCGCCATCCACACAACCAGCCCCGCAACGTGCCAGGCTTCCGCGGGCATTCCGGCAGGGGGCGGAAAGACCAGCGTCGATGCAAAGGCGAGCAGCCCGGCGATGAAACCGATCCGGCGTGCAGTCACAAGTTCCCTCCCTACCCTTGGTCTTCAAACCATAGATCGGGCCATAGATCGGGCCATAGATCGGGGCGAGGCGGAACCGCTTTTCTCACAAAATTGGCGACTCTATTCGATCTCGCGATTGGCCTTGTCGCGCTCGGCGAGCTGTTCTGGCGTGAGAAAGATCACCCAGCCTTCGCGGCTGGCCCTGCGGCGTATCTTGCGATACTTGCGCTGCCTTTCGACCACTAGCCGTCCGATATGGCGTGGTACGCCGATGGGGGGAGCGATCCCCCTGCCCAGGCCTGTCGGGTCGTAATTGATGGTGACGAGGCCATGTTCGGGATCGCGCTCTCCACGTGCGAGGTCGGAAATGTCCTTTTCGTAGATCGAAGCCTTGATCGCCGATGTCCGGTCGATGAGCTTGCCGACGCGATCGGTTGCATATTTGCGCAGGTGATCGCGCAATTCGCTGTCGCCGCCCCGGAAGAAATGGGGTGCCGCTTCTTCGTAGATCTTCGATACGTGCAGCGTCTCGCCGCGCTTCTCCGTCCCGCGCAGCGAGTTGACGAACTCGAAGGCCGCTTCGTCCAGCAGGGTGCCGACCTTGTTCGCCGCGAATGCTTCGCGCTGGATCGAAGGGCCGCCGATCTCGCCCCGGAAGAAACCGTAGATGACACGCGGGTCGCGCCAATTGGGAAAGACGATCCTGGTGCGGATATCGTGCGGACTCAGTGCGACGCCCGACACGGTGACGATCTTGGCCTGGTCCAGCGGCAAGCGATCGGGCCCGATATTGATCCGCGAAGGTTGCTGGACGGGATAGGCTTTCGCGATCTGCTCGATCACCGCGACATTGTGCAGGTTCATCCAGTAGGCGAGCTGTTCGTTGCGGGGCAGGGCGGAGATATCGACCAGATCGGCCGTGCGTTCCAGGTCCTCGCGATAGGCGGTAAGAGCGTCAATCTGTTCCTGTTCGAGGAAAGAGAACGCTACGCGGTTGCCTTCGAGGCGCAGGCGCGAATCGTGGCCGAAAATGAAACGCGAACCCAATGCCGGCTCGACCCTCGGCGCGCCTTCGCGGATCGAGCGGCCCATGCGGTATACGAAATATTTGAGCGCCTCGTCCCAATGCGAATAGTCGATCCGGGTCTCCGACGTTGCCTTGCGCGGCGTGAAGCGGGCGTATGACTGGCCGGCCTGTGCCGCGGCGGCGGTGTGAAACAGGCCTGTTTCTCGCGACGAGACCGGCGTTGCGAACAGGGCGAGGACGAGCGCCGAGCCGCCGATTGTTGAAAGCTTGTGCATGCAGGCAGGATAACACGATTATCGCAAACGGCCAGCCGCAATCCGGCTTGCCGCTTCAAGACCCGGCGACCGATGCTTTCGGCGAATCACCATACTGTCTCCGGCGAAGCGGGAAATCCCCTATTTCGGAGCCAGAACCATCAGCATCTGGCGCCCTTCGAGTCTCGGGAAAGCCTCGACTTTCGCGATGTCCGCCGTATCGTCCTGAACCCGGCGAAGCAGATCCATGCCCAGGTTCTGGTGCGCCATTTCGCGCCCGCGGAAACGGAGCGTGATCTTCACCTTGTCGCCATTGTCGATGAACTTGTTCACATTGCGCATCTTCACGTCGTAATCATGCGTGTCGATGTTCGGGCGCATCTTCACTTCCTTGATGTCCTGCGTCTTTTGCGTCTTGCGCGCCGCATTGGCCTTTTTCTGGGCTTCGTAGCGGTACTTGCCGACATCGAGGAACTTGCACACGGGCGGATCGGCGTTGGGCGAAACCTCGACGAGGTTCAGGCCGACATCGGCGGCCTGTTCGATCGCTTCGTTGGTGTACATGACGCCGAGGTTCTCACCTTCGTGGTCGATCACGCGCACCTTGTCGCTCTGGATCATGTTATCGTAGCGCGGGCCGCTCTTGACGGGTGGCTGAAGTATGCGCCGGGGTGGACGGGCTATGGGGCAGTCTCCTGAAATTGCCGTTGCTGGAGCGGCTTATGTAGGGAACTGTATCGGAATTCGAAAGGGTGAATCACGCCGCACGCCGCCAGAGAGGGAATTGGGCCAGTTTTCCGCGCGCGGGCAGGAGCGCGTCGATCTTCTCGGCAGGCTGTAATGCGCGCAGGATCGCTGGATCGCCGGCATCCATCCCTCCAGTCAGGGAGCCGAAAGCAGGCAGGATCATCCGGTCCGCTCGCTTGCCATTGCTGCTCATGACCGTACAGGCCCGCGCAACATGCCGTCCGCGTACATTCACGCGCAGCTTGGGGTGGAAATGCCCTGACAGCTCCGGGCGGGTCTCTCCCGGTTTCGCTTCGTGCCGCAGCACCACGCCGGCAAGTTCCAGCTCCCCGACGACAGTGCCGCCATTGCCTGCCGCCATCGCGGGATCGTGATTACCTGTGATCCATACCCAGTCGACAGCCCGGGTGAGTGCGGCGAGCATGCCGGCAGCGTGTTCCTCCAGCCGGGCGCTACCGTCATTATCGTGGAAGTTGTCGCCCAGGGTATAGACGCGGCGGGCACCCGTTTCGCGGATTGCAAGCGCGACCCGCTCGAGCGTCTCGCGCGAATCGTATGGAGGCAGCATCTGGCCGTGCCGTGCGTAGAAGCTTGCCTGTTCGAGGTGCAGGTCGGCCACAAGCAGCGCCGATTCGCGCGGCCAGTAGAGCGCGCGACCCTGGGTGAGGACGAACTCCTCGCCTGCGAACGAAAGGGGAACCATCGGCTCCACTTGCCGCACGCCTCGGGCTTTGGCAAGGCATCGGACGGAGCTTGACACAGATCAACGCCGTGCCTTTCTTGTTGAGGCAGTGGGGCGGTCGCGGCATCGCGATTGGTGCCATGCCCACATCATTGGAAGTGAAGAGGACATGACCGACTGGACCGATCATACATCCCGCGCGAAAACATGGTTCGAGGATCTGCGCACGCATATTTGCAGCGAGTTCGAAGCGATCGAGCGTGAGGCTGGCAGCGATGCCGCGTTCGAATACACCGAATGGGACCGCGAGGAAGAGGGCAATCCCGATCCGGGCGGCGGGACGCAGGGCCTGATGAAGGGCGCGGTATTCGAAAAGGTCGGCGTCAACGTTTCGACCGTGCGTGGCAATTTCTCTCCTGAATTCGCCGCTTCCATCAATGGTGCAAGTGCCGAAAATCCCGGCTTTACCGCCACGGGGATCAGCCTGGTTGCCCACATGGCCAACCCGCATGTGCCGGCGGTGCATATGAACACCCGCTTCCTGACGACGCAAGCGGCATGGTTCGGTGGCGGCGCCGATCTCAACCCCCCGATCCCCTATGACGAGGATACCGGGGAATTCCACGCTGCGTTTCGCGCCGCCTGTGCGAGACATAACCCGACCTATTACGATCGCTTCAGGAAATGGGCGGACGAATATTTCTTCATCCCCCATCGTGGCGTTCATCGCGGTGTGGGCGGGATCTTCTACGATCACCTCGAATGCGCCGACGAGGCGGGGTGGGAGCGTAATTTCGCCTTCACGCAGGATGTCGGGCGTGCGTTCCTCGACATCTTCCCCAAGCTCGTTCGCCGCCGGATGGGCAGCGATTTCACCGATGCCGAAAAACGGCGGCAACTTGAGTGGCGCGGGCGCTACGCCGAATTCAATCTCGTCTACGACCGCGGCACGCTGTTCGGCCTCAAGACAGGTGGTAATGTCGACGCCATCCTTATGAGCCTGCCGCCCGAAGCGGTATGGAATTGAACTTCAGCATCGCGTAAGCTGGCATTCCCCAACCTTCATTTCCCATTTCGTCGCTCGCCGGAGATACCCATGCGCTTTCTTGCCGCTTTCACCCTGCTTTTCGCAACCGCTTGTACGCAAGCGGGGTTACCGGCCGACGAAGCCCCTGCCGTCTCTCCCATCCTCAGCAGTGAGGATGCGGTCGACGACCAGACCTTTGCCGAACCGCTCAAGGCGCGCGTGAGTCATGTCGACCTCGATCTCGATCTCGATTTCGAAAGCCGGACCGTGTCCGGCACGGCCATGCTCGATATCGAAGCGAAGGATGGTGTCGACACGGTTATCCTCGACAATGACGGTCTGGCGATCGCAAGCGTCACCGACGCGCAAGGCAACCCGCTCGACTATGAGATCGGCGAGGCGGTCGATGGCAAGGGCGCGCCCTTCACCATCACCATGGGAGACGCGCGCGAGATCACCATTTCCTATTCGGCCGAGGATGCGGCGGCGATGCAGTGGCTTGGCGCCGAGCAGACATCAGGCGGCAAGCATCCGTTCCTGTTCAGCCAGGGACAGGCGACGCTCAACCGGACCTGGATTCCGACGCAGGACAGCCCCGGTATCCGTCAGACCTGGTCGGCCCGGATCACCGCGCCGGAGGCTCTGACCGTGGTGATGTCCGGCCTTTCGCAGGGTGAGCCGGAGGAAACCGAAGGCGGCAAGCGGGCCTTTACCTTTGACATGGACAAGCCGGTTGCTCCCTACCTGATCGCGATCGCAGCGGGTGATATCGAATTCCGCGAGCTTGGTTCGCGTACGGGTGTGTGGGCCGAACCCGAGGTGATCGATCGCGCGGCCCGGGAAGTCGAGGATGTCGAATCGATGGTCGAAGCGGCGGAAGAGCTTTACGGCCCTTACCGCTGGGGCCGGTACGACATGATCGTACTGCCGCCCGCTTTCCCCTATGGCGGGATGGAAAACCCGGTGATGACCTTCCTTACGCCTACCTTCATCGCGGGGGACAAATCGAACAACGGGCTGATCGCGCACGAGCTGGCGCATAGCTGGTCGGGCAACCTCGTCACCAACGCGGTTTGGGGCGACGGCTGGCTGAACGAGGGCGTTACGTCCTATTTCGAGAACCGCATTGTCGAAGCAATCTATGGCGAGAAGCGTGCCGAGCAGGAAGCCGCATTGTCTTTCGCCAATATCGAGGAAACGCTTGCCGAAGTGGGCGATGATGCCCCCGGCACCGCACTCCACACCGACGGCAAGGGCGAACTGATCGGCAGCGCGATCGCCTACGACAAGGGGCACTTCTTCCTGCGCACGGTCGAGCGAGCGGTTGGCCGCGAGCGGTTCGACGCGTGGTTACGCCAGTGGTTCGACAACCACGCCTTCCAGCCTGCGACGAGCCGGATGCTGCTCGACGACATGATGGAGAATCTCGTCGAGAGCGGGGATGAGGCGAAGCAACTCCAACTGCGCGAGTGGATTTTCGAGCCCGGCTTGCCGGACAATGTCGCGCGGCCCGATCCGGCGGCGTTCGCCCAGGTCGACAGTGCGGTTGAAGCCTATGCGGGCGAGGGAACGGTCCCCGAGGTCAGATGGTCCGACTGGACGTCGGCCGAGCGCCAGCGCTTCCTCGACAATATCCCGAAGGAACGCAGCGCCGACCAGCTCGCCGAACTGAACGAGGCGCTGGCGCTGTCCGAGACAGGCAATAACGAGGAGCTGTTCCTGTGGCTCGAACTGGCGCTGGCCAATCGCTATGATTCCGCGGTGCCCCAGGCGGAGGAATTCCTTGCCGAAGTCGGCCGAGCCAAGTTCGTCCGCCCGCTGTTCACCGTGCTGATGGGCGAAGGCGGTTGGGGCCAACCCATCGCCCGTCGCATCTACGCCAAGACCCGCGAGCGCTATCACTCCGTGACGCAAGGTGGAGTGGACCGGGTGTTGCAGGGTCCGTAACCCTGGTGTGACCGCGATGGCGCACTGGCATGCAAAATGCGCCGGGCTGGCGAATTCCAGTCAACAGGCGAATGAGGCCGGCCTAAACGCTCTGCCCTGAGGGGGGTAGGCGCGGGCCATGAACCGCAATCTGATCATCTTGGCGATGATTGTCTTCATCGACATGGCGGGCATTGGCCTGATCATGCCGGTGATGCCGTCGCTTATTCAGGGTTTGACGGGTGAGGGCATAGATCGCGCAGCGGAATATGGTGGCTGGCTGCTGTTTTCCTACGCGCTGATGCAGTTCCTGTTCGCGCCCGTGATTGGCGGGCTTAGCGACCGTTTCGGGCGTCGCCCCGTATTGCTTATAACTCTCGCGGTGCTTGGCGTGGACTATGCTGTCATGGCCTGGGCGCCCACGCTCGCCTGGCTGTTTTTCGGGCGGATCGTGTCAGGCATCATGGGTGCGAGCTGGGCTGCGGCGAATAGCTGTATCGCCGATTCCATCGAGCCGGATAAGCGCGGGGCGGCCTTCGGCCTTCTCGGCGGTGCTGGCGCGACGGGTTTCGTGATCGGCCCTGCGATCGGCGGGGTCATCGGGCAATATGGCGATCGCCTGCCCTTCTTTGCCGCCATGCTGATGTGCTTTCTCGGAGTGGTGTTGGGCCTTGCCTGGTTCAAGGAGTCTCTGCCCGAGGAAAAGCGTCGCCGTTTCGACCTGTTCCGCGCCAATCCGTTTGGATCGATCATCCAGATGAGCAAGGTCCCGCTGGTCATCGGCCTGCTCTGCGCAATCTTTTTCATGCAGCTTGCCAGCCAATCGCAGATTGCCGTGTGGGCCTATTATGGAACCGCCAGCTTCGGCTGGTCTCCACTCGTCATCGGGATAACCATCGCTTTCTATGGCTTGCTGCTGGCCTTCGCGCAGGGATTTCTGTCCGGTTGGTCGATCAGGCGCTTCGGTGCTGTCCGGACGGCCAGTGTCAGCCTTTGTTTCGCAGTCCCCTCTTTCCTTATCCTGGCTTTCGCGCCCAACACTGCGGTGGTCGTGGCCGGCATGATTATCGGCTCGCTCGCCGGGATGTGCTTCCCGGCCATGCAGCAATTGATGACGCAGCGAATTCCCGAGAACGCACAGGGAGAATTGCAGGGCTCCATCGCCAGCATGATCAGCCTCACTTCGATACCCGGTCCGCCGATCATGACCGGGGTCTTTGCGGTCTATGCCGACGCGACTGGCCTGTTTCTCCCCGGCGCGCCGTTCGTGTTGTCGGCTGTCCTCATGGTCGTCGCAGTGGCAATTCTCACCACGACCCTCCATCGCCATGCCCGCGCCTAGCCTCTTTTTGCATTGCAATAAGGGACCATTTGCCCGCATCATCACCGCACCATGCTGCGCCAGTACGAACTTGTGGAACGGGTCAAGGGATACGACCCCGACGCCGATGAGGCGCTGCTCAACCGTGCCTATGTCTATACCGTGCAAAAGCACGGCACGCAGAAACGCGCCTCGGGCGATCCCTATTTCAGCCATCCGGTCGAAGTCGCCGGATTGATGACCGACTTGCAGCTCGACCAGGAAACCATCGTCACCGCACTGCTGCACGACACGGTCGAGGATACGCTCGCCACTATCGAGGATGTGGAGGAGAATTTCGGATCCGAGGTCGCGCGGCTGGTCGACGGGGTGACCAAGCTCAGCAAGATCGAGGCAATGCCCGAGAACGAGCGCGCGGCGGAAAACCTGCGCAAGTTCCTGCTTGCGATGAGTGAGGATATTCGCGTGCTGCTGGTCAAGCTGGCGGACCGGTTGCACAACATGCGCACGCTCCACTTCATCAAGTCGGAGGACAAGCGTCGCCGGATCGCGCGCGAAACGATGGACATCTATGCCCCCCTCGCCGAGCGGGTGGGCATGTACGAATATATGCGCGAAATGCAGTTGCTGGCTTTCGAGCAGCTCGAGCCGGAGGCCTACAAGACGATAGCCGGGCGGCTGGAACAGATCCGCAAGCAGGATGGCGGGCAAGTCGATGCGATCGCGCTGGCCATCAAGCAGGCCCTGAGCGAAGCCGGCCTGTCGGTCGAGGTGAAGGGACGTGAGAAGCATCCCTATTCGATCTGGAAGAAAATGGCCGAACGGCACCTGCCTTTCGACCAGGTAACCGATATCATGGCCTTCCGCGTGATCTGCGAGGATGAGGTCGATTGCTACCGTGCGCTAGGCATATTGCATGCCACCTGGCAGTTTATTCCGGGCAAGTTCAAGGACTATATCTCGACGCCCAAGAACAATGGCTACCGCTCGATCCACACCTCGCTGATGTATGAGAACTCGATGCGGGTGGAGGTGCAGATTCGCACCGGCGAAATGCACCGCACGGGCGAATTCGGGCTCGCCGCGCACTGGGCCTACAAGCAGGGGGACCGGCCCGACGGCGCGGTCGGCTGGTTGCGCGACCTGATCGAGATCGTCGATGCCAGTCACGACGCCGAGGAACTGCTCGAACATACGCGGATGGCGATCTACCAGGACCGTATCTTTGCTTTCACGCCCAAGGGGGCCCTGTTCCAGTTGCCCAAGGGCGCGACACCGGTCGATTTCGCCTTCGCGGTCCATACCGATATCGGCGCGCAAACGGTCGGTGCCAAGATCAACGGGCGGCACATGCCGCTGCGCACGCCGCTGGAAAACGGCGATGTGGTGGAGATTATCCGGGGTAAGAATGCCGAGCCGCAATTGAGCTGGCTGGGTTTCGTCGTGACCGGCAAGGCGCGTGCCGCGATCCGCCGGGCGGTGCGGTTGAAGGAACGCGAGGAAGTCGCCGACATCGGACGCAAGCTGTTCGACGAAATCGCCGGTCGCGTTCCGGCGAAAATCGGCAAGAAGGCGATCCGCGAAGCGGTCAAGCGGCTCGAAATGGAGGATGAGGAAGAACTGATGTTCGCCATCGGTTCGGCCAAGATCAAGGATCGCACGGTGATGGAGGCGCTCGTCCCGGGCAGCACGGCGGAAATGGACGAGGAGATTGACTGGTCGCAGCAGGGGCGGGCGATCTCGATCCGCGGGCTGACGCCGGGCGTCGGTTTTCAACTCGCCGAATGCTGTCATCCGGTACCCGGCGACCGCATCGTTGGCCTGCGCAAGCAGGGCGAACGGGTGGAAGTGCATGCGATCGACTGTATCGAACTGGCCAGCGGGATCGATGCCGACTGGCTGGACCTGTCATGGGACAAGCGATCGAAAGGGGCGGTCGGGCGATTGCGCGTCACTCTTTACGACCGGCCGGGCACATTGGCCGAGATGGCGGGCATTTTCGCACAGAATCTGGCCAACGTGAAAACACTGGACCAGTTCCAGCAGGACCATCCCTTTACCGGCTACGAAGTCGATCTCGATGTACAGGATCTTGCCCACCTCACGCGTATCATCAGCGCCCTGCGCGCCAGCGACGCCGTGGCGCAGGCGGAACGGATTTAGCGGGCAGGGGAACCGCCGCTCCCCCTCTTTTTTCTTCATTCTTATCCCGCTTCTTTCGTCTCCCCGCTTTCGCGGGAATGACGATGATGGTGGATCGAGCCGGGGAGCGGGAGAAGAACGGTGCCGACTAGAGCAGTTCCAGCTCGACCGTCACATCCTCGCCGACTTCCAGTTGCTCTGCCTTGCGCAGTTTCGCGCTGATAAGCAGGAACCAGTTGCCATCCCGCGACGGGAAGACCGAGCTTTTCCAACCCGATCCGCCGACCCGTGCCCGGACCTTGACCGAGCCGAAGCCGCGCCTGCTGCCGAATTCGAGACGATGAAGCCGTTCATGGGTGGCGATGGTCTCCGCTTCCCCTCCGGTGATCGTGACGAGATGATACGTCCCGCGCTCACCCTGCCAGCGGATCAGCGGTGTGGTCAGGGTGAGAGTTTGAGTCATAAACTCTCCTCCCTTGAGGGAGGGGTTGGGGGTGGGTGCTTCCGGGCCATTGGCTTGGCACACCCCCACCCGGCCTCCTCCTCAAGGGGGAGGGGTTTATTTCTCGTCATCGGTAACGCGCCGCACGGGCACCGGAATATTGCAGATATCCGCGCCGCCGGCAGGGTGGATGAAGAACGGATCGCGCCGATTGGCGCGCGCTTCGGCGTATTTGGCAAAGGTCTCGCCTTCGGTGGAGAGGTATTCGAAGCGTACTTGCTCGCTTTCCGGCAAATCACTCACAACGCGCACCGACAGGATCGGCGTGCGCTTCTCCGCTTCTTCATCCGTATAGAAGCCGAGCGTACCACTGCCACGCGGCAGGCTGGAGAGATGCTCCATCCCCTCGATGATACGCCCGACCAGCGCGATATTGCGGTCGAGATGCCGTGGCGCATGGCCGATCACGGTGTAGAGTTCGGCGCCCGACCCGGTATCAGGCGAATAACCGCGCCCGACGCCCACCATGCCGTAGCAGTGGATGGGCCAGAAAAACGACTCGAAGACAACATCACTTGTTCCGTCTCCGCGGTGAACAAGGCCATATTCGGCGATCTCAGCCTCAGTTGCCTCTGTCTCGGGTTTGGTACGCTCGAAGTTAGCCAGGGGCCAGCCTCTCCAGAATTCAACCCACAAGGCGTAGCCATCCCGTTGATGCCACCCTTCCGGGAATCGGGTGGATTTCGTGCTCTTCACATCCAGCGGTTCGTCAGAAGTATATCCTCCATCAAGACCGTAGGCGCGGATGATCACGTCCATCGCTTTTTCGCGATCGGCTTCTGACGCTTTGCGGTCAGAAAACACTGCCTGCGCCTTTATTACCTCCGTCGTGATTTCGGCATCGCCAGTGGACGCCGTATCCGAAGTTGGTGTGGTGGCACTGCTGTCGGCTTCAGACAGTGCGTTACCGGTTGCTGAATACGCCTCTTCCCCCATCACCCGCAGCCCCTCGGGCAGCGGTTTCTGTTCGGTCTCGCCGCTTTCGGGATTGTCGTAGCCCGGATCGCCCCATTGGACGACGTAATTGTCCTGCACGCGGTTGACGCTGATCCCGTCATACCAGCCGGCTCGAGCGAGGGTGCGGATGTTCTCCACCCATCCCTGGCTGAACGGCGCGGGCATAAGCTGGATCACGACCTTGCGTTCGTTGCCCGCCGCATCGGGCGCCAGCGTCATCACCAGCAGGTCTTCGGGCGGAATGACGCCCCATTCGCGCGCCGGCGCTTCACCGACGATCTGATTGGGCGAGGGTGCGGGCGCGGATCCGGCTTCGTCCTGCGCGGCGGCAGGGGTGGCGACGGCGAGCAGCGCTGCTGTGGTGATGATATTTTTCATGGCTTGCATCGTCCATCACTCTGCCGTCTTGCGCAAGCATTTATCCAAGGCTAGACGCGCGCGTTCTTGTTGGCCACCGCGCTTTGTGCTGCTTGAGGTCGGAGGGGTTCGTACCTGACCCCTGCGCTCAAGTAGCGAAGTGATAGTGCAAACAAGAGTGCGGAGCGGTGGCCGAGTGGTCGAAGGCGCACGCCTGGAAAGTGTGTATAGGGCAACCCCCTATCGTGGGTTCGAATCCCACCCGCTCCGCCACAGGGCCTCCTGTCATTATTGGAAACGCGATCCGGAGCTGTTCGCTCCGTTTGACGTAACTCGCGCCTAGCGATCAGAGTTGACGCGTATGGTGTCAGTTATTGGATCGTAGCTCACTGCCAACCCGGCTTCGCGTAGTTGACTGAAGCTGACATGTTCAACATCGGGCAGCAGATGGCTGCGCGGGAGATCGGCATTGGCTTCTGCCAGCCGCTCGAGAATCTCGGTGCGGGAAACGGTAACCGTGGCGCCGGCCAGGATTTTTACGGGAATGGGAGATGCCGCACTACCATTGATGGCAAGCGGCTTGGTGACCCCTAGCGAATCCGGCACATCGGCCACGCGCGCAAGATCGTAGTCCAGATTTAACAATCCCCTCGAATCGAAATCGTCAGGAATGCCTTCTCCGCTCGATGGATTGCTGAGGAGATCGTTAGGCGGAGCGATTTGTGTTGCCGTCACAATGATTTCATCGGGCTCATCTATGCCCGGATCCAGCGATTCCGCCGAGCCGTGCGAACTCGGTTCGGGCAGCTCGATGCGAATTCTGTAAGGCTCGGCCGGCTTAAGTCGATCCAAAATATTGTACCATTGCCGCTTCAGGCCACCGCCGCTCTCCATCTGGATATATGTCACTGGGACGAGCAGGAGCGATATTGCGACAAGAACGAGTCCGGCAAATTTCGGTAGGGGTTTCGAATATACCCTGACTTGCATGCCGATAGTCCTCAAGCAATACTCAACGAGCCGGTGCGGGGCTTGCTGCAATTATAAGCAATTGGCCGGGCGACCTACAAGCTCGGCAGTTCCATTGAAAAGCCGGCATTATAGGACTGGCACCGGAATGGCCGATATTCCATCACGCGATCGGCTTCGCGAAACCAAGACTGCAGGGCGGGTTATAAAATGATTCGCCAACGCATTTTTGAAACAGAAGAATTGTTCTCAACCACGCTGAAATTGGAAGGGATCGTATGCGGAAGTGATTCGCCAGAATCACTTGGATTCGGGGAGCGCCACGATGCTCAAGCCAGTCCCATATTTGACCATACGCTGTCCAAGCACTTGATTACGAATAAGTTTATTTGGTGACCAAGATTGGTAAATCTCCTTGAAACTATGTTCGAATCCTGATCAACTACTGAGTGTAAGACAGGGCATTCACGCGTTATGCGCGTTATGTGTGAGGATAAAAGCCTGCAAACCGGGTCGTAAAGTAGATGGCTGAGCAAGTTAAAATGATCACCTAGGGGATCACGGGCGAACTCACTTGCAGGGCCTTCTGATTTAGATCTGCGGGTACAGTGCAAGGTGAAGTGAATCATGGACTTTCAAGATCGCGACCACGAGAATTCCAGCGATGCCAACCTCCTTCAGGAGCAGGACCAGATAGGTGAAGCTGGAATAAGAAATGTTGTGCTTCCTGGTGGCCAGGACGTAGTTACCCTGCCGCCGGGCGCATCCCTTGAAGACCTGGTAGTGGAAGGCCGCGATCTTGTTATCCAGCTGGAGGACGGATCGCGTATCGTAATTCCCGATGGCGCTGTCTTTGTTCCGCAAATAGTGATCGATGGCGTTACCGTACCGCCTCTTAACGTCGCGCAACTCCTGACTGGCAATGAGCCTGAACCGGCTGCCGGTGCGCCGGGTAGTTCGGGTGGGAACTTTGCCGATGACGAAGGCGAAATTCAGGCCGCATACGATCTGGGCGATCTGCTGTCCTTCACCGATTTCGGTTTCCCCGAAGATCGTGAGGAGGAAGTTATTCCAGCGGTCGGCGAAGAGCCTGAGGTTGTCATCGAAACACCTGACAATCCCACAGGGGTCATCAATGCGACTGCGACTGTGCTGGAAGAGGGCCTGCCCGAAAGGAACGCCGAACCAGAAGGCACGAATGAGCCGGGCAATGGGGAAACTACGTCGGGCACGATAGTGTTCAGCGCCCCCGATGGCCTCTCCGCAGTCACGGCGAATGGTGTTCAGATCGTCGAAGTCGGCCAGCAGATTTCCACCGAATTCGGCGTTCTTACGATTACCAGCATCGATCTGAACAATGGCGAAATCGGGTACAGCTATACGCTGGGCGACAACACTTCCGGCGATGGCACGGCAGATGCTATCGGCGTCTCGGTCATTGATGCGGATGGCGATACTGCAACCGCGACTCTTACCATCAATATTATCGACGACGCACCGATTGCCGCAGACGACAGCGGTTCGGTACCGGCGGCGACGTTCGGCCCTATTTCGGGCGATGTGCTTGCAAATGACACGCCAGGTGCAGATGACACACCGGCCGATGCAGTCACGGGTTTTGCAAATTCCAGCGGAACTGCCGCGGCAGGCGAGGCCTTGCAGGGTGAATATGGCACGCTGACGCTCAACTCGGACGGCACATATTCCTATGTCCGTGATCTCAACACGCCCGGCGGTGTAACCGACACCTTCACCTACGACATCGTCGATCAGGACGGCAGCACCTCCAGCGCGACCCTGGTGATCGACATAGCGGACGCCCCGAACGAGATTACGTTCGTGCCCGAGGTTGGTGAAGGGACACAGGTAGACGAGGGTGGGCTTCCACCGCGCGGCACCGAGCCGGCCGGGACCGGCGAGATCGCCGATGCTGATGCGGGTAACGATAGCGACCAGTCGGAAACGACCAGTTCGACGATCACCTTTACCTCGCCAGATGGCCTGGAATCGCTTACTATCAATGGCGTAGCGGTAACCCCCGGGAGCCTGCCGCAGACAATTGTCGACGACGCGACAGGTACGCTCGTCATTACCGGCTTCACCTATGACCTCGTTACGGGCACCGGGTCGGTAACATATGAGTTCACGCTGGGTGACAACACTTCCGGCGATGACACATCAGTCGAATTCGATATTTCGGTTACCGACCTTGATGGCGATGTCGCTAGTGATACGCTGACGATCAACATCACGGACGACGAGCCGATTGCCGATGACGATACAGGCGATCAGGCGACAGAGGACGCGCCGGTCACAGTCGACGTCTTTGCCAACGACACTGCCGGTGCAGACGACGTACAACCGGGCTCGATTGCCCTAGTCGGCGGATCGCTAAGCGGCCAGGGCGACGTCGTATATAATGGTGACGGTACGTTCACCTATACGCCCGAGCCGGGCGAAGAAGGTACAGTCACCTTCGACTATCAGATCACGGACGGCGACGGTGACGTTTCGACTGCGACGGTTACCATCACGCTGCAGGACGATTCCGAACCGGAGATCGCGGTTGAAGGCGACAATGATGTCGACGAGGCGGGGCTTCCCGCCCGAGGCATCGAGCCAGCCGGTTCCGACGAAGCCAGCGACAGCGAGATTGCTACCGGCGATATCGCGATTGCGACGGGCAACGATACGGTCGGTTCGCTTGTCATCAATGGCGTTGACGTGACCGGCGGCGGCACGGTTACCACAACGAAGGGCGAACTGACCGTTACCGTCACGAACGGCAGCTATACCTATAGCTATGTGCTGACCGACAACACGCTGACCGACCCGGATAGCGATGCATTTTCTCTTACCGTAACCGACAGCGACGGCGACACTGCGGACACGACGCTTGTCATCGCGATAGTCGACGACAGCCCGGCGGCGGCGGACGACGCCAATTCGATTGCAGCCGGCGAGTTCGGCCCGGCGACGGGAGACGTGCTGACGAACGACACCCAGGGTGCCGATGGTGCGACCGTCACGTCCTATTCGGGTACGGGCGGTTCAGGCGCAGCCGGTGCGGTAGTACAAGGCGACCACGGCACGCTCACCATCGCGGCCGACGGCAGCTATTCCTATACGCGTGATGCCGGCACTCCAGGCGGCGTGACGGATACGTTTGAATACACTATCACGGATGGCGATGGCGATACGGCGACGGCCAACCTCGTCATTACCATCGCGGATTCACCGGTAAGCCTCGACCTTCCCGTTGCGGGTGAAGCCGGCACGCAGGTCGAGGAAGACGGCTTAGCCGGTCCACCGGCCGGATCGGACGCAGGTTCCGACAGCGAGTTTACTACGGGTACCTTCACCTACTCGGCCCCGGATGGTCCTGCGATAGTCACGATCGATGGCATAGTCGTAACAGGTGCCGGTCAGACCTTCACCGGGACATACGGGACGCTCACTATCGTCTCGGTCGCCGATGGCTCCATCACTTATACATATGAACTGACGACCAACACCGATGGCGACGATACATTCGACGATTTCGTTGTCCGGGTCACCGACCAGGACGGAGATTTCAACGAAGGCGCACTCGAAATCGCAATCGTCGATGACATTCCGACGGCCAGTGCCGATACTGACTCAGTGACCGAGGACGGTCCGCTGACCGCAAGCGGTAATGTCATCACCGATGCCGAAGCCAATGGCGACAACGGGGCCGATGTCGAGGGTGCCGATGGTGCTGAAGTGACCGGTGTTGCCGCCGGTAGTTCGACCGGGCCGGTTTCCGGAGATGTCAGCGCTAATGTCACGGGCACCTACGGCTCGCTCGTGCTCAATGCCGACGGCAGCTATACCTATACGCTTGATAATACCAATCCACTGATTCAGGGGCTCGACAGCACAGAATCGCTGACAGAGACTTTCACCTATACCATCACGGATGGGGATGGTGATACTTCGACAACCACGGTTACCATCACGATTAACGGTGCCGATGACGGCGTAACCATCAACGACCTCTCCCTCGAGGATCCGGAACATCTGGTTGATGAGGACGATCTTCCCGACGGCAGCTCTCCGGACGCCGCCGCGTTGACCCGGTCGGGAACTTTCAGTGTCGACGCGCAGGACGGGCTTGCCACTTTGACAGTCGGCGGTGTTGCGATCTTTGGTGCCAGTGTGACCTATCCGGTCACCATCACCGGTGATTACGGCACACTGGAAATAACATCCGTAACGCCGGTTCTCGATGCGAATGGCGATACGGTGTCGCTGTCGGTCTCTTACGAATACGAGTTGACCGATAATACGCTTGATCATTCGGCTTCGGGGGAGGATTCCGTCCTCGATTCCTTCGATGTCGTCGCTACCGATAGCGACGGTTCAAGCGACAGCAGCGTTCTTGACATCGAGGTTGTCGATGACATCCCGACAGTCGAGAACGACTTCGACGAAGTCACCGAAGATGGCCCGCTGACCGCAAGTGGGAATGTCATTACCGATGCGGAGGTGAACGGCGATGCCGGAGCGGACGTGCCGGGTGCGGATGGCGCCGATGTAACCGGGGTCGTTTCCGGAACGTCGACGAATCCTGTTTCGGGATCGGTCGGTTCGAGTGTCACGGGCACCTACGGCTCGCTCGTGCTCAATGCCGACGGCAGCTATACCTACACGCTCGATAACACCAATCCTTTGGTCCAGGGTCTCGATCAAGACGATACGCTGACAGAGACTTTCACCTATACGATTACGGACGGCGATGGCGACACTGCGACCACGACGCTGACGATCCAGATCAACGGCGCCGACGATCCGATCATCATAAGCGGCCTTGATGTCGATCCGGGCGAACTAACGGTCGACGAAGACGATCTCGCCGACGGTTCGTCTCCCGATGCCGGCGCTCTCACTCAGACCGGCAGCTTCACGATAACCAGCCAGGATGGCCTTGCCGAGATCAAGGCAGGCGGGCTGACCGTCTGGACCGATACCGGCGGTTTCGTCGCGGGGCAGACCATCAGCACCGCGATCGGGACTTTCGTAATTACAGGCGTCACACCGACGGAGACCGATGCGAACGGCGATGTCACCGAGGCTACGGTGACTTTCAGTTACGAGCTGTTCGACAACACGCTGACCCATTCCACGGACGGTGAAGATACGATTCTCGAAAGCTTCGGCATCGAGGTAGTCGATACGGACGGTTCGACCGACACCGGTTCGGTCGATGTAGTCGTGATCGACGATATACCGGACGTCGAAGCTTCGAGCACTTCGGCGCCACAGCTTGTGACCGACGATACGATTGTCGATAGCGGCGGCTCGGACAGCGACAGCACGAGCTTTGCAAGCCTGTTCACCACCGTGTTCGGCGCAGACGGCCCTGCTGCAACCGATGCGACAGTCTATTCGCTCAGCATAAGCGGCGGTGATGGCACGGACTCGGGCCTCGACGATACGCTTACCGGTGAAAACATCCTGTTGCGTCTCAATGGCGATACGATCGAAGGCTATCTCGAGACATCGGGCGATATCGCATTCACGCTCGCACTCGATCCTGCAACCGGAGTCATCACGCAGACGCAGAACCGTGCAGTTGAGCACGACGATCCGACCGATGGCATGGAGACCGCTGCTTCCGGTGCCGCCGAGATGCTCGCGGCCGGTCTCATCAGTCTTACTGCGACCGTTACCGACGGCGATGGCGATACCGACAGCGAAAGCATCGATATCAGCGGTGTCTTTGCGTTCGAGGATGATGCCCCCACCGCCAATGACGACACGGCAACGCAGGCGACTGAGAACCAGGCATTCACTATCGATGCACTTGCCAATGACGCGTTCGGCGCGGACGATGTCGATACCAGCGATGCCGCCGACGTGTTCGTTTCGACCCAGGCGACGCAGGGAACGGTGACTTACGACCCGGGGACCGGCCTGTTCACCTACACGCCTAATCCCGGAGCTGGTTCGACCAGCACCACCGACAGCTTCGAATACACCATCGTCGATGGCGATGGCGATCCGTCGACCGCGACGGTGACTGTGACGCTGCAGCCTGATTCAGAGCCGCAGGGCAACACGGTTGCGGCGACAGTCGATGATGATGGCTTGGCGGGCAACAATCCTGCCTCGACCATGGGCGATCTCGATGCGAATGTCGGCGACGATCCAACCGATACGAGCGAAGCAAGCTTTACTGGTACGCTTAGCTTCAATGTTGGCAATGATACGCCGGCGGTGATTTCCTTTGCCGCGGCATTGGACGGATCAACCGCATCGGTTGGCCAGGAGACAGTCACCTATTCGGTCAGCGGTAATGTGGTGACCGCGACGATTACTGGCGGTGCACGCGACGGTACCGCCTTGTTTACGGTAGAGATCACCGACGCTGCGACGGGCGCTTATGTGGTGACGTTGCTCGACAACGTGCTGCACAGCGCGGGCAATGACGAGAATGACGCTTCGGCATCGATCGATTTCGTCGTTACCGATAGCGATGGCGATACGGCTTCGGCCAGCCTCGACATCACATTCGATGACGATGCACCGACCGCGACCGACAATAGCAATTCAGTAACCGAAGGCGGCATGGTCGGCGGCAACGCGCTGACCGACGATAACGGTTCGGGGGTCGATGCTGCAGGCGCGGATGATTATGGTCTGGACGGTGCGATCATTCGTATCGACAGCGTCAACGAAGGCACCAACGATGCCACCGCAGACGGTTCGGGCAATCTTGTGCTTGCCGGTGAGTTCGGCACGCTCACGATCAATGTCGACACGGGTGTCTATTCCTACGCATCCAATCCGAACTCGACCAATGTCGATGCGCAGGACGTGTTCACCTATACGATCGTCGATGGGGACGGCGATGAAGCTACCGCCACGCTGACGATCGACATCGACAATGTCGCTGCCCAGGTCAGCGACAATGACGTGATCGTCAACGAAGCTGGCCTCCCGATAGGCAGCGATCCGACTTCCGACAGCGAGATCGATGCCGACGGCCAGATCACCGTTACAGGTGCGTCCGGAACGCTGACATACACCCTGCTGTCGCCTGCAGACGGCACTTACGGCACGATCGTGCTCAACCCGGTGACGGGTGAGTACACCTACACGTTGGACACGCCCTTCACCGATACCGTCGATGAGAACGGTGCGAATGTCGTCAACGGTGCCGAAAGCTTCAACTACGAAGTCCGTGACGATCTGGGGAACCTGATCGGAACCGGCACCATCGATGTCAGCATTATCGATGATATCCCGACCGCGACCGACCAGTTGAACATCCCGGTGGCAGAGGATGCCGTGGGCACGATCGGCGGCAACGTCACGACCGACGGCACCCCCGATACCGAAGGCGCCGATGGCGCGACTGTTACTGCGATTACCATTGACGGGGCGACAACCGCGGTGCCGCAGGACGGGACCGATGCGACGGTCACTACCGCGAACGGAACCTATACGATCGACATGGACGGGAACTGGACGTTCGATCCGAACCCGAACCTCGATCATTCGAGTGGCGATATCGACGCCTCTTTCACCTACACCTTGACCGACGGTGACGGCGATTTCGATACGGCGGTCCAACCGATCACCATTACCGACGGTGCCGATCCCGCTGCGGGGCCGGATATCTCGCTCGCGCTAGACGATCAGAACCTGGCCGACGGTTCAACTCCGGCGGCCGACGATTTCGACAGCGACACTATCGTCTTCACCGAGGGATCGGACGATATCGCTTCGATCGTCTTTGGCGACACGTCGGGCCTGGACGGTGGCCTCACCTGGGTACGTGTCAGCGATACACAGATCACGGGTTCCGACGGAGGCCGCCTGGTCGTTACGCTCGATCTCTCGGTCACCGGTACGACTGCGACGGTGACCGCAACGCTCAATGACAATTACGACGATCACCCGACGGTCGATGTCGACGATCTTGTCGACCTTGGCGATGTCGACGTGATCGCAACGGATATCGATGGAGATACGGCTTCTGCCACGGTCGAGGTCACCGTTTCCGATGACTTGCCCACTGTTTCTGCGGGTGCGCCTGGGGCTGATGCCCTGACCGTTGACGAGACGGATTTTGCTACCGATGCGACAGCCGATTTCTCCGGCCTGTTTACTCCGGACTTTAATGCGGACAACCCGGGTACGATCGGTGACTACACGCTCGGCATCAACGCCGGTTCGACCGGCCTGGTTGATACGGAGACCGGCGAGGCCGTCGTTCTTTCGGTCAATGGCGGCGTGGTCGAAGGCCGTACCGCGACCACCGATCAATTGGTCTTCACCGTTTCGGTTGATAGCTCGGGAACCGTCACTCTCGATCAGCAGCGCGCAGTGGAGCATGCGGACGATACCGATCACAACGACGATGCGACGCTGGCGGCGGCCAACCTGATCACGCTTAGCGCGACCGTTACCGACAGCGATGGCGACACTGCAACCGCAACGGCCAATATTGCCGGTGCGATGACCTTCCTCGACGACGGTCCGGCGCTTGCCAATGTGGTACTGGGCGGTTCGGTCGATGTTGACGAGACCGACGGTTTCCCGACCAGCGACACCTCGGCTGCATCGATCCTGAGCTTTACCAGCGATTTCGGTGCGGATGGGGACAATGGCACCGCTTTCGCTATCACGGTGGCCGACGCCGCCAGCGGGTTGGCCACGGCCGATGGTGACTTCCCGATCACCTTGGTCCAGACCAGCGCGACGGTGATTACCGGTACTTTCAACGACGGTAGCGGCGACCAGACGGCCTTTACCGTCACGATCAACGCCGATGGAACGATCACGCTTGAGCAGAATGTGGCGCTCGAACATCTGATCGACGGCGATGACAGTGCCGGCGAACACAACGACACGCTTGACCTGACCGGCAAGATCAACGCCACGGTCACGATTACCGATGGCGACGACGATACCGCCAGCGCGACGGTCGCGATCGGCAGTGCACTGACGTTCTTCGACGATGGCCCGTCGGTCACGCTGAGCGGCAGCAATCCGGACCTGCAGGTGTCGGATGCCGACCTTGCAACCGATGCCTCGCTGTCTTTTGCCGGTGCGTTCACCTTCGACGGAGGCGAGGACGGGACTGCAAGCACGGCCTATGCCGTGTCGGTCACCGACGGTTCGGCCTCGGGTATCTACGATACAGCGACAGGCAATCAGGTATTTCTGTTCCTCGAAGCGGGCGTGGTTGTCGGCCGCGAAGGTACCGATGCGGCGGATGCGGCGAGCGGTGCTATCGTGTTTACGGTTACGGTTGACGGTAGTGGCAATGTCGAACTCGACCAACTGCGCGCGGTCGATCATTCATTGTCCAATCTGGACGGCGCGAATGCAACCCTGGTGGCGGACACCCTCGTGCAGCTCACCGCGACGATCACCGACAATGATGGTGATACCGATACCGCGACGCTCGATATCGGTAGCGACCTGCTTTTCGCCGATGATACGCCGACCGCCGAGCCGACGCTGACCGCGTTCCTCGACGACGATACCCAGGGCGGCAATGCAGGCGGTCCGGACGATCAGGATCCCGATGAGAGCAACCTCACCGGAACGCTGGTCGATCCAACCGAAGGCTTCGGCAACGATGGGGGGACAGTCGCCTTCGACCTTGGCAGCACCCTGCCTGCTGGCTTCCGTCTGGTAGCTGATCCGAGCAGCGATGGTGTGATCATCGAGCAAGAGCAAGGTACCGGCAACTGGGTTGCTGTTGTGACCGTCTCTCTTGATGAGAGCACAGGTAGCTACACCGTCTCGCAAAACGCCAACATCCTGCATGAGGATGATGTGGCGAATGAAGAGAACGAAGTCAGCTTCACGCTGGACGCCACGCTGACCGACGGCGATGGTGACACTGCGCCAACTTCGCTCACCATCACCGTCGATGACGATACGCCGGTAGCGAATGCTGCAAGCAGCACCGGCACGGTCGATGAAGACGGTTTGCCGGGCGGTATTACGGATAATGGCTCGAACGATGTGCCGGGGGCCGATCTTACCGCAAACGGCTTCGTCACCGGCCTGTTCACTGTCGGTGCCGATGACCCGCTGACCTATTCGCTCGATGACAGCTCGACCGCAGCACTCGATGCTCTCGGGCTGACATCGAACGGTGTCGCGGTTACCTACACCATCAGCGGTAACACGATCACGGCAGTAGCGGGAACCACGCCGATATTCACCTTCACGCTGGACCCGGCAACGGGCGCCTGGGCGTTCACGCTCCAAGGCCCACTCGATCACGCCACGGGCGATAGTGAAAACGCCACCGATATCGTGGTCGAATTCGCATCGCTGATCCGCGCGACCGATGTGGACGGCGATGAGGTTGCGGCCAATGCCGGTGCGTCGATTGCCGTCACAATCGACGATGACAGCCCACGTGCCCACGATGACACCAACGCGCTTGCCGAAGACACGAGTTCGGTCGGCGGCAATGTGCTCACCGATGGTACTGCCGATCAGTTTGGCGCTGACGGCGCAGGCGATCCCGCCATCACCGGGATTACCGGCTCGGGCGGTGCAGGCACAGTCGGGGGCACCACCACCGGCACATGGGGCACGCTCGATCTGGCGGCCGACGGCAGCTACACTTACAACCTCAACACGGCTGCGGTGCAAGGCCTCGATGACGGGGAAACCGAGACCGACACCTTCACCTACACCATCGTCGACGCCGATGGTGACACTTCGGAAGCGACGCTCACGATCACGATCAATGGCGCCAACGATGCTCCGGTCGCCAATGCCGATACGAACTGGACGATTGAGGATGCCGCCTCGGCGATTACCGGGGATGTCCTCGACAATGTCGACCATTCGGGCGCACCTGATGGCCAGCCCCGTGCCGACGTTGCCGATACCGACGTCGATATCGAACCGCTTACGGTTTCGACCACAGGGACATTCAACGGTACCTATGGCGTGCTGACGCTCAATTCGGATGGCACTTACAGCTACCGGCTCTATATGGAGGCTGAGAACCAAGCGGCCTATGATACGGTGCAAGCGCTCGACGAGGGCGATGCACCGCTGACCGACACGTTCAACTATACGGCCACCGATGGCGATGCTTCCGCCAACTCGACCTTGACGATCAGCATTTTCGGCACGAACGATGCACCCGTCGTCGGGACGGCCACGGTCGCCACCTCGGACGAAGGCCTGGCCGGCGGTCTCCCGGATGCCACCGGGAACCCGACCGACACCACCAACCTGGCGACGGCAAACGGCAATATCTCGATCAGCGATGTCGACGATAGCAGCTTCACCGTCACGCTGAGCCTGCCGACGGAATCGCTGGCTGTCGCGGATGGAACGGCCACTGGCGCGGCAATCACCTGGTCGCTCAGCCCGGACGGCAAGACGCTTACGGGCACGATCAACGGTGGGGCCACGACGGCGATCGCCGTGGTCATCGACGATACCGGCGCGTTCACCGTCACTCAGTCACTCCCGATCTTCCACTCCGACACGATGAGTGAAGACGTGACGAGCTTCACGGTCGATGTGAACGTCAACGACGGCACGGACACGACGACGCAAACGGATGCGATCACGGTCAATCTCGAAGACGACAGCCCGCAGATCACGGGCATGATCGCGAATGAGCAGATATTGAACAATCCGGGCGATGCCCCATTGGTTGGAGATCTCAACTTCGTACCCGGTGGTGACGGTGCGGATTCGGATGTCACCATTACCGTCAACACAAGCGACATGACGGTTAGTGGCGCCGCGGTATCGACCTCGCAAAGCGGCAATGTGCTGACCGGCTATGTCGACAATGACAATAGCGGGACCTTCAATGCCGGCGATACGGCGGTATTCACACTGACAGTCGATCCGAATGCCGGGACGTCGGGCGAGTATGAATTCGACCTGCTCGTGCCGGTGGACGGAGAAATAACAATTGTCGATATCGGCACCGACGGCGCATTCGGTACCGGGCCGACTCAAAGTGTTACTGTCTCGCAGGGCAGTACCGGCGATGAGCTGGCCTTTGTGACCGGGTGGGAACCCAATGGCAATGGCGGGCTGTTTACCAGCGGTGAATTAACCGCCTGGCTGGGCGGTGGAAATCCGGATCTGTCTCAGCGCAGCGATATCAATGGCTCAACTTTGGGTTTCGGTCTTGGCAACAACGACTTCGATGCTGGTGAGTTCATGCGGTTCGATTTCGGTCCGCTTAACGATTACGACGGAACCGGAAGCTACACCCCGCCTGGGGGGACCGATTTGCTCAATGCCACGTTTGTGACGTTCTCACTCGAGAACTATGGTGGTGGCGATGTCGTCCACTTCGTCGCGCATTACACCGACGGTACAACCGAGAGCTTCACGCTTACCGGCAGCGGCGCGAATTCGACCGAAACGCTTACGATTACTGCCCCTCCGGGCAAGTTTATAGGCTTTGTCGATGCTTATGTTGAAAGCGGTTCTGTAAAGCTCGACCTTGATGAGGTTGGCGCGACTGAAACCCTGATCGACGTTGATATCCCGGTTTCGATAGAGTTGACCGATGCCGATGGCGATCCCGTCAGCGACGATTTCGTCATCAAGATTTTCGATGAGACGCCGGATGCGCAAGATGACCTTGAGGCCACTGTCGTGGTTGACGAGGGCATCAATGCGGCCTTCGTGCTCGACTTCAGCGGTTCGATCAACAATTCCGAACTGAATCTTCAGCTCAATGCCGTGAAGGATGCCGCGTACGAATTGTTTGAAAATACAACGGGGACCGTCAATCTCACTCTGATCACCTTCTCGAGCACCGCTCAAACGGAAGGGACGTTTTCCGACTTTGCGTCCTTCGCAGCCGCGATCGATGGCCTCAATAACCAGCTCGGCGGCTCGCGCCCGTTCAATGGTGGCACCGATTTTACCGCGGCGATCGAGGAAGTGTTAACTGAATTCACTCCCGATTCAAATGCCAGCAATCAGGTCTTCTTCCTGAGCGACGGGAATCCGAACGAACAGACCGGTTCGGGGGGTAACTCGCTGTCCGATCCTGTCGCGGCTCAGTGGCAGACCTTCATCAACGATAATGACATCAACGTTACCGCGATCGGTGTCGGCGGCGGCATCAACAACGCCCGCTTGCAAGATGTCGACCTCGATGGCGAAGGCACGCCGATCCTGGCCACGGATTTCGAGGATCTGGTCGATACGCTCATCTCGGTCGTAACACCGCCGATCAGCGACAATGTGCTTGCTAACGATACGGGCGGGACAGGCGCCATTTCTGTGGTCTCGATCACGGTCGATGGCGTGACTTACGCTTTCGACGGAGTGAACACGATCACCCCGACCGTGGGCTCGCCGATCACTGGAACTTCGTTTACGGTAACGACCGCGTTCGGCGGCGAGCTGACTTTCGATTTCTCCGACGGTAGCTATACATACGACCCGCCGACCATCGTTGTCACCGAAGTCGAAAACTTCCAATACACGGTAGTCGATGCGGATGGCGATACCGACATCGCGATCCTTCGGATCGACATCGCCGCTGCAGCTCAGGGTACCAACTTCGCCAGAAACGATGTGGTCATTACCAATACCAGCGCACCGGTGGCCATCGATGAGGCTTGGTTGCTTGCCAACGACAATGCGGGAACCGTGATTGGCAGTGTTGGCAACGCTACAAGCGGCAGCGTTTCCCGCGGCGGCGGCACCACCACGTTTGTCGATACGGGAGCCTCGAGTGGAAGCTTTACCTATACTGCGACGAATGGTGGCAACGACAACAATGCGTTCGTCACGGTCAATGTCGAACAGGAAGGGCAATCACAACTGGATGGCACCAGCGGTGCTGATATCCTGATCGGCCGCGATGGCGCCGATGATGATATTATCGGCAATGAAGGTGCCGACATCATGTTCGGTGGTACTGGCAGCGACGACTTCATCATCAATGACGGCGACGCAACTGTCACCATCGGAGGAAGTGGGGATAACGGGACTATCACAGGCTATGATACAATCGTGGACTTTGATGTGTTCGTTGATGACATCGACTTCACGGACTTTGGTGCTCGCGGTGCGGCATCCGATACGAGTGGTACCAATGGTACTGACTCCACGCTGACAGTTAACGGATCGACGATCAAGTCGCACTCGATTACCGATGGTATCATCACGTTTGACGATCAGGACAGCTTCTCGAGTGCGCTCACGCTCACTACCGAGGGAGATCTGGCGGCTGCCGTCCAGTACATCCAGGCTCAGGGGAGCTTGACGGATATCGGCGAGAACAACGTCGTGGCATTTATTGTCGGGGGAGACACCTATATCTACAATCAGGATCGCTCGACCATAAACGTAAACGAAGACTCGTTGATCAAGCTTGAAGGTGTAGTGATCACGGATCTATCGAGCCTGCTCGGTTCAGTCATCACTCCGGTTGTTCTCGACCTGGATGGCGATGGAACCGAGTTCGTCGGGTTGGATGCCGGAGTTGCTTACGATTACGATGGCGATGGCACCGCCGAAGCAACCGCATGGGTCGGAGCCGATGATGCGATCCTGGCATTCGATGCCAATGGAGACGGAACAGTAAGCGACGCATCCGAGTTCGTCTTCGGTGGCGATGGCCTTACTGACCTTGAGGCCGTGGCTGCGCGTTTCGACGACAATGGCGATGGCGTTCTCGACGCATCGGATGCGGCTTATGCCCAGTTCGGGATCTGGCAAGATGCCAATCTCGATGGCATCGCCGACGATGGCGAATTCACCACACTGGAAGATGCAGGCATCGTTTCGATCGACCTTGTCTCGGATGAAGTGGACTCGGAAGCTGCTGGCGGTGATGTCGGAATATTCGGCAAATCCACCTTCACCTGGGCGAATGGTCAAGTGGGTGAAGTAGCGGATACGGCATTTGTTACCGAAAGGCAGAACAACCGTAGTCAAGAACAGGCTATGGCGGCGGCGGCAGGTTTCGGTGGCATTACGATTGCCGAATATTCGGAAGAACTTGTCACATTCGACGAAGTCGAGCTGGAATCGATATCGACTTTCGACGTTGCGGCGATCGATGACTTGATGCCTGTTGTCACCATCAACAGCGATCCGGATCTGTCTGGCTTGCTGCCTGCAACGACCGTTACGATGACCGAAACCGCTGCGGTTAACCTGCTTTCGGGTAGCGACGGCTTGCTGGTTGCGCCTGGATTGTCGATGTTCGATGCACGGCAAGTCCGCGAATTCGAGATGGACGGTGCGGATGAGCTGGCTGTCGCAACACACACGCCAGCAGTTCTGTCGTCGGGTCTTGACGGTGGTGGCGTTGCGCAAGCGATGGAAGCCTTGTTGCTGCTCGAGACGGTCCCAGTGGAATCCGTTGATGGGAACAGGGTTGTGCCTGGCGAAGCAGCGAGTATTACCTTGACCGAGATCGCGAACGACAGTCTTCTGGACCAGATTATCGATCATTTCGATGCGCCGGCGCGGCCATCGGAGTATCTGATTGCGAATGATGGTCCGTCCGACGGGAGCATTCTCGATCATCTTGTCGAAGCGTCGATTAATACTCTCGATCCGCTTCATCTTGCGATCGATCAAACCGACGAGGCGGCAATGACTGTCGCGCAGGCCTAAACTACGATTAAGTCAGCTTTCAGGGGGATATGGAAATGAGATCAGCGACCTATATTACTACGGCGTTAACCATAATTTCCGCAGTTTCCACGGCTGCTGCGGCACAGGAGCCCAGCGGGGATCTTGCTTCTGAGGATATCTCCACGCTGAAGGCAGCTCTTCAGATGCGTTACGACGCCGCCCTTGCGGCAACGAACGATGACAGCGTGATCTCGGCAGACGGTTCGCGATACATGTGGGCGTCGGAAGCGAAGGTTCAGTGCGCGATCGCACTCGGCTATTTGAAATCCCGTGCCCGTGACGCAACGAGTATCGGCAAGTGCGGTTATGCTTATGACCGGATGAGGATGGTACGACGACCGGCCCCGGTCCCGGCCCCGCCTCCGCCACCGGCCCCGCCGCCGGAAGTCTGCGGCGATCAGCAGCCCGGACTGGTCTTCTTCGACTTCGACTCCGATGTACCGCAAGCGGATGCAGTCCAGACGATCCAGTTCGTTGCAGGCAATGCCCAGGCATGCGGGTGGGATTCGTTCCGCGTAGTCGGGCACACCGATCGTGCGGGAAGCGACGCCTACAACGACGATCTGTCCGTCAGGCGTGCCGAAGCAATAGTCAACCTCATGGAAAGCCTGGGTATCGATCGCAGTCGTATGACTGTAAGTGCGGAGGGCGAAAGAAATCCAAGGGTGCCGACTGAGGATGGCGTCCGAAACCCGCAAAACCGGCGGGTCGAGATTAGGGTATCGCAGTGAGGATCGGGGGAAATCAAATGCGTAACATCATTCTTCCAGCCGTAGCGGCTACACTCCTCGCAAGCGCATCGCCCATAGCGTTTGCGCAAGAGGCCAGCGATGTGGTGACGATGCAAGAGGCCGTCGACGTCGCTGTACGTTCGAACCCTGAAATCTTGCAGGCACAGTTCAACAAGGAGGGGATCGAGTTCGAACGCAAGCAAGCTCAGGGCCTGTATGCGCCCCGGGTCGATCTAGAAGCCTCTGCCGGCGTCAGGCGCCTCGAGAACACCACGAGACGCAATCTGGGCATAGCGAATAACGAGCTTTATCCGCTGGAAGCTGGCATCACGGGCGAATGGACGATTGTCGATTTTGGTCGCCGCCGTGGAGAACTCTTGCGCCAGGCAGCACGTGTCGATGGCGCGTCGCTCCGTGTGCTTGAGCGTTCGGAATTCGTGGCCCTTCAGGTATCGCGCCAATATCTTGATGTACTGCTCCAGCAGCGTGTTGCCGCTGCAGCGGAAGATAACCGGCGTTTTCACGAATTGCTCGTCGGGGATCTCTCGCAAGGTGTTCAGAAGGGATCGATAAGCATTGCCGATCAGCAACAGGCTGAGGAACGGCTGCAAGCTGCAGTCGTGCGCGAGGAGGAAGCCAGGAAAGCCCTTGTCGATGCACAGATCTCCCTGCGTACCTTGACCAGCCTGGATATCAGCAATGTCGTGATCCCGCCCAATCTGGTGGCGTCGATGCCGACCGCACTCGAACAGGCTATCGGCATGGCCCGGATACGCAATCCGCTTGTTCGCGAGGCTCAGGCCGATGTGGATGCGGCCAATGCACTCGTGAAAAAGGCGAGAGGTGATCTGTATCCGACGATCGGTCTTGAGGTACGGGGCCGTATCGGCGACGACATTGACGGATTTTCCGGAGAGACAAACGATCTCCTGGGACGCGTCGTGCTCCGCTGGAATGTTTTCGATGGCGGGATAAAACAAGCGCGTCTGCAGGAAACGGTCCGCCAGGCATCGATTTCCCGTTATGCTTTGCATCAGCGCCAGCGTGAGGCGGAAGAAGACGTTCGTGGGGCATGGAACACGCTTGAGACGCAGACGCGCATTGTCGCCGCGCTTGGTCGGCAGGCAAGCGTCTCGGACGACCTGCTGCTCTCCTATCGCAGCCAGTTCAATATCGGGCGCCGTTCCTTGCTGGATGTGTTGGATGCCCAGAATACCCGGTTCAACACTCAAGTGCGGCTGGAGACAGCTCGCTTCTCGGAAGTGTTCGCACGCTATCAAGTCCTGGCTGCGACTAACAATTTCCTTGATGCGTTGAACATAACGCCGGGAACAGGTTCGGATTCGCAAGAACGTGAACGCTTTGATTTCGGGCCGCCAGTGCCCGCAGAGCTGCAGCGCCGCGTCTATCCGGACTGAGCAGATGAAGGCGAGCAAGCAGAGTGTCGTTATTGGAGGACAGATTGGCGGGCGACGAAGTCGATACTCTGTCGCTATGCGTAGCTGAAATTGCTCGCCGATATGCGCCAGGCTTTGCGCCCGGTGCGTTAGCCCAACTGCCGAGGCAGGCGGATGGGCGGTTGCCGTGGCATCAGGCAGACGCAGCACTCGAGTTGGTCGGCGTTGGTTTCGAGACGCCGAAGCCGCGCAGGCTGCCGACCCGTAAAAGCGCATATCCGGCCTTGGTCGAGCTGGAAGGCGAACGGTTTGTTCTCGTCGCGGACGCGAATGAGGGCGAGCTTCTCGTCTGGGAGCCGGCAGCCGCAGCAGAGATATGGCGACCGCATCAGGATATTGCCTCGGAATATGCCGGGAGGATGTATGCCATTTTCGGCAATCCCGACCTGCAACGTGCGGAAGAGGCTCCATGGCACGCGAAAGGACGAGGCCATTGGTTCTGGGGCGAGCTGCGCAAGGAGCGCCGCTCTTTTTTGCCGGTGATCCTGGCATCCTTCATCATCAATGTGCTGGCCGTGGCGCTTCCGCTATTCACGATGAATGTCTATGACAGGGTAATACCCAACAAGGCAACCGAGACTCTGTGGGTCCTGGGGATCGGTGTCGTGCTTGTTTTTGCGCTTGAATTCGCGCTTCGCCGGGGCAGGACGGCAGTTCTCGATCAGGTTACTCGCAGGCTTGATCTCAAGCTATCGCAGAAGATTTTCGGTCGCTTGCTCGCAACGCCTCTGCAAGAACGCCAAGGGCATACCGGAGCCTTGGCCGCCAGGGTTTCCGAATACGCGATCGTTCGCGATTTCTTTGCGTCGACGACTGTTGTCCTCCTGATCGACGTCTTCTTTCTTTTCATCTTTGTCGGTGTGATCGCGATCATCGGTGGATGGCTCGCGCTGATCCCGCTCACAATCATAGTGGCGATGTTGGTTGCGGGTTATTTTCTGCAACAGAAAGTAACCGATGCCGCTCAGGATGCGCAAGCGGACTATGGATTACAGCAAACCCTGCTCGTCGAATCGCTTGCGGGAATGGAAACCCTCAAGAGCATGGGTGGGGAGGGAGGCACACTGGGCCGCTGGTATAGGCTGGCTGATGCAGGTGCGCATTCACAAGAGCGTTTGCGCAATGTCAACTCGATTGCGGTCGGTCTCGCACAATCCTTCCAGCAGATCTCGACGGTTTCGCTGATTATCGGCGGTTACTACCTGTTCGCGGCTGGCGCGATTTCGATGGGCGCGATTATCGCGATAGTGATGCTGGCATCGCGCTCGCTTGCTCCAGCAGGCCAGATTGCCTTTGTGCTTACGCGTGGGCGACAGGCCAATGAAATGCTTTCCAGTATCGAACGATTGTTCGATGCCAGCGACGAGCGCCAGAAAGGTGGCGAATTTGCCTCTGCCTCAATCGAGAAGCCGGCTATTTCGTTCGAGAACGTACGGTTCGTTTATCCCGAAGCATCGCAACCCGCGCTCGATGGTATCAACCTGACGATTAAACCGGGGGAACGCATTGCGGTCGTCGGGCGTGTTGCCTCGGGCAAGTCGACTTTGGGCCGAATCTTGTGCGGACTATACGAACCAAGCGAAGGTGCGGTTCTCGTCGACGGCCTTGATGCCAACCAGTATCGCCCCGAGCAATTGCGCAGTGCGTTTCGCTTTGTTGGACAGGATGCCGCGCTTTTTTCCGGCTCCGTCAAAGACAATCTCTCGCTTGGACGGCGCGATGCAACCGACGAGCGTATACTTTCTGCCCTTCAGAAGACCGGAGCAGACCAATTTCTGGCTCGTGAAGGCGGGGGATTTGACCGGCCGGTCGGCGAAGGCGGACGCAAATTGTCAGGCGGGCAACGTGCCTTCCTTTCGATGGCACGGGCACTTGTCACACCATGCGAGCTGCTGTTCCTCGACGAACCCACCGGAGCGATGGACAGCCAGACCGAGAAATTGTTCGTCGAGCGGCTCGGTGCATCGCTATCGCCGGATCAAACGCTGGTTATCGCGACGCATAGGCCTGCACTGTTTTCCGTTTGCGACCGGATCATCGTGCTGAGCAAGGGTGGCATCGCTGCGGACGGCCCCATCAAGGAAGTGCTCGCCTCAACAGGAACAGCGTTTGAGGGATTGGCACAATGACGTGGGTTCGTCGTTTTGCATTGAGGGCATGCTGCCTTGTTCCGGTAATGACCGTGGTTGCATCCCCCAGCCTGCTACCGGACGATGCAGTGCAAGCGCACGGCAAGGTGCAGATCGAACGGCAGCTACAAAACTCGCTAGCGCGGATGTCGACCGGCAAGGATCAGGAACTGATGCTGGCTGGCGTGGATGCACAGTCCCGGAATACGATGATCCCGACGGTGGGGCTTCGTGAAGATCTCTCGTCCTACAGCCCGGTTGCTCCGTCTTCGGCCCTATACCCAATGGCGCTGCGATGTATGACACAAGCCATATACTACGAAGCTGCCAATGAATCCGAGAAGGGCAAGCGAGCCGTTGCGCAAGTGGTCATGAACCGTATGCGTCACCCGGCCTATCCCAACTCGATCTGCGGCGTCGTGTATCAAGGATCGAATAATCGCGTATGCCAGTTCAGCTTCACCTGCGATGGAGCCTTGTTACGCAAACCGCTGCGCAAACAATGGCAGGAATCGTCAAGATTGGCCAAACGCGCGCTCGCAGGCGAACAGCTTTCGGATGTCGGCACGGCCACTCATTATCATGCGGATTATGTGTTGCCCAAATGGGCCTTCACGCTGAAAAAGCTGGAAGTGATTGGCACGCATATTTTTTACCGGTTCCCCGGCCGGAGCGGAGGTGCGACAGCTTTTCGTTCGAAATGGTCCAAGTTCGAAAGGATTCCTAGGCTCGATTGGTCGAAATTGGCGCGATCGCGCCAGCAAGAACAGCTGGCTGAATCGATGGACGAAGAACGGTTCGTACCCGGGTTGACTGTTGCTCCGGATCCGACCGACAGGCATGCCGAGACCGACGTTGGCGGTCGGCTGGACACGACTAAGGAATGGCGTCTGACTATTCCGGGTCCTTCGGCTTCCAAGAAGAGGTACGACGAAGCAATCGCGGAACAATCGGATAGGGCGGCTGACGACAACGAGGAGGGCACGTTGCACTCCCTGAAGGAGCCCGTTGGATGAAATCGCTGCAACTGTGGGAGAGAACCGACGCGTCGCGCAAGCTGATCTTCATTTCGGGAATAGGTTTGGCTGCCCTGTTGATCTGGGCGGCGGTGGCCGAGGTAGACAGTATTACGCGCGGTACAGGCCGGGTCATTCCTTCGAGCAAGGCACAACTGGTCCAGCCGGCGGAGCCATCGGTCGTGGAAGAAATTCTCGTTCGTGGCGGACAGTCAGTGAAAAAGGGCCAACTCCTTGTCCGGCTCGACGATGCCCAGTCTGCATCGGAACTCGGACAGTTGCAGACGGAAAATCAGAGGCTTGCCGTGCGGGCGAGGCGGCTCGAACAAGAAGCTTCGGGCGGGTCGCTCGGTTGCGAAGCAGGAACGGTCTGCGCCGACGAACGGCGCTTGCAGCAGGCGCGTGTATCTGCGGCTCGCGCCCGTGAACGGTCGCTTGCTGCAGCAGTAGAGCAACGGCGGCGCGATATGCGGGAAGCCGATGCAACCGTTGCATCGCTAAGAAATAGCGTTCGGTTGGCGCAGGAGCAGGTTACTATGCTCGAACCTCTTGCCGCACAAGGAATCGTCCCCAGAACCGAGCTTTTGACTGCTCAGCGCGAACTGGTCGATGTCCAAGGGAGGCTGTCGGCGGCACAGCAGGCATCGGCTCGGGCATCGGCAGCCATCAGTCAGGCGCAAGCTGATCTCAGTTCAGCCAGGCTCGACTTTCGCCAGCAAGCACTCAACGAGCGCAGTGAAGTGACAACACGCATCGCCGTGAACGAAGAGACGATCCGCGGAGCGGAAGCGCGGCAACAGCGAAACGAGTTACGAGCTCCGGCAGACGGGATCGTGAACGATGTTCAGATCACCACGGTTGGTGGCTTCGTAAATGCTGGTGAGAGGATCATGCAGATCGTCCCGGTGGGGGATAGGTTGCTAGTCGAGGCAAGAATAGCGCCAAGCGACATCGCATTCATCAAAGTGGGAGACCCTGCCGTGGTCAAAGTGACCGCGTATGATTTCTCGATATACGGGGGGATTGAAGGAACGGTCCAGCAAGTATCTGCTGACAGCATATTCGATGAAGTAGAACGTGAAACCTATTACATCGTTTTGATTGAGACGGATCGGGCATTCATCGAGCGTGGCGGACAGAACTTTCCGATCGTTCCCGGGATGATTTGCGATGTCGAAATACTCACCGGTCGCCGCACGATTCTGAGCTACCTTCTCAAACCCGTTTCAAAAGCTTTCAACCGGGCGTTGACCGAGCGCTAGCATCTGAATTCGGGGAAGGGTTTCTAATAGCCGTGGATCCATGCGGTCCGGTTGTTGAAGCTTAGAACCGGAGCATAGTCGTGCGATGGTGTCCCATCGAGGATATGGTCGGTAGTGTTGTCGAGTATTATGAAGCGGCCTTTGAACCGAATGACTAGCAAGGCGTGATCGGCATTGCGGACCCGGTCTCTCGCAATGGTCAGGAACATGTCGTTGCGCGAGATGCCGGCTGCTGCGAGCAATTGCATTTTGGTTAGCGCAATATCTTCACAATCGCCCTTGCCCAGGCGAAGGGTACGACGTGCGCCGGCCCAATAATCCGCGCGTGCGAATAGATCCTTGTCCTCGACATAGGCAATTTCACTATTCACCCAACGATTGATCTTGCCGATAGTTTCATGGGAGGGCGTAACACCTCTTCCGAATTGCCGGCGCAATGTTCCTCGAACGGACTCGCGCCGTACACGTTTCCAGTCACGGTCAAAGTTGGTCTTGCCGATTCTCACTCGCTTCGATGCAAGAAAATCATCTTTGGACAGGGTGCCTGCCGGCGAAGAGGCGATGCCATTGATCTTGCCCTGATTTCTTGGAGCGCAATTTTGCACGATCTGCCGTATTCCACCCACGGCCGGGGCGAGTGCCGGCAAGGATTTCTTTTGGGCTGTGCTGTTGGCAAGCGTTGTCGCGGTATCGACTTGCTGCTGGCGTATGCGATCGAGAGCGCTCATTTCTCCGCCGAGAATGGCGGCGCTTTTTGTCGATGCGACCGCTATTGGCTGCGATTGCGCGCCGGTCGGCGAGAAAAATGTGCTGCCTGTGCATGAGGCTTTGGCGACTGCAAGGGTTATTGCCGGGTGCGCGATGGCACCTATGGATTGTGCCTGGACCCCTGTGCTTGACGGGAGGCTGGCTAGCGCAACGCTGGCGAACACAGCCGCTTTCGCGATTCGAGATTTTGCGCTCAGTAACATGCAGGCGAAATTGCATGCGGCTGGATAAAGATTGGTTCCGGGAGAAGGTTAATCAGGCTGTAATAGCCTAACGGCAAAGTCCCGTTGTCTGAGCCGAACTCGAACTCGCGATGGCCGCTCTGGCCGGAGACGAGTTGCGGCTAGGCTGCCCCTGCCGCCACCCAGTCTCCTTGGTGACTTGCTTTGTCTCGATCCCGTCGCGAACTTATTTGGCGGATTACATTGAAGAAAGCAGGTAATCTGTACCTTCATCCGCAATTCTACTATGCTACTTGCCATAAAAGGAGCACAGCATGGCCCAATTGCTCAATGTGAATTTTGCCTGCAAGAATCCCGTTTCACTTGCTCGTTTTTGGGCAGACACGCTTTTGGTTGAAGTTGAAGACGTTCCGGAAGAGGTCAAGGTCGCGCTTCGCGAGGAAGGCTTGCAGGCCGATGTCGCGGCGGCTGTCAGCGATTCCGACCGGCTGGGTGTCCGGTTGTTTTTTGAGCGCGAAGACGCTTCCGCATATCAGGCTGAGGGGAGCGACAACGACGAGCCGGGGCCTGCCGTTCCGGCAACAGGCGGCCTGGGCGTGCGTCTGGACATTGCCGCAGATGATCGTGAAGCCGAAATCGAGCGATTGGTCGGGCTCGGGGCAAAATTTGTTGGCATGCGCAAACATGGAGTCGGAAAATTGGAGGAGAGCTGCGCGGTGATGCAAGACCCCGAAGGCAATTTGTTTTGCGTTCACTGATGAGTGGCTGGTCTTCCGCGCGATTAAGCATCTCCGCGCAGCATTGACTCGATAATGGCGACCAGCCTGAAAGGGGCGGTCGCGAAAGTCCAATGATCGCCGGGCAAGGTCATCAAATCGGTTCGGTTCGAATAGGCTCGCCATTCCGCAAGACCGGATTGCCCGACACTGTCGTCCTCATCCCAGCTGATAGCCGTTAACGGGTGCCCCAGGATTGTTTCGCTTCGCGAATGCGAACCGGAAGCATATCTGCGATAGGCCTTCAAATCGATCTCGATAGCGGCGCGTACCGCCTCGGCCAGTTCCTCACTGTCTTCGCCAAGGCTTCGCCGGGCAACGGATCTGGCCATTTCTTTGATTGCGCTTCGGTCCATTCTCAATATCGGAGCCTCGACAGCCCTATCCGGCGCAAACATCGACGATATGAAAAGCTGCGCGGGCATCTTTCCGGCCTCTTCGGCGGCCCGGCTCGCCTCGAATGCGATATAGGCAGCGTTGCAGTGACCGAAAAATGCGAACGGGACATTCAGCAGTGGAGCCAGCGCTTCCACCAATTCCCCGCTGAAATCCGCATAATCCCGTATCGGCGGCGCGAAATGCCATGTTTCGCGACCCGGCAACTGCACCATGCAGATATCAACGTGGTCGGCCAGTTCGCGCCAGCCATGATACATCGAAGCGCCTGCACCGAGATAGGGGAGCACAAAGAGCCGCGCTTTGGCTTTCGGATCGGGCTCGTTTAGCAGCCAAGGTGAAAAAAGGCCCTGATCAGCACTTCCGTCAACACGCGTCATTGAAACATCTGGTTCATCGTTTCGTGTGTCTTGTTGCTTTCCAAATCTGCCGCGGAAGCCCAGCATGTGTTCAATATTATTCGCGTGCAGTCGCAGGTGAGAGGGGTGGTTCGGTGCAGTGTTGTATCGGATCGCAGCAGATATACATCTCCGGTTTCAAAACCATAGGTGTCGGGTGTGTTCGCAGCTAGGTAACGCTCGAGCTGCGGGTCCTGTTTGTTCCAACGCGTGTTTGGAATGCACTGTAACTTGCCGCCTGGATCCTCGGGTACTTCGATAAGCCAGATCAAGGTGAATGCGTAATCGCCCCAATGCCATCCATGAGTGTCCCCTGCATTCTCCTGCTTGATGATGACGTATCTTTCTTCTTCCCAGGGACAGGCCTGCAGCGCTTCGCCGGTTATCCGGGCAAGGAACGCACGCAGTGCGTGGCATGAATAGAGCTCGGGTATAAGTCGGGAATTCTGCTCAATCTTTCGCATGCCGACGGTTGTCATCTTGCGGGGGGATGAGCCGGTTGTCTCGACCACGAGATCTATTCGATTGCCAAATCTCATGAGCCGATGGACTTCGTTCGAAACGTGCTTTTTGACGGTGTCGGGCACCAGGTCCCTGAGCAAAACGAACCCATCGCGTGAAAAACGATCGGCGAGATCCGAGATCAAACCTGCCTTTGGATAGGTTCTCGCGATATGGCCTTCAATCTCTGCTGTAACATCCACCACGCTTCTCCAGAAAATCTGTCGAGATCAAACCACTGATGCGCAGCTCATTCGCTTACATACGGTCAGAAAAAATTGAGTAGAGAGCGCAATTTCATCACTTTTTCCGAAATTGTTTCCTTTGACCATAAAAAAGGTGAGTATTCTACTTCAAAAAAAAGTTCTTGATTCTCTATCCCCCCGTACAATGCAAGATGGAAACGGTTCGTGTTCATGCGGATCGGTGATATGCGTGTTGTGCAGTTTGCAATATCGAATGCATTTTCTTGCGGCTCGACCCAGTCAACAATGGTCTGGAAAACCGGCATTCGATTCGGTTGTAGCGGGCTTTCGGAAAGCTTGACGATCTCACGAAACGGCAATCGCTGGTGTTCAAGCGTCGCGAGGAGCGCCGATGTGACCGCACGCTGTCTTTCGACATGCCCAGCGGCTTCTCCAAGGTCGATGCGAAGCGGCACGGGATTCACAAAACACCCGATTGCCCGTCTGGCCCGATCGCCAAACCGATTCTCGGCGTTGATACCAGTTATGATCGTGCTTTCACCCGTCCATTGGCGGAGGCATTCGGCCCAGCACGCGAGCAGTATGATGAATGGGGTTGCAGAGCTATGGCGCGCCGTTTCAAGCAGTGCGGCGGTTTCCGAGGCGGAAAATTTGCTCCGTATGAATTCGGTGGCCATGCTCTGCCGCTTTGCGCCAGGTATGTCGGGCTGAGGGAGAGTGGCGGCGCTACCGCTGAGTGTTTCGCGCCAAAACTCTCGTGCGATTTTGCAGGCTTCGCTTTTCAGCCAAGTCGATTCGTCCCGGACGTTCGCAGCAAGTTCCGAGCCTTCCGTATTGGGTGCAGACCAAGGCTCCTGCGATGCTATCGCGCAATATGCCTGTGACCACTGACGCAGAAGAAGTTCGAGCGACCTCGGGTCGGTGATTAGATGATTTTGGGCCACGATCAGGATGTTCCTGTCTGCTGTCAGACGGATCAGCAACAATTGTAGCAAACGATCTGCTGACGAGTTGGCGCATCGAGCAGCCTCCGCCTTCGAGATGCCGGTAGCGGCAATGCGAGCCGTTTCCCGATTCATGCCTGATAAGTCGACAACGGGAATGTTCAATTCGATCTCGTCCGCGACAGACCAATGAGGAAGACCGTTCGCATCGATTTCCAAACTTGCTCTGAGAAGTTCGTGCCGATCCGCGACCATTCGAAATGCCTCCTCGAGCATTCCAGAGTCCAAAGGGCCGTCAATTTCCAGTTGGATCGCAGCGGCAAAATCATTCGCGTCGGCGAAACCCAACCGCTCGTTCGTCCACAATTGGAGCTGTGTTTGCGTGAGCGGAAAAAGCGTGGGTTTGGCTCGCTTGGGGCTTGGCTGGATCGACCCGCGGTCAGTCGGTTCAGGGCGCCCCGACTCGTGCTGGTCCCGCAGCGAACCGGGTTCGATCTTGCTCTGTAGCTTCCTGCAATATTCGTGCAGTACCGGATAGTCGAACAAGAGCTTGATCGGCAAGTGAATGGTGAGCCTGTCCGAGAGAATGCTGCTAAGCCGAACGGCGACAATCGACCTTCCTCCCAGGGCAAAAAAATTGTCGTTGTCCGCAACTGTCTCGACGCCAAGCGCTTCCGCCCAGACCGCTTTGACCAGCGGCGCAAGGGGAAGTGAAGTCTCGGAGACTTTCCGTGATTGCGTAGGCGGTCCGCTGGGGTGTCTATTCGCCGCCGCCGCGATGTCGAGCGAGCTGTTCAAGTGCGTCGGCAGGCTGTCGAGCAAGTTCAGGAATCGCTCTGCGATCCGCTTGACATCGTCCCGTGTGGTGGTGGTCGGGTCATGCTCTATGCGCAAGCGACACTTCTGTCCGTCCACCAGCACTTCGCACAGGGTTTCGAACCGGCACCGGCTTCGCGGGACATCGATCTCGACCAGGTCGAGCCCTTCAAAACAGGTGAGATCGGTCTTCCCTTCCCACATCGTGAACACATGCTGCACAAGCGGACGATAGGCTCTGTCCTGCTCCATCGCGGTCGCCGCCAAAATACGGTCGAATGGCACGAACTGATGATCAACGCCTGCAAGGTAGCGCTCTGCAAAAGCAATCAGGAACTGCCCAATGCAGACTGGACCGCAGATCCGGGATCTGATTGGCAACATGTTTGAAAACAGGCCGAATGACTGGTGGTAATCCAGCCCCGGACGCGCCATCGCTCCGGTGCCGAGAACGATGTCATGCGCCTGGTTTAGGTCGTGGATGGTCAGCGCATAACAACCCATCATTACCGCAAACGGTGTGCAATTCAGCTCATCTGCGACGATTCGCGCATTGGTTTGTAGGCGCTGGGGGATGGTGAAATAATCCGAGGTGCTGGTCGTTCTTTCCGCCGGTTTGCTCGTTCTCGCGGCGAGTTGCTTCGCGGGCTGCTCAAACCCTCCGAGAGACTTGCGCCAGTATGCGAGATCTTGCTCGAACCGAGCCGAAGCGAAATAATCTTGCTGCCATCGGACAAAGTCATCGTAGGGCTTGCGATCGTCTCTCCCTATACATCTACTTCCGGACCGGAGGGCCGAGTATCGCCGGCCCAGCCCGTCCATTATCTTGTCGAATCCGAAACCATCGGACAGGATATGATGCACTCCGACCGCCAACACTGGTCCATCAGCGCAATCTTCGGCTAGCCCAAACCTGCACAATGCGCCTCCATCGAGATCGTATTGCTCTTCGATAAAGTCCTGGATTCGATCAAGAGTACTTCGCGTGCTTCCGCTTGAAGTGAATCTCTGAAGGCCGCGGATATCGGAGATGTCGTCCGAACGAACGATCCGCACAGGCCCCTGCTCGGTTTGTGAAAAGGTGCTCCGCAACATTGGCACATCTCGGATGAGCTCGGTGACCGCGACCGATAGCGCCTGTGAATCCAATTTACCTTTTATTTGGAACGCTCTGCCTTCGTTGTAAGCGCCACGCTGCAAGTTCAGAGCGTCAATTATCCATAGCTGTTCCTGTTGCGCGCTCAACGAGAAAAATTTCAGCGACATGATGGATTCGTGTTCCAAATTTGAACGTCATTACTGTGAGATCATAGTACAGGGTTCAAGGATTTTGATAAATTCGAAAATTGTGTTAATATTTAGCACTCGGATTTTTGATTCTACATGATCTAGGCAAAGAGACTTGATGGATAAATTGAGCGTGGATTTTCTGAGCTTGATGAATGTGAACTTTGACGAAGGGGATAGTGATGGCTGTCAAGACCGCTAGTAGCGAGAGAGTTTATGAAGGACTGGTAGTTCCTCATCTTGTTTATGAAAATGTCGGCGTGGCCACAAAATGGTTGCATGAATGCTTTGGCTTCCATGAAATAGAAGAGTATCGCAAGGTTGGTTCCGACGGGACCGTTTATCATGCGGAAATGCTGACTAGTAAGAATGGCAGCAGGTTCTTGCTCGGGCCAACGGGCGGTAACATTGTGGAATCCCCGCGTCGGACGGGCCGTGATGGTTCGGGCATGCATGTTTATGTTTCAGACATCGACAAGCATTTCGGGCGCTCGATCAAAGCGGGTGTGCAGGTTGTCGCTGCGTGCAATGGAACCGAGGTCATTGATCGTCCGGAAATGCAGTTCTACGGCGATCTTGTCTATTGGGCACTCGATTGTGACCAGCACTATTGGATTTTCCATCAGCAGGTACACGACATGAAGCCGGCGGATTGGAAATGGGACAGGCCGCTACAGCCGATCCCGCGTGCACCGCTGGCCTACCTTCACGAGATTTGAGCTGAGCGATCCGACCGGGTGTTCCGGTTGGTTTTATCGGGCTGAGTTAGGAGATTCCTCTTGGCCGTCGTAAAGTTAGACGAAGATGATCGCCTTCACCTTCGTCTGGCTTTCAACTTTGCTTGGGACACGCATACCGATGCCGCTCCCGAGGATGTGGCCGATGCGCTTTGCTTTATCCAATCTCAAGACTTGGGATCGGCATTTCTCGCATTCGCCTCGCGTCTCGGTTCCGCCACATTTCGTGAGATTGAATGCGCTCTTTGGCGTGATCGTTCGCTGGTCAAGACATATGGGCCACGAGGAACGCTTCACCTTCTCCCCACGCACCGTTATCGTCAGCGGTTGGCGGCGCTGCGCGATGCTTATGATCTGCCGGCCGAGCCGGATCCTCTTGCCCGCGCAATTGGTGAAGCTCTCGACGGCCGAATTTTGAATCGGCGCGATCTGGCCGACAGGGTCGGTGATCGCCTGGGAGACAAGGTCGGTGCACGACTCAGATCGTCATGGGGCGATGGCTTGCGCGAAGCCGCGCTTCACGGGCTTTTGTGCTTTGCAAAATCGGATGCCCGAGGGTCGGTGTTCTTTGCGAGGCCTGACCAATGGCTGACGCTACAAAAGGCACAGCCGACCAAGCATCCGCTACGCGACCTGTGCCGACAATATGTTCGTGCATACGGTCCTACAAACCCAGCAGGGTTTGCACGATGGCTGCATATCGGCAAACCGCGGGCAGAGGCCCTCTTTTCGGAGATTGACAGCCTGACCGAAGTCAGGATCGGACGGACAAGGGCGTGGACGATTGATGCCGACATGCAAGCCGTCAACATCACTGCCCCCTCAGGCGTCAGGCTGCTCGGACGCTATGACCCGTACGTGCTCAATAGCCAGCCGCGTGGATTGTTGGTTCCACCGGAATCGCGCGCGCTTATCGTACGAGATGCAAAGGGACGGCTGGAGGGAGCGGTTGGTGTTCCCTTGCTGTTGGTGGATGGGCAGGTCCGCGGAATCTGGAAAATGCGGATGTCCTCGCAGATCGTACAAATCCTGATCGACAGTTTTGTCGAATGCACCGGTGATCTCGAAGCGGAGATAATAAGGCGGGCAGAAGGACTCTCCCGCTTCTACGGCAAGGCACTCGACGTGAAATTCGTCGAACTGGTACCGCGCTCCTAGCGCCCCGGCGGACCCGATGACGGCATCAGGCAGGCGAGGGGCCAATCCGGCGTTTCTGGCGTACCGCATGCACAGTGTCTTCAGTGAGCGGAAACAACCCTTGGTCGGCAAGCGGATAGGTAATGTGCCAAACGCCCGAATGCATCGGATTCACCTGGTAGTGACAGACAACGATTGATCGAGTCATATCGTCGTCCAGCTTGAAACCGCGATGCGGCATGTGACTGAAGAACATGACGCAATCTCCGACCTTTGGGTGGAGAGTAACTAGGTCTTGACTGTCGCACCAGCTATCGAACGCCTCGCGATCCATGGGGTCCAGATGAGGCGGAGGCCGTAAATGGCCACTGCGAACAAACTGGAGGCATGCTTGTCCTGGGTGATTGTCCTGAAGATAAAAGCTAGTATTGATCGCCATCGGTTGTACGCCATAGCGCGCATTTTCCGAGCGTTTCCGCTCGGCCCAATAGCCATAGAAGTCCAGATGCCATTCTTGAGAATATCTGCCAGGATTGGTGTAGCAGCGCAGGCTTCTCAGCTCGCATTGGGCTCCGAATGCGCCTTGCAGCAGATGCCTTACGGAAGGATGAGCCACGAAATCTGAAAAATATTCTTCGTCACGGTCCAGCAAGGTGTCGAACCACATATTGCCGACCGCGTTGTAGCCGTCTTCCCAGCCATTTTCCCGCGCTCGCGCTATGCGCTCCTGCGTCGTTTCTGCCACTTCGGGCGTTATCGCACCCTCGATCAACAGGAAGCCCTGCCGTTCAAGTTCATCAAGATCGGGCATTGCATCAAATTGCGTATCCATCTCTCCCCTCCAATGTCCGGGTCAGTAAATCTTCGATCGCATGGATTCTGACATAGCTGGGCGCCAAAGGGGCTGACGTTGCAAGTGCTGCCCGATGAGACTTGAACGGTTCGAACAGCTTAACATGCACCTGCCCAGCCTTGCCGTTTGGCATCGCAGTACCGTCATCTTGCAGTGCATCGAGCGTGCAGAAATCAAGACCGAGTCCTTCGCCGGTACGCTTTGCGATGGCCTCTTTGCAGACCCAGGCGCGAAGGAAAAAATCCAGTCGGTTGCTTGCATCGATACTTTGGAACCGAGCTCGCTCGGCCGGTGATAAGACCAGCTCTTCCATCCCGTTTCCCAGAGCAATCGGGCTTAGCTCCTCGATGTCGATCCCCAAAGGTTCGGCTGCGAAACCAAAAAGATTGAATGCTCGCGAGTGCGATAGGTTGAAGTGGAGTTCGGGCATTTTCTTGTGGGCTTGCCCGAGTATCGGTTTGCCGCCGACACCGGTTTCCAACCTCACGTCGCGGGGAGGGAGATCGAGATATAGTGACAGCAACAGGCGCAGCGTCGCGTGCGAGCAAATCGTTCGTGCCTGCAATGCGTTGCCCTGTTTGCCAATTGCTCCCTGAAGCTCGTCGGCCGTAATCAGGTTAGTCAATGCGGGCAGGAGATGATCAGGGGGAACTGCAGGAGTCAGGAAGATGTCGACGCGCGAATTCAGCGGCCGATGCGGCGATGGTTCTTCTCGCCAAGGCTGCCAATGCGCCGATCGAATTCCGGAAATCGAGGTCACGATGGCGATGTGCTCCTGACTCGCATCTTCGCGGTAAGGAAGCGGGCCTGCAGCTCCGGCGATTTGAGATGCTGGAGTTTTGCCATCGGAATACGGACGCCATGCCGATGTTCGATTTCGGCGACGATCATGCCAGCTTGAAGAGAACTTCCGTCCAGATCGTCAAAATTGGTGTTAGCCGCGATATCGGCTGTATCAAAAACCGCCTTCCAAATCGAACGGATGGAAGCGACCAGCGCGGCGTTCGCCGGGGGAAGCTGTCGCACAAACGGGACCGCTTCGGCCTCATCCATCGGAGCGTCTGGATGATTGCTCCCCGAACCTGAGACGAGGATGTTCCGAAGCGGAGGAACCATTGTGAACGGCAACCATTCGAGCAGTCGTTCGCGGATGTCGGATGGTCTTAGAACCGCATCGCTCGTGACCAGTTCGAGTGTCGCCCCTCTGAGGCTTGGTAACGGTTCGTTGTCGACCAAGCGAATGCCGTTGATCCGCTTATCGGAAAGCAGCAAGTCTTCGATCTCACGCCACTCTACGCACCGGCCATGTAGATCAACCTTGCGCGTGGCATGACCAGCGAAGCGAAAGCCCGGGCCAGTCTCGCATGGCCGGGCGAGGAATCCGGTATCGACAAAGTCGGTCTCTTCCGCTCCGATGCGACGGTGCGTGCACGGACCAGCCACTTCGAGCATTCCCGTTCCGTCTGGATCAGACTCCACAAGCCTGGGCCTTATTGCGGAATCGAGCACGCCGATAGATGGATGAGATTGCTGCCTGTGGGCGTCCAGCTCGACTCGCGAGAAGCAGTTTGTCAGAGCATCACCGAATTCGAGCACGACCGTGCTTGCCAATTTGCCCTGCACCGGGAAGTGACTCGGATCGCAAGGAACCACGATCAATCGAGGCGGCATCCCGGAGTCTTGAAACGCTCCGAGCAAAATGGATGCAAGCGGCATGGGAACAACGACAATGCTGACTTGCCGGCGATCGAGCCAACGGGGCAAGTGATCCGGGCGCACCTCCACTCCACGGTCAGGAATGATCAAAGACGTACCGGACAAAAGACAGGACCAAGCGAAGCCCAGCCCATAGGCTGATGCGGCGGGGCCGAGCCAAGTGGCCCGCTCAGCGGGCGACAGATGATAGGCCAGAGCTGCGTTTGTTGCCCTAGCCTGGAGAGCCGCATGATTGACCCACACAAAGTCGTTCCACCCCAATCCATGACAAGACGAGCAAAGCGCCGCATCATCCGTTCGGCTTTCTTCCGTATCGTACAGCGATTTCGCACCATACTTCTGCTGGGAAATTTGCAGATCGCCATTTTCATCCGCCACTATTGCAAAGCTTGGTTGAGAAACGGCGAGCATTCGCTCGCGTCGCGCCGAGGGCCAATCTGGTTCGAGCGATATAACGATGGCCCCGAGTTCCCAGCATGCAAGCTGTGCGCCTATCATCCATGGTGAGCGCCCGAGTTCGACTGCAACGCGCTCGCCTTCCTCCACGCCGGCCTCTTCAAGGCTTTGCCTGATGTTCCTTGCGACTTCCGACAGATGTGCCCGAGTCCAGGTTCCACCATTCCATTCCAAAGCGATCGCGGCTGGACCGGCTTTCACCATCTGTTCGAACAGGGAGGATGTCGTGCTCACTCTATTTTGTTTATCCCGATGTTGAATCCGAAATCAGTGCATGTCGGATGCCGATTTGAAGATCGTCGATATTCGGCGAATTACCCTCTCGAAACATACTTGATCATAAGAAAAGTGCGAGAACTGCTTTTATCGGATGAATCACTTGCATTTCATTGCGCTGTAAAGATAGCATACCTTTTGCGGTAAGCCTTTCAGCAATTTTTGTGAATTAGGATGCGTTGTTTCTTGAATTCTTCACAGCGCATCATTTGGCGGATGGTACGCCAGATGAACGATCCCAGTCTCTTCAACATTCCCAACCTGTACCGCATTCCCGCCGAGCTTGACCCGGCCGATTTACGACATGCATTGATTCAGGTGATTGCGAAACATCCGATGCTCCGTGCGCGACTGGACGTGAGCAAAGGGGAACCTTTTCTCGAGAGTATCGATACGATCCTGCTCGATTTCTCCGTGAAGCAACTGCCGACCAATCACGTTGGACAGCCGGATATAGCCGGTTTTGTTTCTGCGCCGCTGGCCATATCAGATGGAGCACCGGTTCGATTTGACCTTTTGCGGACTGAGGACGGAGAACAATATCTCCTTGCCGTGACGCACCATCTCATTTGGGACGCAGCCTCAGAGGCGGTTTTCCTCCGTGATCTGTCGGCCTGTCTTAAAGAAGGTCACTCGGCCGACGATGACAATGCGTTCGACTTTGTCGAGGTAGCACAGGCTCAGCGATCAACTGATGAAGTCGACCCAGGGGACCGGAGAAGAGTGGGTGTTGAGTCGGGTGGTCTGATGCTGCGCTCGCCGCTGCTCAACGAGGATCCATTTGCATGCAGTTTCTTCTCCCAGAGATTGGGCGGCTCGACCTACCGGGCTTTGACGCAGCTCGCTCGTGATGAGCGCGTGACCCCCTTCATGGCGCTGCTCTGCGCCTTTCGCTTGCTTTTGGCGAAGTCAGCCGGGCTGCAGAGTGCCGAGTTTATCGCTGCGCCGATCGATCTGCGAAGGAATGAAGCAGAATACCGTATGATCGGTTGCAAGACCAATGTTGTCGTTATCCAGAATGCGTTGGATTGGGATGAAACTCTGAGGTCGGCTCTCAAACGCGAGCGTTCAGCGGTAATGCGCGCGATCCGCAGGAGCGAAGAGCCGATGCTTGAGCATCTGGTCGCGATGCGGGACGGTAGCGCTAAGCCACCGGGCGCATCGTTCTCCTATACAAATCTGTTGGATGAAAATGCGGCGATTGGCGATAGCTGCCTGCAGCGAGTCGCGCTCGAAGCCGGGATTGCTCAATTCGATCTCGCCGTTGACGTTGTTGCAGACGGAAACGGTTTGGAGTTTCTCTGGTGTGGCCGGGCCTTGCTCTATGGCGAAGCGGAGCTGAAACGGCTTGCGGATCGTTTTGTTCTTCTGCTCGAAGGCTCGCTTGCCGATACCGGCATCGTACTCGCCGATATCTCACTGCAGAACGAGGCGGATCGTAACGCGCTTGCGCGAGCGGAAAGCACAGGAGATGGCGAGCCGGTTTCGGTGGTCGAGAGGTTTCTCGCCTGGGCAGCGAAGCAGCCGGATGCCCTGGCTGTCGAATGCAGCGAAACGCGCCTCACCTACGAAGAGCTTGCCGATGCGGCGAACTATATCGCCGAAGGCCTGCGTAGCATTGATTTGCCTCCAGGCAGCTCGATTGCCATGCTTATGGAGCGCTCGGCCTATCTCCCAGCCGCGATCCTTGGGATTTTCATGGCTGGTCATTGCGTGCTTCCGCTCGATCCATCCCACCCTCCGAGCCGACTGGAGGTGATCCTACGTCATGCCGCAGCGCTTGCGATTGTATCTGACGAGGGGGAACTGCCGCTCGATCCTTCGGGTCTTCCGGTAATCTCAATCGGCCAAGGTTGGGAGCCGAGTGCAGCGTCTGCTCAACTATCGCATTCTCCGAATGAGCTGGCATATGTGCTGTACACCTCCGGCAGTTCCGGCAGTCCCAAGGGAGTTGCGATAACGCATTCGGCCATTGGCAATTGCCTGGAGGCGTCGAGCCGACTTTTTGATTGTCGACCCGGCAAGAGAATGTTGTCGTCGACTATGATCGCCTTCGACATCGCAACCTTCGAAATCCTCTTTCCTCTGATTTCCGGAGCTGCTTTGATCGTCGCACGGAAAGATATGCGTGATGGTTCCAACCTGAAACGCGAGATCGAAACGCATCGACCAGACTACTTTCAGGGAACACCTGCTGTTTGGAAATTGCTCTACGCCGCGGGATGGAAAGGCCAGGATGACCTTTGTGCCATGATTGGCGGGGACATGGTCAGTCCGGAGCTGGCCAGCCGTCTTATCGAGGATTGCGGCGAGGTTTGGCACACCTATGGTCCGACGGAATCGACCTTCTTCATGTTGGCTCAGAAACTGGAAGAGGCGCAGACACGATCGCTCCCGCTGGGCTTTCCGCTTGCTGGGACGCGCGCATATATAGTCGACCGGAACTTTCGTCGGTGCTTGCCGGGCAGAACAGGCGAGCTGTGCATTTCCGGTGCCGGAATTGCCCGCTTCTATCTCCGCATGCCGCGCGAAACGGCAGCCAGTTTCGTGCCAAATCCATTCGCGGTAGAACCAGGGGAGTGTCTCTATCGGACCGGAGATCTGGCCCGGCAGAGAATTGGTGGGGAGTTCGAAATACTCGGACGGATTGACCGTCAGGTGAAACTGCGCGGCTTCCGCATCGAGCCGGAAGAGATCGAATATTCGTTTCGCGCGATAGAAGGTGTTGCCGAATGTGTGGTGTTCGTCGCCGACGCAGCGACGGACCGCGCTCGGATTGTTGCCTGTGTTGAGAGTGACAATGCGCATCCGGTGCTCGATGACGAGCTGTGCGAGCGAGTGCGTGCGCATGCCGCGCGCAATCTGCCCTATTACATGGTCCCGAGCGTTATTCTCGCCAGCGATGCGCTGCCTCTGGGAAATACGGGCAAGATCAATCGCACGCAGGTCGAACTAGATGCCATGCTGCAGTTCGGACAAGAGCAAGGCCGAAGCGCGCCAGGCAGCTCGATGCGGGCAGACATAGTCAAAATTTGGGCGGACTTGCTGGGAATCGCACAGATATCAGAGGACAGCGATTTTGTGATGCTGGGCGGCAATTCCATCTCGGCCACACTCGGAGCTTCGATGATTCGCGATCGATTTGGCATCCGCTTTGACGCGATGAATTTCCTTATTCGGCCGCGATTCAGCGATTTCATGAATGAAGTCGAGCGCGAATTTGCACGTGACCGGAGAATAAGGGCGATCCAGGATGCCGATGCTTAGCCGCCGGGTGAAGAGAAGAAGCGCGCGTGCCGTGATGCGAGATGGATAATTGTGATGACCAATGATGACAAAGTCGAAGCTGTTCCGGAGCCTGATTTTCTGGTCGTGATCAATCACGAGCAGCAATATTCCGTATGGCCGGCGAATAGGGAAGTGCCCGCCGGGTGGAAGTCGGCCGGGTATTCGGGTTCTCGCGAGCAGTGCCTAGACCATATCGAGCAGGTCTGGGTTGATATGCGGCCATTGAGTATTCGCAGGAGTGCCACCAGCGATCCTGTACATGATCGAAACTGAATTGGCGGGATAAGGCAATCCGCGAAAGAAGCTGGGTGCCATTGAGGAGTGTTGTTGGGGGATGAGTGCTGACCGAGTGATTGATACCGTCCCCGCCCGCTTCGCACGACAATGCGTTCAAGGCCCTGACCGAATTGCGGTCGAGGATGAAGCCGGTGCCAGATTGACTTACGCGGATCTCGACCGGGTCTCGGACAGGGTGGCGGCAGGGCTGCGGGCGCGAGGCTTCGCTGCTGAAGCGCGCATCGCGTTGATCTTGGATCGGACGGTCGCATTGCCGCAGGCAATGCTGGCGGTGCTGAAGGCCGGCTTCGCTTATGTGCCGATCGATCTCGATACCCCTCGTGACCGATTGGATTCGATCCTTAGGCGTGCAAAGGTTGCCGCCGTCCTCACGAGTACAGGTATTGTCCGGCAAATTCCGCAAGGCAATTGGGATATTTTGGATCTTGCGGCCTTGGGCCACGGCATGCATTTCGTTCCAGAGTCCATTCCGCCGAACGCTCTGGCTTATGTTATGCATACGTCCGGAACTACCGGCGAGCCCAAGGGCGTAATGATCGAGCACAAGTCGATAACGTCCTTTGTGGAGGGCGCGAGTGCGCTTTACCCGCTTGGCCACGATGATCGCTTCTTGTTGTTTTCATCGACCATGTTCGATGTGGCTACGTTCGATGTATTCGCGGCGTTGCTCAATGGCGCGACGCTGTTCGTTGCTTCGACGAAGACACGACAGTCGCCCGCGTCCTTCCAGGAACTCCTGCGTATGCATCGAATTACGGTGTATATGGGGACACCCGGAATTCTGGAATTCCTCGACCCCGACAAGTTGCCTGATTTGCGCACCATGCCGGTGGGCGGAGAAATCGTTGCGGCCGACGTCGTCAACCGTTGGCAAAAAGGTCGGATATTCCTGAACAGTTATGGGCCCACAGAGACCACCGTTGCCGTCGTGGCGCACAGATGCATCGGCGAGTATCGCTTTTCGCCACCGATCGGGCGCGCCATGCCTTTCCACCGGGCCTATGTACTGGACGAAAACTTCCGGCCCGTCGCCGCCGGCACGATCGGTGAATTGTGCATTGGAGGGCCCGGTGTGGGGCGCGGCTATTTTGCAATGCCAAAAGAGACGGCCGCGGCGTTCGTTCCCGATCCGTTGTCACCGCGGACGGGTCAGCGCATGTATCGCACGGGTGATTTCGTTCGCGAACTGCCCAATGGCGAAATCCAATTCCTCCGCCGCAGGGACCGGCAGGTGAAAATCCGGGGGCACCGTGTGGAGTTGGATGAAATCGAGTTGACGTTACGTTCGCTTGATGCAGTGACGCAAGCGGTTGTTGCGGTGATTGATGGGCCCAACGGACACAAGTCCATCCATGCGTGGGTGGTCGCAAGTGCCGGCCTGGCCGAGAACTGGCGTGATGAAATCGCATCGAGATTGCCGCACTACATGGTTCCTGCGGAAGTCCATCAGGTAGAGGCCATTCCGCTCAAGCAGGTTGGTGGCAAGACTGATCTGGAAGCGCTACGAGCAATGCTCGATCAAAATCGATCCATAGTTGGAAAACCATCGGCGGGGCAGGATCGGTCGGGCATTCTTTCGCGGCTCATGGAGGACGTTATTGTCCCAATTCTGGGGCACGAGCGTTTCACTTACGACGATGATCTGCTCAACCTCGGCTTCGACAGCATCCAGATCATACGCTTATGCAGCGCGATCGAGCGAACTTTTGAAATCGAGATCGATCCGGAAGAGTTCTTTGATCATCCAAGCCCGTCCGAATTGGCTCGACATATCGAAGCTAGGATTCAAGCTCATCGGCAATAGCTTTGACAAAGTCCGCAAATATTGGGTGTGCGAACAGCAGCCTGAGAGCGAGATGCACCCCGAAGTGATCCCGTAAGTCGGAAATCACGCGAACCGCGATCAAAGAGTGCCCGCCGATTTCAAGGAAATGATCGCCATCACTTACTGCCGCATGCCCGAGATGACGACACCAAGTCTTCGCTATGACGGCCTCGAGATTTTCCGCACTGGACGATCGCCCATCCGGTAGCTCGGAATGCCCGATGATATCGGCTAACGCGTCGAGATCCGGTTTTCCTGACGCCAAGCGAGGAATCTGGTCCACGAGCAGGAAGTGGTTCGGAACGATTGTTTGCGGGAGCATGGTCTCGGCGAATTCACGCAGTTGACCGCCATTCAGATCGCTCGAACCTTCGGCCATTCGTTCTTTGTCCTGAACGACGATTGCGGCTAGCCTCCCATCATTATCGGACTTATCGATCTGAAGCACGACGCATTGAGTGACTTGCGGATGCGTGTTCAGCAATTCCTCGATTTCTTCCAGATTGATCCGGGTCCCGCGGATCTTGAGCTGTCGATCCTTGCGTCCGATAAATTCGAGGTCGCCATGCGGCAAAACTCGAGCGAAATCGCCGGTTCGATAGAATCTTGAACCAGACTTGCTCCAGGGAGGCTCGATCCATCGTTCGGCAGTGAACGCCCCATCCGATCTGTACCCGCGCCCAACCAGTCCGCCCTCGATGTAAATCTCTCCCTCTTCACCGTCGGGCACTGGGGCAAAATCGTCATCGAGCAAGTGGATTTTTGTACCGGCAATGGGTCGGCCAATCGATGGCTTGCCCGTCCTGCCAGGATCGCATCGTCCGATCGTGGCGCAGATGGTCGTTTCTGTCGGGCCGTAAGCGTTGAACATCCGCCGCCCTGGGGCCCAGGTCTCCACCATTTCGCGCGGGCAGACTTCGCCAGCGCTTATCAGCGTGTGAAGCATTGTCAGTTCCTGGTGTGGTATTTCCCTTAGGTACGATGGGGTTAGCGTCGCCACCGTGACGTCCAGGCGCCTGAGCTCATCGGCAAAATCGGCGGGTGTTAGATCGTGGCGGGAGATGCAGGCCAGGCTCCCCCCGCAAAGCAACCCCATGCAAATTTCCCAGATTGAGGCATCGAAGCTCAGCGAGGCTGCGTGGGCCACCCGATCTTTGATCGACAGGCGAAATCTGGACTGAAGAAATACGATCAGCTCTGCCAGGTTACGATGCTCGATTTCCGCGCATTTGGGGCCGCCGCTCGACCCTGAGGTGAATATGCAATAGGCGATGCGAAGCGGATCGTATGGGACGTCGAGCGCCGCTGCCGACTGCGCCGCAATGGCCTCTCGCTCTGAATCCATCGCTATCGATTGAATGTGTTCCTCGATTGAATCTACGGGCCTTTGCGAGATCAGAAACCTCGCATCGCTTCGGCGGAGTTTCCAGTTGATTCTTTCGACGGGTTCGGCACTGTCCAGCGGCAGCCAGGTTGCCCCGGCCTTGAGTGTCGCAAGCATGGTGACCACTGGATCGATCCCGGGCCGACCGAGCATGGCCAACGTATCGCCCGGCTCCAGACCATTGGCGAGAAGATGCCGTGCGATCTGGTTCGAAAGCGAATCCAGTTTTTCAAAGCTGAGTACGGTTTTGCCGGATACAACTGCTTCACGCCCTAAATCCTGATCGCAAATCAGAGCAAAGCTCTCGAGAAATCCAATTCCAGTCATCGCGCTATCATCCTGATGCCCACCTCGTCCAAGCCCCACATCAGATTGGATCGAAGACGCCTTACCGGTCCGACCTGTTCGAACCGCGCGACGTGCCGCAACAGAACTTCGAGCAAGACAGTGATTTCAAGGCGCGCCAGCGAGGCGCCAACGCAAAGGTGTTCGCCCATGCCAAAGGTCAGGTGATCGTTGGGCGAACGACCGATGTCGAAACGATGCGGGTCATCGAAGACATGCGGATCGCGGTTCACGACCGGTGGCCAGACTGTCACTCTTTCGCCGGCAAGGATATCCCATCCATTGAGTGAAGTGTCTTGCGTGCACTTTCGCATTACGTTGAGACTTGGTGCGGTCCAGCGGAGAATTTCTTCGACTGTCGACGGCAGCAACTCGTTGTCGGCACGCAAACGCTGCCACTGATCCGGAAACTGGGCAAAGGCGAGCACTGCGCCGGAGGAAGCATGTCGGGTTGTTTCGTTTCCGCCGGTGATCAGACCATGAATATTGAGCACGATCTCGTCATCGCTAAGCTGCCGCCCGTCGACATCGCATGTGATCATCTTGCTTATGGCATCATTGCCGGGGCTGCATTTACGGTCCCGCAGCAACCTGTCGAAATACTCAAAGATCTCCGCGTTTCCTTCTGCCCGCTCTGCCGCCGAGACCGGTTTCGAAGAACTTGTTGATCCAAAAGCCTTGCGAGTCATTGCTAGCACGGCAGGACGATCATCTTCGGGTACATCGAGGATTTCGCATATTGCGAACGCGGGAAGCAGCGCGGCGATTTCGGTCACGAACTCGATTCGAGATCTGGCCAGCATGGGTTCGACGACTTCGTTGAGCATGCATTCCATGGATGGCCGCATGCGCCTCATATTCGCGGCCGAAAACAATGGCGCTATGATCTTTCGCATGATGCGATGGCGGGGAAAATCGGTGACGATCAACATCTTGCCCGCAGCGGCTTGAGCTGCGGAATCGTTTTGCCCGATCTGCATGCCCTGCTGAGATGTGAAATTGTTTCGGTCGCGAAACATTGCGGTAGCCTCGGCATGACCGAAAATCGCCCAGAAGGGCACACCGTCGTTGCGCTCCATACGCCAGATCGGGGTCTTTCGCTGCATTGCGCACATTGCGTCCAGACCATCATCGAAAGCAAAGCTTTCTGGGTCGGTGAGATTGATCCTCGGGATCACTGTGCGGACCTCCGCCGCGCATGGACTTCGAAGATTCCGGTCCCGGCAAGCAGGGGGTCTTGGCTTACTGCCACGCGGTAGCCTCGAGCTTCGAGTTCCGATCGCAAATCGGCGATCGACTGAACTTCTTCATGAACTTGTAAGACAAGCTGGCGGATTGCGGGCCAATGCCTGGCTTCAATACCCGCCATCACCTCTTGCTCGCTTCGCTCAACATTGATTTTGAGCAGGTCGATCCGATCGAATCTGGTGATTTCCCAGACGGCTGACAATGTGGTGACCTCGACTCGCTCCTGACGTTGTTCGGTCCCCGCAATCGCGAAATCTTCGATGTCCGCTTCCTCGAAACCCGAATTCGTCAGGAAGACTCGGGTAATTTCCAGATCGCGCTCATGATCCGCGTGAAATCCGGACATTGCGGTTTTGTCGGGATAGGAAACCAACATCCTTTCGCAGCAGGCGCTGCCAAGCGCGACCGGCCATGCCTTCCCTCTGATCGCATGATGCCGGAAGTTCTGTTCGAGCGGGCCGAAAACCAGCGCGGAGGGTTCAAATGCATGAATGGTCAGATCTTTTGCGTGCCAATGAGCAAACAGTGATGCGAGCCCCACATTTGCACCCACATCCACAAATGTGGAGCCCGGTTCCAGCGCGATTCCATGTCGAAGCAGGGCACGATCTTGAAACAGATTGCGATATTGAAGAGCTGTCTCTGGAGGATTGACCTGATGGATTACCTTGCCATTCGGGAGAGTGAACAGATCATCCAAGTTCTATCCTCCACTGCAAGCTCGAATCATCACGCAAATCTTGCTACCATAAAAATGCACGGCCCAAGTAAGCTGGTGTTCAATTTTGTTATATCGATTTCCTGATCAGTTCTTTAGTATACTATAAAATGAGCTTTAGCATAATTCTTCAACCGCGATGATTGAAATCGACGAAAAATCACTGCGGCAAGCACTGGGTGAATTTGTACTCTCAACATATTCCGCGCAGTTGACTGGGCAGACCGATGTCGAAATTCACGATTCCTTCACTGAGCTTGAGCTCTTTGATTCTCTAACATTACTATCCTATATCGAATTCTTAGAAAGCGAATTCGATATCGTGATCCCTTCCGAAGACGTCACTCCAAATAACTTCGACTCAATTGCGCTGACGGTGGCCTATCTCCGGGCGAAAGGTGCGGTTGGGTGAGTGAGACGCTGGCCGGACTTACCCGTCAGGCAGAGATCGATCCGGCATTCCCGGCGATCGTAACGTGCTCTCGCAGGCTGTCCTATGGGCAACTCTCCGGTCTGGTGGCCGATCTGGCCAACGAGTTGCTGACAAGCGGATTGCGTGCGGGCGATCGTGTCGTCCTGGGGTGCGGGACGGGTTTGATTTTCGTGGTTGCCTTGCTCGCTCTGCGGGAAATTGGTGCTTTCGCGGTGCCAGTTGAGGCAAGTGTTGGCGCGATTTCCCGTGCCTGTGCGACAACTGACCCGGCGGGCCTGCTTGTCTTGAGACGTGACTTGGCCGATCAGCCAGGTTGGACGATCCGTTCTTCACAAACAGTGAATGACCGGATGGACCTCAACATGGAAATCGGTCGCAGAGCTGCGCACCGCGGCCCGATCTCGAGTGCCGGAGGCGGGGTCGTTGTGCAAACGAGCGGCAGCACCGGAGCACCAAAGAACATTCTGTTGAACTCAGCCTATATCGATCAGGTCGCTGCTGTTGGACGAAGTCTGGTCGGACTGCGGCGCAATGATCGTCTCGCCGTTCTTGCTCCGATCACGCATTTTTATGCCTTGCGCGAGATCGATGCGGTTATAGGCTGCGGCGCGCGGCTGATCCTTGCCTCGGACAATCGGTTTCAAGCACCGATGCTGGATCTCTTGAATCGCGAATGTCCAACCATCGCGGTTGCGGTCCCTTCGGTCGCGGATCGATTGCTGAACTCTCGCTTTCGAGGCGCTTTCGTCCGATCCATGAAGGAAACGCGCATAATCGCGTTGGGGACGGCGCGCGCGCCGCCCGAACTGCGGCAGCAAATCACAGAAGCTCTTTCCGATGCCCGCTTGTTATTGACCTACGGGCTGACCGAATGCAGCCGAGTGGCCTGCGGTTTCTCGGATGAAATTCCCTGCGACAGCGTTGGTCAAGCAGCTCCGGGCGCTGCAATCGAGATAATTGACAACAACGACAGGCCATGCCCGCCCGGAGTGACGGGAAGAGTTTTCGTCAAGAGTGCCGGAGTAATGTCCGGTTACTGGCAAGATGGCGTGATAACCTCCGTTCAGCTCACTGATCGCGGCTTCCTGTCAACCGGTGATCTTGGCCAAATGGAGGCAGATGGCTGTCTGACATTGAAAGGGCGTAGTGACAATGTGGCGAACGTGGCCGGCTACCGCGTGAGTCTGGATGAGATCGATTTTGTGTTGTCAGGGCATCCGCTTGTTGCCGAGGCAGCAACAATTGCGATGAAAGACGAACGCTTGGACGAGATCGTTGCGGTGAGCGTTGTCGTTGTGCGGGAAGAGGCGGAAATTTCGACTGCGCAGCTCATCGCCCACTGTGCCCGGATGCTGCCTCGTTCGCATTGCCCACGTCTTATCGCGATTGCCCAATCCGTTCCAAAGACCATTCTGGGGAAAGTCGACCGGCCTCGATTGATCGAGCGGCTTGCGGAACAACACTCCACCCTCATACCTCTTGCGCTTCCTCCGAAACCTCAGGAGGCTTGATCGAACCATGTGCGGGATCGCCGGAATATTCCATTTTGATCCGTCTCGCTCAGTGGACCGGCGATCTCTGGCCCAAATGGGTCGCAAACTGGAAGCGCGCGGACCGGATGCGCTGGGCAGGTGGCTGGAGGGACCGGTGGGCCTTGAGGTCCGGCGTTTGTCGATCGTCGACATCGTGCATGGAACCCAACCGATGGCAAATGAGAGCGGTACATGCGTGATCGCCTACAACGGCGAGCTGTTCAACGCGGACGAATTGCGGCGTGAGCTTGAAGAGGCTGGGTATGCGTTCGGCACAAAGTGCGATTCCGAAGTGGTTCTGGCTTCCTATGAGCGGTTTGGGAATGCCTGTTTCGAGAAATTCGATGGGCAGTTTGCATGCGCAATCTGGGACCAAAACGCGCATGCGCTGTTTCTTGCTCGGGACCAATTCGGCATTTGCCCGCTCTATTTCGTGGCAGATAATGAACGCATTGCCTTTGCGTCGGAAGTCAAAGCTTTGTTGGCGGTCGATTTTGTGGCGGCGGAGGTCAATCCGAGTGTTCTTGCAACTCAGCTTGCCGGAGGCTTCATTGATGATGGCGAGTCTCCCTTCGCCGGTATCGGGACCATCCCACCGGGGACGTGGTTGCGGGCCGATGGCTCGGGTACTTCGAGCGGGAGATTCTGGTCGCTTTCTGCAGCGATCAATAAACCCGCCAGACTCAACTCGGGAGCCCCGGCGCAACTTCTCGAAGTGCTTGATCGATCTGTTCGCCGTCGACTGATGGGTGAGGCTGGGTATGGCGTGCTGCTTAGCGGCGGTGTGGATTCGAGCACGATCACAGCTTTGCTCGCGCGCGCCGCGGGGAGCGAGTTTACTGCTTACACGATTGACTATCCGAACCCGTGGAAGACGGGCAAAAGCGATCGTGACTATGCAAGTCTGCTCACCCGTGACGTGGGCTGTCGGCATCGGTTGATTCCGGCGACCGTGCAAGACTATTTCGACGCGCTTGCCGAGACCGTGGCGATCGTTGAACAGCCATTCAACAAGGCGGTTGCAACTGCCCGACTGATCTACCGTTGGATTGGAGGAAGAGAGAAGGTCCTGCTCTCCGGGGATGGATCGGACGAGCTGTTTGGCGGTTACTTGGCTGCGAAGGGGATGCAATTCGATCAATCGGGAATATCGCCCGACCAAGCCTTCCCCTGGACTCATCATGCCGACTTGGCGATGCAGTTGTTTGATCCCGATTTTGTGGCCGCACACAGGCCCATTGAGAGGATTGGAGAAACCAAGAAAGCAGCCCTCAAGAAAGTGTCAAATCTCGATCCAGTTGGGCGTTATTCCTATCTTTACCTGCGCTATTTCCTGCCGGAACTGCTGACATTGCAGGATAAGGTGTCGCTTTCCTGCGGGATTGAGACGCGGTACCCCTTTCTGGATCGTGCGATGGTTCGCTTGGCATTCGCTCTATCGGCTGCCGAGTTGATTGACGGGGGCAAAGAGAAGGCAGTGGTTCGACAGGCCGCGCGACAGTTATTGCCATCGCGTATTCTTGATCGCGGGAAAAGCCATTTACCCATTCCGCGAGATATCGAGGCCTTGCGGCTGCAATCTACCATGGCGAAAGAGCTATTGTTGTCAGATCAGGCACGCATCGCTCGGTATTTCCGCAAAGATAGACTATCGGCATTCCTATACGGCCGGGGGCGTTTCCATTCGGTCTCGCAGGTCGCGAAATGGCAAATGACGATGTATCTAATAACATGTGAAATCCATCATCGTCATTTTCATTTATGAACCGTAGTGTAAACTACTTGTTGTAGTTACAATATAAATTACGCATGATCAGCTTGATTTGAAGTATGAAGGCGTTATTTTGTGCCAAAAGAAGAAGGTCCGATCATAGAAATAATTTTATAACTCCAGCAGATTCCGGGGGTGGAAATGGACAAGATCAACCTGTCATTGCTGCGCGGGGTTTGCCAAACCCCAGCCTACGTTGCGATAGAGCAAGGCTTGTTTGCTGAAGAGGGTATTGAAGCAGTCCCCAAGATCGCTCCAACAGCCTGGATGGTTCCACAGCAGCTTGAAGCGAATAAGGGCGATTTTGCAGTCATTCCCTGGACCCGTGCCGTTGCCGCGAACCAGGATGAAAGCAAGCTTATGGTAGTGACCGGATCAGGCATGAATGAGGCCGCGATCGTTGTGCGCAGTGGGCTTGAAGTCGATGATGTGAAAAGCGTTTCTGTGCCGATGCGCGGAGGTATGAAGGATCTGACCGCAATGGGGCTGATGAAAAGCCTTGGCTGGGACGAGATCGAAGTGCTTCGTCAGCCCTCGGGTGACGGCACAATCGTGGCGTTTTGTGGCGAAGGTGTCGATGCGGCATCGATGGTTGAACCATATGCGACCATGCTAGTCCGCCAGGACGTTGGTTATGTCGCTCGCCGAACCGGTGACATCTGGCCGGACGCTCCGGGCTGTTCGCTGACGACTTCGGCAGAGCTTTGTGCGACCAATCCCGAGCTGGTGTCGAGAGTGGTTCGGGCGTATAAAAAGGCAACGGACAGCGTGCTTGCCGACCCTGAGTCGGCGGCTCGGATCGCACGCAAATATGTAGGCGTCGCCGCCGAGCACATAACGCAAGCCATCCAGGTTAACCCGCCCAGCGTCGATGCGATCCGTTCTGACGCGTCAATGAATGCGATTGTCGAACTGATGATTGAGCTTGGCTATTTGTCGGGTCAGCCACAACCCTTTCACGATTTGCGCTTTCTCGAGCCGGTTACCGCATAGCGAGGCTGTTCGCCCCAGCACCCGGCAGCTCGCGCATGGGGAGTATGGTAATGCAAATAGAAGAGGGCAGGAAACTCTACCGTATCATGCCGGAAAGCGGGCTGTCACCGGCGTCGGACGAGGAAAGCGATAGCCTGGCTGCACTGTCAGGCGGTATATCTTGGGACAGTGACAGAGCTGCTTCTTTCGAGTTGCAAACTCTCGATGAAGTCTCCGAGGACGGAATGAAGCTGTGCGCTCTCAATCCACTGGAAGCAAAGGCGATTAATGCCTCCGATCGTCCATTACGTGCGGTGCGGGTCGGGCGGCTTGAAATCGAGGCGCGATCACCGACCATCGTCCCTTTCGCGCTTGGCCCTGATAGTCGCGGCCACGATGTCAATGTGGCATGTTGGGACTCCCGTACACGGGCTCCGATCGAAGGGTGTCAGGTCATTGTTCTCAGTGACGTTTCGACCAATAGGGGTGGGCGAGGTCGAACCGGCGCGGACGGTAAAGTCAAGATCACTTTGGATCAGCCAATCATCGCAAGCATCTATGTTTACAAAGATCCTGACTATTGGGGCGCCTATCGCGGTCCGGGCTCTGTGGAGTTTTCCGATGAGATTGATCTTTTCATAGAGCCGATCGATCCGGAGTTAATCGATCCGGTGCGCCATTACTTTGGTGGCGCGACCTTCAATAGGGAAGCTGGAGTGCTCGTTGGTACAGTCGATACCGGCGTCGGCCCGAGAAGCGAGCTGAATGTCAGCGGGGTGAATGTGGTCCCGGGAGAAGGCCCGGAGGATTTCTCCGATGTCGGCGATCACGGCACATTCGGTGCGGGTTTGATCGGAGCGGAGTTCGCGCCGGAGGCGGGGTATCGCAGCCTGGCACCAGGAGTTCCCATCCGCGCCTATCGCGTTTTCAGCAAGGATATGGAAACCAATGACTACCTTGTCATCAAGGGCATAATGCTGGCCGTTCAGGATGGGTGCGATGTCATCAATCTTGCGCTCGGCGCGGGTGATAAGCCGAATGAGGACTTCGCACGTGCGATCCAGTTTGCCCGTAATAAGGGTTCTGTGGTCGTCTGCGGCGCGGGCAATGGTTTCCGCAGGCCGGTAAGTTATCCCGGCAGGTATCCGGGTGCATTGACTGTCGGGGCATTGGGGCGGCTCGGGACATTCCCTTCCGGATCGGTGATCGATGCGGATATAGCTTCCTCGCCACCGTCGCCGACTGACCCCAGCGAGTTTATAGGGGCATTTTCGAATATGGGGCCGGAAGTCGATCTGCTCTCTTTGGGGTCAGGGCTTGTTTCGATATTGCCCAATGAGGGGCTAGGAGGCTGGAGCGGAGCATCAGTCGCAACGCCATTGGCGTCAGGCATAGTCGCCTGTTTACTTTCCCAGCACCCGGATATTCTCTCGATGCCCCGCGATGGCGGCAGATCGGATGCAATCGTGCAGATGGCCAGAGAAAGCTGCAAGTCGATGGGCTTTCCGCGAGATTATGAGGGGGCTGGACTGCCGCGCTTGTCATGATGCGTCTACCCGCAGCTACAGGGTAGCCTCGAAGAAGTCCCGCAGCCGCGAGGCCCCTTCCTCGATTTGTGCGTGATCGAGATAGCTGCAAGACAGCCGCAATTCGTTGTCACACGATTGATCGAGAGAGAAAAAGCGCATGGGTGTCCAAAGCACGCCGAATTCATCCGCCGAACGGGCAAGCAGCGAATGATCGACCGCCATGGGTGTTCGAATGCGCACGAAAAATCCACCCTCCGGCCTGTTCCATTCCAGCATGCCAGCAAACTTCCTCGACGAGCCGAATTGCTCGTCGAGAGCCAGGAGAAGGCATTTGAGATTGCTTTGGTAGAGCACACGGTGCCTCTCCCCCAGGGCGGAGATCGAGAGTCCGTGTTCTAGCAAGAGCCCGCCGATGACTGCTTGGCCGAGCGGCGAAGTGTTGATCGATATCATGCTCTTGAGTGTTGCGAGCTGACTGGCCAGTGGCAGAAACTCTCCTGCGACGCTTTGCACGCGTTGTTCCGCAAGGACGAAACCGACTCTTGCTCCGGGGAATCCAACCTTGGAAAATGTTCCGATCAGGATAGTGGATGCCGGCGCGATCTGTTTTAGTGTCGGCGGTCTTGTCGATGCCGGGCTCGAGAAACCATATGCGGTATCTTCCAGCAAGATAACTCCTTCATCCTGTGCAAGCCGGCACAGGGATTTGCGGCTTGCGAGATCCATGAAATTGCCCGACGGGTTTGCGAAATCCGGTGCGACGTAGAGCGCGCGGATTGACCGGTTTTGCGATCGAGCCTGTCCGATCAGAGCGCCGAGGTCGTCAAGACTGGGTCCGTTCTCGGTGTCAGCCACCGGGGTTGTACGAATATCGAGCATTCGGGCGGCACCCAAGATTCCCGCATAACCCGGATTGGTGACGGCAAGGACTTGGTTCGGGGATGTGAAAATGGCTCGGAGGGTCAAGAACAGAGCTTCCTGTGCACCATTGGTGACGGTAATATTCCTGCCTTCCGCCTGAGCCATACCGTCATTGCGAAATGCTTCGGCCAGCAGTTCGTTGATGATCCCCTGAGCGGGACCGTATTCAAGATGCTCGAGCAAATGCTTGCGTTCGTCTGGTGCGTGAACTTGGGCCTGATGCCGAATATAAGTGTTCAGACAATGTACTACATCGACTTCGCCGATAAGGTCCGGATGAGGTGCGCCGGGCGCAAATGAGATTGCCTTGGGATGGCGCCGCATCACCTCGTTGAGGAAGTTCATCGCGCCTATTACCGGGTCGTGAAGTGAAGAGTGTAGCGCTCCCACAACGTCATCGGATGGATGCGGGTTAGATGAGCTAGTCACTGGCGGCTAGCTTTGCCGCAACGTCAGCACTGTGCAGGCGTTCGCCCTGAATTACAGCGAATTCCGCCATGTGGGTACGGAACACGTCCTCCGGTTCCTCCGCAAGCTCAATGAGGCGCCGGCTGGCATACACTGAGGGCGTTTCCAGCTTGCCGATTGCCGCTGTAACCTCTTGATCTATAGCGTCAGGCGGCACTACCCGATCGCAAATGCGATGGAAGAGCGGGTCGGCGGCCGAATAGCGCTCACCCGAATAGACCAGTTTTCTGGCGTCACGCCCGCCCAACTGCCGGACAAGGCGGAGATTGGCCAGGCCCGGTACTAATCCTTCGTTCGAGGCCGGCAAGCTCACAAACGCCCTGTCCTCGGCCACGATGAAATCCATATTGAGCAGCATTTGCAGGCCACCGCCAATCGCGAAACTTTCGACAACGCCGATCCACGGCTTTCCGAACTTCGCGGACTGATCGCTCACTTCGGCAGAAGATGAGAGGCCAACTCGCAATTTGCGCATAAGACCAAGCTCGCGTGTGAGCATGAAGCCGATCAGAGAGATCTGTCCGCCGCGCAAAGCGTGAAGGTTGAGACCCGCGCAAAATACGCGGCGCCCAAGATATTTTGGGTGCGACATTTTTCCGCCACGCAGCACGCCGACGCGAGTTTCGTCGTCCAACAGGACCAGATCTATCGCGGTTTCGAGGTCTTCAACAAGGTTCACATCCTCGGCATTGAGCGAAGAGCTGTTTTGCAGCGTGATCCGGCCAGCAGTTCCGTCGCGTTCGAGTGTCAGCGTCTCGAATCGAACCGTACCGCTCGCTTCATATCGCGAAAGGAGCTTTACCGCTCTTGCGGTCGGTCGGCGCATCGCATCAAGTATCGCCTCACCCGCTTTTGTGTTCTTCAACATCATGGAAATGAACACGCCTTGCGCCAGCTCAAACCCTATCCGCTGTCCGAGCGATCGCTTACGGTCACTTTCGATCGCGTCTTTTGAAGACAGTAAACCCGGGAAAAGCTCGGCGGCCGTGGCGACGTACTCAGCCAGCCTGGGCGTGTTATCGAAACGCTGGTTGATGGTGTCGTGAACGACATGGGCGTAGCGTGAAAGCACCTCGATACGCAGTTTCCGCATGGTCTTTGTCATCTGCAATCGCGCCTGACTTGCTTCACCGCTATGTTTTTCTTCTCCGCTTTGTTTGTCGAGAAGGGCTTCTCCGGACGAACAGAAGGAACCTGCGCGTCGTAGGTCGCCTTCTGGATCGCCGCTGAATTCGGGGCAGCTTGCGAACCATCCCTGCAGGTCGTGCATCATCGGCTAAGCCTCACTCGTCGTCCCTCCGACCTCGGTGCCAGACAAACGATTCAGTACGCGATCGCAAGCCGCCAGATGCGCGCCAAGAGCATCCTGGTACTCGGAATTCGTCGCCTCGCGCGCCAACTGGCGGCGAATGGCAAACTCTTTCCCGTGGAGCCGTCTGCTCACATCCACGATTTTTTCGAGTTCATTGGCGAGATCGTCGCCGACCGCGTCGACGAGGCCAAGATCCAGTGCATCTTGGGTATTCAATGTCTGGCCGAACAGGACAATCGGCCGGGCTCTGGCGTATCCCAACTCGCGGACCAAACGGAAAATGGCCATCCCCGGCAATGTCATTCCTCCTTGAGAAGAAAGGGAGATTCTCGAACCGGGCATAATAACTCGATGATCGGCGACCAGGAGCAGGTCGAGCGCAGGACCGAAAATGTCACCAAGGCAGCAAACCGTTATCGGACAGGGTGATGCCTCGAGGTGACGTAGTGCTCTTTCCCACGCTGCTATGTCCGAAGGCTTGCAGTCATTCAGCCAATCACCGGTCGGTAAGGCGCAAGAAACAAGCGCGCCCGCGCCGAAGTCGGAGACTTCGCTGATTCGCCGGGCGAACTTGCTCAGACGCGCCGCGAGGGAACCGATCTTCTCATTCGTCTGGATTGTGAAGCTGACCGGAAATGATGCCGCGATATCCGCGACAGTTTGGCTTGGGTCAGGTTCGACCATCCCGCGGGTCACCACTGGACCAGCGCCATTTCGATCGTCGATCCCGGCCCCATGGTCATCAGCACGCCATATTCTCCAGCTTCGCAGCATTCTTCCGCGTGAAGCCGTTCAAGAGAGAACAAAAAAGAGCTGCTGGAGAGGTTTCCGTGGTCCGCAAGTACGCTCAAAGTGTGGCGCAGGTCGTGCCGTGACAACCCAAGACCGATTCGCAATGCATCGATGACTTTCTTGCCACCTGAATGGACGACCCAGTGGGAAATGTCCTGTTGCATAAGCTGCGAGAGACCAAGCAGTTTCCGGCAGGCGGCAGGCGCATGTTCGCCCAGGACATATGGAATGCGCGGGTCCAAGGCAAAGCGATACTTGGCGTGTTCCTTGCTCCAGATAACACGCATCGCATCGATTGCCTCATGGACGAGAAGGCTACTAAAGCTAAGCACCAGCGGACCGGGGCGATCATCCCCGGTGGCAAGCGCTACCGCTGCTGCACCATCGCCGAATAGGCTGTTAACAACGGCTGTTTCGAGCTTGTCATCGATCACATACATCGCCGAGCAAACTTCCACGCAGAGCATCACCGCCAAACTGCCTGGATTGTTTGCAGACCAGTCAGCGACCGCGCGCAAGGCGTTTAGCCCGCCATTGCACCCCATTCCAACAACATCCAGACGCGCGCAATGCCGACTGATGCCAAGTTCCTTAATGATGTGCGCGCTCAATCCCGGTGAGATAAAACCGGTTGTGGTGACGCAGCACAGATAGCCGACATCCGCAGGTCCGGCGCCAATGCCCTGCAGGCATTCTTCGATCGCTTTCTTGCCCAGTTCCATGCCCGTCGAGAAATGGCGCTCGGACAATTCGGCCTGATCTTCCTGGCCATAGGTTGCCCCGGAGTTCGGATCGGGGATTGCGAGCGCTCTTCGATCGATACCCCCATTCAGGAAAATCGACCGGGTTCGCTTGTCGTTGACCGGATACTGATTGGCGATATCTTCTTGAGCTAGAAAGTTAGAAGGAACAGATGTCCCTACAGACACTATTCTCGGCTTGAGATTCACCGCAAATTACTCACTTCCAAGCTTAGAAGAAACGGCCGGTATTTAAACCAGGATATAATGATTCTTCATAATCTGATCGCCACGGCGTTGGCAACTGCGGTTATAGTCAGTTCTCTTTAATTTCCATCAAGATTTACGGTTGTTGGAATGAGTGAGAGTCCTGCCCTCAGCGAAGGGTGAATCTGGAAATCATGGCCGAGACGCCATCGCAGCGAATGGCAGTCACTTCATCCTCTGCGGGGCTGGCGAGAAAAACGGGCTGACCGACGAAGAGGGGAGCTTTGGCACGGAATGAAAATGTCGCGAGATCACCGTTGCGCATGGCTAGGCCGGCCAATTTGGCGGCGGTAAACGGCCCCTGGATCAGCAGTGCCGGATATCGTTCAACAGAAGTGGTGTAGGCCTGATCGTAGTGGATGCGGTGCGAGTTGAAAGTCGCCGCCGAAAACCGGAACAGGTTTGCCTCTGTGGGCATCCATTCCTCTCCATCGGGTAGGTTCGCGGCGGGTATGGGCATTGAAGTGGGCGGGCCGGATTCCTGCTTGCGACAGACATAGCTCCGCCGTTCAGTTACCCGCGGAATGCCGCTTTGCGAGAGCACTCTGTCTACTTCGACAAAGACGAGTTCTCCCGAACGGCCAGACTTGGGTGTGATATCCATGAGAGTTGTCGTTAGTTCCGCCATCTCTCCGATCTCAAGCTGTGCGTGAAATTGTATGCTGCTCCCGGCGAACATGCGGCGTGGCAACGGGATGTCCGAAAGAAAGCCGCCCAGATTGTCATGGCCATCTGCACCGATTTCGCCATCAGTCGGACCAGGCAGAAAGAACGCCCAATGAGCTAGCGGAGCGCGGGTGAACTTTGCGCCAACGGCCAGGGCAAAACGCCTGAGGTTCTCCGCCTCCAGACGCTGAGTGTAGTTTTGGCTTTTGCCAACCAGATGGCGATAGTTGTCGTGCGCGGCTCTGGGCGCGGGCGTCATACGGCAATGGCCTCATCGCAATCGGTTACAGCCGCATCGATTTGCTGATCCAAGGTCACTACCGTTTCGTGCATGCGGTGAAAGTCCCGACGTTTGCCAACGGCTTCTGCCATAGCAAAATTGTTTCGTGCCGCCGAGAGGGCTGACGACTGAACCTCTCGCGGATATTCCATGTGACTGCTGGATCGAACTTGTCGATCCAGCATCTGATCGTTTCGTAGAAAACATCGATCCCGACTCTTCCGAGTCAAGCGCCTTGCTATTTATATCGACATCGATATAAATAGGATGCGGAGTGAGATGATGGCAGCAAGTAATAACGCGACTTTGATTGAGAATGGATTGGTATTCGATGCCACTGGCGCTGAAGCCTGCATCCAGCCAATTGCATTCGATGGTGAGATCGCGGCTACTGGCCAAATGGCGCTCGATTGGGCGAAGGGCCGTAATGACGTCAATCGTATCGATGCTTCGGGCTGCACCGTCATGCCCGGCCTGATCGACGCGCATTGCCATATCAGCTTCGACGAGCCGCATTCGAATGACGAGTTGTTCTTTCATAGACGCGAGGGGCTCTCCGCACTGGTCGCAGCGCACAATGTGCAAAAGGTGCTGCGATCGGGCGTGACCAGCCTGTTCGATGCCGATACGATCTTCAGCGTCTCGCTCGACTTGCGCGACGCCATCGAAGGAAATGTCTGCGAAGGACCTCGCATGACTTGCGGGGGCAATGCTCTGTTCACGTCGGTCGGCGGGACGGCAGGTATGCTGGTGCCCGACGAGGGGGCTATCGGCTATCTCAAGGTCACGCGCACCAAGGATGAGATCGTCACCGAAATCCGTCAGCAAGCCAAGCGCGGAGTTGATTGGATCAAGATCCACGTCACCGGACTGATCCCGCGCCAGCGCGGCGAGGGCGAGATCCAAGTCTGGAACTACGACGAACTCAAGCTGGCGGTCGATACCGCACATGAGCTTGGTCTGCCGGTTACCGGCCATTGCCGCAATGCCTCTTCGACACGCGACGCGGCAAAGGCAGGCTTCGACATGATCCTGCACGCGACCTACATGGACGAAGAAGCGTTGGAGGCGGTGATCGAGCACAAGACACCAATAGTCCCGACGCTGACATTTCAGGCTGTGCTTGCCGATCATGGCGATAAAATCGGTTCGAGCGCCTTCCTGAAGGACCTCTTCGCCAAGGAGATCGAAGAAAGCTCGAAACAGTTGCGCCGCGCCTATGACGCGGGTGTGCCCTTTATGTGCGGCACCGAGAGCGGTTTTTCGATCACGCCTTATGGCGAATGGCACTGGCGTGAGTTGCAGGTATTTGTCGAAAACATGGGGCTGAGCCACGAGGAAGCGTTGATCTGCGCCACGCGCGAAGGCGCGCGGGCAATGAAAATGCCGGATCGGCTAGGCACCTTGGAGGAAGGACGGATCGCCGACGTGATTGTGGTTGATGGTGACGTGACCAGGGATGTCACCTTGCTCGGAAGGCCCGGAGGCATGCGGCATATCTTCAAGGGTGGTCAACGGATCGACACCGAGACTCCTTTGCCGGAGCGTACCCCGCTGCCATCGTGGCGGGTGTCGACCTATTCGACCGTCCCGGCCACGCGCGCAACAACTCTGGGATGGGAGTGATGGAAGAGCATCTGGTCGATACATATGAAGGTTGCGTCCATGCGTTGAAGCAGAAAGACCTGCGTCAATCGCTCTACGACGCGGCGGCGCTGATGATGAGCGACGTGCTGGTCAATCTGCATGGGGCAGAGCACCGTGCGCGGCGGCTGGTCGAGGGTAAAATCTTCCGCAAGGATGTGTTCCTACATTACGAGAAGACCTTCCTCCCGCGCACGCTCGACGAAACCATCAGCCCCTTTCTAGAGGCAGGCCGGGGAGATTTGGTCGATATCGGCTATCGGGTGATGATGAACCTGACAGTCGATTTTGCCGGCATCGACCGGCCCGAACGCAGCCATGAGGAAACCAGCGAATTGCTGCGCTTGCTCAAGGAATTCAGCCTTGCTCCGGCACTTGGCCAGTCTATTGAAGCAGATATAGAGCCCAAGAAGGCGCGCATCCGCAAAGCCATGGCCGAATTCGACGAGCGTTTCTTCACGCCTTCACGTCGCCGCCGCGAGGCATTGCTGACCGAAGTCGAGGCAGGACGCATGGCGAAGGAAGACCTACCCGACGATGTCTTGATGGCGCTGATCCTGGGACAAGAAAAGCTGCAGATGACCGATGAACAGTTCCTGCAGGAAGGTATCTTCTACATGCTCGCCGGCGCACACACGACGATCCATTCGCTTGCCCATGCAATGCACGAGCTGTTCGAATGGCTCGACGAGCATCCGGAGGATGTCTCGCGGCTGAGAGAGGACCCCTTTTTCATCCAGCGCTGCGTGTTCGAGAGCCTGCGTCTGCACCCCTCTAGCCCTGTAGCCAAGCGACGTGCGCTTTGTCCGGTTGCACTGGCGGAAGGCGAAGAAGTACCGGAGGGCGACGAGGTTGTGGTCAACATGCGGGAAGCCAATCGCAATCCGGAACTGTTTGGCGAAGATCCGGATCGCTATAACCCCCATCGCGAAATTGGCGGCGGGAAAACCTCTTATGGGCTGTCGATGGGATACGGTATGCATGCTTGCCTCGGTCGAAATCTCGCGATCGGGGTCGAACCGCGATCCAATTCGACTCCGGAAGATCATCAATACGGTACCGTGCCGCTGATTGTGGAATCGCTTCTGCGATTCGGGGTCCAGCGCGATCCCGACGGTGAGCCGAAGAAAGATGAAACCATCACCCGTATAACCTGGTCGGAATATCCGGTCGTTTTCAAACCCGAAGAAGCGCTGATCTGATGGAAGCGCATCGGTTATCGGATTTCCGCGATTGCGAGGCGGCACTGCGCAACAAGGACCTGCGGCAGGCGCTGTATGAAGCCGGTGCGGTGATCACCGGTGGCACGCTGTTGATGCTACATGGCGAGGAACACCACAAACGGCGCGAAGTGGAAGTCCGTGTCTTTCGTCGCAACTTCTTCAAATATTATGAGAAAGAGGTCTTTCCGGAAACGCTTGCACAGACTATCGCACCGTATCTGGCCGCAAGTGGCGGCGATCTGATCGAATTGGGCTATCGCCTAACGGTCAATCTCACTGCCGATTTCGCCGGCATTGACCGGCCTGAAAAATCAGCCGAGGAAACCGGACAGCTTATCCGCCTGGTCAAGAAAATGAGCGAAGGCGCGACAATGGTCCATTCGACCCGCGACTGGGACGAATTGACCGAAGAGGTACGTGCCGCATTGGCCGAATTCGACCGTGATTTCCTGCAGGCTTCAATCGCCCGGCGCGAAGAATTGCTCGATGCGGTTACCCGTGGCGAGGCGGAGAAGGATGCTCTACCGCGCGATGTGTTGACCGTCATCCTCAAGGCGCAGGATGAATTGCAACTCGATGATGAGCAATTGCCGCGCGAAATCGGTTTCTACATGCAGGCCGGGGCGCATTCGACGGCTAATTCGGTGGTTCATGCGCTCGAGGAAATTCTGAGCTGGGCGAACGACAATGCGGCGCGGTGGGAACGGCTGGAGGATCCTGCTTTCGTGCAGAAATGCGTCCATGAGAGCCTGCGCTTGCATCCGGCGAGCCCCGAAGCGTGGCGCAAGACCACATGCCCGATGCATGTTGCCGGGGCGGGTGAAAGAGAGCTGCCCGAGGGCGATCGGGTTGAACTCGATCTGTTTCAGGCCAATCGAGATCCGGCGATTTTCGGCGCGGACGCTGACCGTTTCGATCCCGATCGCGAGGTCCCGACCGGAGTAATGCGCTCGGGCCTTGCTTTCGGGATCGGCGTCCACACCTGCCTCGGGCGGGAACTGGATGGCGGAGTCCTCGTCCGGCCCGGCATGGATCCAGAGAAGGTGCAATTCGGGATCGTCCCGCTTATCGTGAACAAACTTCTCGAACTTGGCGCTCGCAAGGTGCCGGATGATCCGCCGGTACCAGATCCCAAAACCAGCCGCCCAAACTGGGGCCGCTATCCGGTACAATTCACCAAGGAACCCGCATGACCCGAAATGCGATCGTTACCGGCAGTGCCAATGGCATCGGCGCTGCCATCGCCGAGGTGCTGTTCGCAAACGGCTATCGCGTTGGCATTCTCGATCGCGATGAAAATGCAGTCGTCGAGCGGTGTGCGTCGATCGAAGGCACCGTCGCCATGCCTTGCGACGTCTGCGATCCAAACGCGGTGGAAGCCGCCTTCGAGACGCTCGGTGCGGTTCCCGATCTTGTCGTCAACAATGCCGGAATCGTGCGTTTCGGCCAGCTTGCCGAGCAAAGCGATGCTGACATCCGCACCGTGATCGAAGTCAATCTGATGGGGGTGTTCTGGATTACTCGCGCGGCGGTGCGGCGCATGGCAGAGCGCGGTAGCGGCCATATCGTCTCGCTCACTTCGATCAATGCCTATGGGCCAGGACCAGGATCGGGGGCCTATCCGGCCAGCAAGGCGGCGGTGAAGCAACTGATGCGGCAATTCGCGCTCGAGTATGGCGATACCGCGCTGCGCTTCAATTCGATAGCTCCGGGCTTTATCGATGGTGGCATGTCAACGCCGATCTATGCCGATCCCAATGTGCGCGCGGCACGCAGTCGCGGGGTGCCGCTGGGCCGGCTGGGCACGCCGGAAGATATCGCCAATGCGGTGTTGTTCCTCGATTCGCCCGAAGGTGCTTATATCAACGGTCACGATCTGGTGGTCGATGGCGGGGTCACTCATGCCGTGCTGAAGAACCTGCCGCGCGAATAGTGACGAAGCGCGCGTTAATCCTGAGCGGTGGTTACTCGCATCCCTTCAGTGAAAGCTCCCCGGCACTGGCCGGTCTGCTCGCGGCAGGAGGATATTACCCCAGCATCGAGGAGGATATCGACGATGCCATGGCGGTTCTGGCCGACCGCCCTGATCTAGTGGCAGTCAATTCGTTGCGATGGAGCATGACTCAGCACGAGAAATACGCCGCCGACCGCGCGCAATACGCCTATGACTTGCCAGATACTCACATGGAGGCGCTGGCGGACTATGTCGCACGCGGCGGACGGCTATTCGTATTGCACGTTTCGACCATTTGCTTCGACACTCAGCCTCGCTGGCACGAGGTGATGGGCGGCGGCTGGTCATGGGGGCGCTCGCACCACCCACCAATGGGGCGGATCGAAGTGAAGCTTACCAAGGAAGGTGCGGCAATAACGACCGGCCCCGCGTGTTTCGAACTGCTTGACGAGGCCTATCACAATCTCGATCCCACACCCGACTGCACGATAATTGCGACATCGGAGATCGAAGAGGGACCGCAGCCGGTTGCCTGGGTAAGGCAATATGGCGAGGGGCGGGTTGCGGTGGATGCGCTGGGTCATGACGCGCGTTCGATCACAGCATCCGGGCATCGCGAAATGATCGCCGCGCAATTGGCCTGGCTGGCAAGCTAGACATGCTCGAAGGCATGACCATGCTTGTTAACGGTTGTACCAGCGGTATTGGCGCGGCAGCGTTTCGTCTCGCCGCCCTGCGCGGTGCAAAGGTTATCGGCACCGGCCGCCGCCGCGAGAAAGGTGAGGCTCTGGCCAGGGAGTACGATGCGCGTTTCGTCTCGCTCGACTTGACCGATGATGATGCGCTGGAAGCATTTTTTGCCGACCTAGCCTGCGAGGGGACCTATCTGGACGGGGCAGTCAACAATGCCGCGATAACACAAGATGCCATGCCACTTGATCGCATGGAACCGGCTGTTTTCGACCGGTTGATAGCGGTCAACCTGCGTGCAACCTTTCGCTGCCTACAGTTTGAAATGGCCGTCATGCGCAAGCGCGGTGGATCGATCGTCAATGTCGGCTCGATTGCGGGTAAGCGCGGATTCAAGGGTCTGGCCGGATATACCGCCAGCAAGCATGCGGTGATCGGATTGACCCGCGCCGCCGCACTCGATGGAGCGGAGGATAATATTCGGGTAAACGCCGTGCTGCCGGGTACGACGCGCACCGAAATGTTCGAAAAGCAAATGCAGACCCGTCCGGGCGGAGAGGCCGCGACCGTTGCAGGCATTCCCCTGGGCAGAACGGCAGCGCCGGATGAGATTGCCGAAACTGTCATCTGGTTGCTGGACGAGGCGGCCGGCTTCGTAACCGGCGAAGCATTGACCGTCGATGGCGGACGAACCGTAGCGTAGGGGTATCGATATGCGATCTATCGAAGGTCAAAGTGTGCTCATCACCGGGGGTGGTTCGGGGCTTGGCGAAGCAACGGCGCGCTACCTCGCCGAACGGGGTGCCAAGGTCACCATAACTGGACGGCGAGCAGTTCGCATAGCTGAGAAGGCGAAAGAGATTGGCTGTCGCGGTATCGCAGGAGATGTGACCAACGTGGATGACCGCTCGGCAATGGTTGACGCGGCGGTCGAATATGCGGGCGGGCGGCTCGATTGCCTGTTCAACAATGCCGGCAACATGGTGCGCGGACCGGTCGAGCAATTGGAAGAACACGACCTGCTCGATATTTTCCATGCCAATGTCGTTGGCGCGATGATGCTAACGGGACTCGCATCGCCGCATCTTGCCCAAACCGAGGGGTTGGTCCTGTTCGTCGGTTCGGTTCATACTCAGCGTGCCTTTCCCGGCGCATCGCCTTATGCCGCAACCAAGGCCGCGGTAGAGGCACTCGCCAAGGTTTATGCCGCTGAGCTTGGTGATCGCGGCATTCGTGTGAATTGCATCATCCCGGGCAGCGTTCTAACCGAAATCAATGTGCGCGCCGGGCTGGTTTCTGAAGAAGAAGCCAGATCGCGCTATGAGACGCTCAACACAATCCAGACAATCGACCGGCTAGGCCGGGGCGAGGATATCGCGCAGGCGGTTGCGTATTTCATGGAGGCCGATTTCACGACCGGTACCACACTGACCGTGGATGGCGGTATGGGCCTTGGTGTGACGCGCGAGGTTTAACCCCGCAGCAATCTCCTGGCATTGTCGGCCAGTGGTGCATCGATAGTGGGCATGCGGAACTTTTCGGGTGCGTCCCAACCGGCGAAATTGGTGCCGTAGACCAATCGATCCGTCCCGACTCGTTCAACCAGTAGCTCGACCGCGCGATCATCATGCATGTGTATATCGTACCACAGCCGTCCGAGCTGTTCGGCGAAAGCGCCGTCCGGCTTCAGGTGCTCGGGTACCCAGATGCGTTTGTGTGCTGCATGTTCGAGCCGGCCCCAGACCAACGCAATTGCTCCACCGCCATGACTGATGCAGATATCGAGCGCGGGATGACGGTGGAGGACGCCGCCGAACAACAGCGTCGCTACCGCGATCGATTCCTGCATGGTGAAACCCAGCATGATGTCCAGCTCGTACTTTGACAAAGCCGGATTCGCTGCCGGTCCATCAATCCCGGCTGGCGCAGGATGAATGAAGAGCGGCACGTCGAGTTCACAAATCGCTTCGTAAAAGGGATCCATGCACGGATCGTCGAGTCCGTGGGGCATGTCGGTACCGATATAGGCTGCTTTGAGTCCCAATTCGGTTACGGCTCGGCGTAGTTCGGCAATCGCTGCGGGAATGTCCTGCATCGGTAGGGCGGTTGCGCCGCCCAAGCGGTCGGGATAGCGTGCGATCATAGCCGACAGCGCGTCATTGTGACGGCAACAGAAAGCGACGGCGCCTTCTGTCGGAATAAAGTGAAAATAGGTCAACGGATTGGGCGAAAGTAACTGCCAGTCGATCCCGATGCGGTCCATGGCTGCGATCCGCACATCTGGATCCATGAAGGCGCTGCCACGGTACTGGACGCCGCGCAATTCGTAGCTCCCGATGCGAAAGACCGGGATGCCATCTTCCTCGGTCAGTTCGGGGCCGTATCCGCCTGTTGCCCCAAAGGTTTCCTCCAGCACGACGTGGGCGTGGATATCGGCGACCCTGGCGTTGGCGAGGCTCATCCATACCCCCGTGTTGCGCCGCCATCGGCTGCAATGGCGGTTCCGGTGATATAGCCTGCCGCCTCGGAACCGAGGAAGACAGTGAGATTGGCGATTTCCGCCGCTTCACCCACTCGGCGCAGGGGGATATCCTGCACCAGCGTCGCCTCGATCTCCGCCGTGCTGCTGCCGGTTTTGGCGGATTGCCGGGCCAACAGCTTTTCGACCCGCGCGGTGCGGGTCCAGCCGGGGCATACGGTGTTGACGGTGATCCCGTCGGGTCCGACCTGATTGGCCAGCGTCTTCGCCCAGCCAAGCACCGCCATGCGGATGCTGTTTGACAGAGTGAGATTGTCCACCGGCTGCTTCACGCCGAAGCTGGAGATGTTGACGATCCGCCCCCAGCCGCGGGATTGCATTCCCGGCAGCACCATGCGCGTGGTGCGGATCGCGGACATCAAGGTCAGCTCGACCGCCGCTGCCCAGTCGGCATCGCCCAGATCGGCAAAGGCTCCGGGTGGCGGTCCGCCGGCATTGTTGACCAGGATATCAATCGCACCGAATTGCTCCTGAATCGCCTTGACGAAGGCATTGATGTCGCCTTCGTTCGTCACGTCGGCGGTCATCGCCAGGCAGCCAGGCATACTCGCGGCAGCCTCGTCGAGAGGCCCCTGCGAGCGTGCGCAGATCGCGACATTGGCCCCGGCCTTATGGAAGCCCTGCGCCGAGGCCAGCCCAATGCCCTGGCTTCCAGCCATGACGAGCGCTGTGCGACCCTCAAGTCCAAGCTTCATTCGCCCAATACTCCCCTAAGCCATCTGCGCACGATACATCGCCAGATCGAAATAATCGCGCCATTCGCGAATCAGCCCGCCCGATACGCGAAAGATTCCCATCAAAGGCAGCGCGATGGTCTTGCCGCCGACCACCATGCGATCGATCCGCTCTGTCAGTACATGCGCTCCGTTCACCGCGATATGCAACAGGTCCCACACGCTTTCCTCGAACGGGCCTGCCGTGCGTAGATAGGTCTCGACCGCTGCTTTCCCCTCCAGTCGGTCCATCGGGATGTTGTGATAGATGATATCCTTGCCCAGCAGTGCGCAGACCCGGTCGAGATCCGGCCCATGCCATGCCTCGACGAAATTGCGGACTACCGTTTCCGGGGCTGATTCGACGTCTGTCACTCCTGCGCGTTTCCTTTTTCTGTGGTTGGTAACCTTGACATCAAATTGCCTCGGCGTGAAGTATCGATTTCGATATATAGTTGGAGGCGTCTCTTGCGACCATTGTCCAGTACACCGGAACGTCAGCACTTCGTGCAAATTGCCTATCACGTCGCCGATCTGGACGAGGCGATTGAACGGTTCGCCCGGTTGATGGGGACGGGTCCTTTTCTGGTGCGGCGGCATATTGGTCTCGATCCGGTGACCTATCGAGGCGAAGCCAGCGCGCTCGATATCAGCGCGGCTCATGCCCAGGCAGGGCCGGTGCAAATCGAGCTGGTGACGCAGCATTGCGATCGCCCTTCCGCTTTCCGCGACATGTATCGCGCGGACCAGGAAGGCATGCACCATGTTGCACTGTTTCCCGAGGATTACGACACAATGGTCGCGCATTATCGGCAACTCGGCTTTCCCGTCGCGACCGAGCTTGTCACTGGGGAAGGACGCGGTGCGGCCTATGTCGATACCCGCGTGGTACTGGGCCATATGATCGAGGTCTACCGCGTCAATGACAGCCTATACGAATTCTACGACGCGGTCGCTGCAGCGGCGCAGGGCTGGGATGGACGTGAATGCGCGATCGAAATGTAAAGGAATGGCAATGACCGAAACCGAGATTGCCCGGACAGTGTTCGAAGCCTGGAGAGATCGCCGCGCGACCAACGCTCTTTCGCAACTCGCCACTTCGCGCGATGCCGAGACGGGGTACGCGATCCAGCGGGAGCTTAACCGACTGTTCGCCGATGCGCAGCGTAAGCGGATCGGATGGAAGCTGGGCCTGACTTCACAGCCCGCGCTTGATCTATTCGGTGCGCAAGAGCCGATGGTGGGTGTGATCTATGCCGACAGTATACTGGAAGATGGCGCACGCCTTGGCCCGGATCAGACGATCAGTCCGCGAATCGAAGGCGAGATGCTGCTCGAAATCGCAGCGATGCCCCCGCCTGATGCGGATGATGCAGCGCTTGTCGCCTCACTCGCTTCGGTCAGTGCCGCGTTCGAAATCGCCGATTCACGGCTTGAGGGGTGGCCGAGCGCGATCGGCGGTGCAATTGCCGACAATGCCTGCTGCGGCTGGCTGATGCGTGCTCCGCAAGTGGTGGCGCCCGACAGGGTCGATTTCGAAGGTACGGCGATGTCGATCGCCCGCAATGGCGAGGTGATCGTACATGGCCAGGCCTCTGCCTGCCTTGGCAGTGTACTGGAGACCTATCGCTGGTTCATTGCCGATTCACATCGCCGCGGGCGCACTTTGCGCACCGGAGAAATCGTCCTGACCGGCGCGATGGGGCCGGCGCTTCCGATGGAAGCGGATGGCGTCTACACGCTCGATTGCGGCAAGCTCGGCGAAGTGCGGCTGCCATACCGTGAGGCGCCATGAACTCTCGCGCCGGTTGGGGGGAATTGCGCCACGGTTGGTCGCTGCTGGTAGCCTGTGCGGTGGGTGTGGGGCTGAGCGCGATCGCGCTGCCATTTTACGCGATCGGGCCGCTGACCCGGCCGATCGAGGCTGATCTGGGCTGGTCGCGGGCCGATATCCAGCTCGCAATTCTGTTCAGTTCGGGTCTCGGGGCCCTGACCGCTCCGGTCACCGGCTGGATGATCGACCGTTTCGGCCCGCGTCTCGTCGCGCTGCCGTCGATCCTCGGCGTTTCGCTGGGCCTGCTGATCGCCGCTAGCGCGACATCGCTAACGGTCTTCTATGCCGGTTTCGCGATCAGCGCGGTGCTGGGTGCCGGTACCAATCCCGTGTTGTGGTCGCGAGTCGTTTCAGGTGCCTTCAACAAGGCACGCGGCGCCGCGTTGGGCCTGGCACTGGCGGGTACAGCGCTGGTTGCCTTGCTCTTACCCAGCTTTATTGTCGCATTGTCGGATCTTTACGGATGGCGTGACGCGCTGCGCGGAGTAGCTCTGCTGCCGATTATTCTCGCTCTGCCGCTGGTCTTTGCCTGGCTGCGGCCTGATCGGCTGCGCGCCGCGGATCGGGCCGCAGCCACCTCGCTCGTCGGTGTCACCGTATCGCAGGCGCTGCACGAATATCGCTTCTGGGTACTCTCGGGCTCGATCCTGCTTGGCTATCTGGCGATATCGGGCACGCTGGCGAATCTCGTTCCGGCACTGGTCGATCGCGGTATTGAAGCACAGGCAGCAGCAGCCTTTGCGGGGGCGGTCGGCCTCACGATGATCCCGGGACGGGTCGTGGTGGGGTTTGTCGTCGATCGGGTGTGGGCACCGGCGGTTGCGATGATCGTCCTGCTGCTCCCGGCAATTGCCTGCCTCGTGCTGCGCGACGCTGGCAATCCCGCGCTGATTCTCGTCTGCTGCGCGATCCTTGGTCTGGCCGCGGGCGCCGAGCTTGACTTGCTGGCCTTCCTGACCGCGCGCTATTTCGGTCTGGCGCATTATGCGAAGATCTATGCGCTCGCCTATGCCGGGTTGGCGACCGGAAGCGCCACCGCGCCCTTTCTGTTTGCTTTCCTGCATGACCGTACTGGCACTTACGATGCCAGCTTTACTTTGGCTGCCGCCTTCTTTGCTATCGCTGCATTGCTAATGCCTCTATTGGGAGGCTATCCCGATTTTGAAGAGCACTAGAAATTTCCGGCAGGACAACCTTATGAGCGAAACCACGACCGACTTTGCCCTGCCACCGCTGATGGAGCGCGTTTCATTCCTGACGCATCGGCTCAACGCTCTGATGGCGCGCGCCTGCAACCCCTATTTCCAGGTTTGGAACGTCGATTTAGTGATGTCGCGCATGATGGTGGTGATGCTCGAAAGCGGGCCGCTTCCGGCAGGCGAAATCGTCAGGATCATGGCGCTTCCGCAATCGACCATCTCGCATCAGATCAAGCGGCTCGAGGCGCTGGGTTATGTCGAACGTGGCCAGGGTAAGAGGGATTCGCGTGTCCGCATCGTCTCACTGACTGAAGAAGGGCGCGCCGTCGCGCTCGAATCCAACAAGCTGAGCGAACAAGTCGCCAATGTTCTGATGGATTCGATCGGCGAGCAGGATATCGAGACTGTCCGCCTGGCGCTGAAACGCGCTGATACCGCCTTGCGGGACTTCAAGCCCGCCTGCGATTGAACTGCGCACCGATCACAGCGTTGTAGCGATCGACGATCTGCGCCAACGTGGAGAGCGCCAGCGTATCGGGATCACGCGATGACGGAATGAGTCCGATCGGTGCGGCGATTCGCGTGAACTGTGTTTCGTCGGCACCGATCTGGCGCAGCAGGTCGAGCCGACCGGCGTGCGTCACGCGGCTGCCCATTGCTCCAATGTAGAAGGCCGGCGATTCGAGCGCTTCAGCCATCAACCGGGTTTCCCAGTCATGATCGTGAAAGAAGAACGCAACTGCCGTCCATGAATCGAGAGCAATGCCTAGCGATTTGCCGATATGTGAAAGCCGTCGCACTTCGACCGACATCCCCTTGAGCGCTGCCGCAATATCCTGGTCCGGAGTGGTGACTGCGCAGGCAATCCCGAGCGTACCGGCCTGCCGCACCAGCGCCTCGACCGTACCGCCATGGCCCGCGATGACCAGCCTGAGCGACGGGTGGTGCCGCACGAGAAAGTGGTCGTCTGCCCACCCTGTCTCGCCGACATCGAGCACGTCCGGTTCACCCTCGCGCGTTGGAAGGACGAGCACCGTAGGTTGGCGCGCTTCGAGTCCGCCGACCAGCTTGGTGATCGATTCCGCAGTGGAAAGTGGGGTAAACAGCAGATCGACCCGGCCGCCACAGGGCAGACGGATATCGATGATTGGCGTGCCTGCGCCATAGGCGATCTGGTGCGGTATGCCCGCCGTTATGGCCTTCATGGCTTCAGCAGCAACGGCCTTCTCGATGCAGCCGCCCGAAAGCGATCCACGCACGCGCCCGTCCTCGACCACCGCCATGTGCGCGCCGGGATTGCGGACCGAAGCGCCCGTCACGTCGGTGACGGTAACCAGACACGCCTGCTTGCCTTCGCTCAAGGCATCGCGGAGGAAGCTAAAAATGCGTGGTGAATCGAACACGTGCGTCGCGATAGGGTCTATGACAGCCAGTAAATTGCTAGCAGAACAACGAGGAGCGTCAGGATCAGCAGCCAGATGCGATTCGTGCCACGTTGGGTGTCGGCAGCATTTTCGGATTCGGGAGCGGAATCGGGTGCGGGGTCCACGGGCATGGTTTCCCCGGTCTGTCCAGCGGCCAATGCAGCGGAGAATTTGCCGAAGAAGTCCTCCGCCATCGAGCGTGCGGTTCCTTCCACCAGGCGCGCGCCCATCTGCGCCAGCTTGCCGCCAATCTTGGCGTCGGCGACATAGGACAGCCGCGTCCCGCCATCAGCCTCTTGCAGCATCACATCTGCCGAACCCTTGGCGAAACCGGCGACGCCGCCTTGCCCTTCGAACAGCATGGTGCAGCGATGGGGAGCATCGACATCGGTTTGTATCAACGCACCATTGAAGCGCGCGCTGACCGGGCCGACTTTTGCCCTGACCGTACCTTCGAAACGATCGTCGGCAGTCTTTTCGAGCCGTTCGCATCCCTTGAGGCAGGATTTGAGCAGATCGGGCTCGTTGAGCGCTTCCCAGGCACGCTGCGGATCGCAGGGGAGGTGATGGGAGCCGTTGATTTCCATAAATATGCAGTCCTTGTCAGCCGATCCGCGCCAAGGCACGCTGCGCCATAACGCGTGTCAGGTGGATACGGTATTCGGTGCTGGCGTGAAGATCGCCGGTAAAGCGCCCTTCATCGAGCGGCGCGGCGGCGAGATCCTCGCCCCTGTCGACGGCCTGTTCGCCTTCCTGCCAGCGAAACACGCCGGTGCCACCGCCCGTCACTGCCAGCCGCGTTGCCCCGCCCAGCCTGGCAGCGAACACCGCGATCAGAGCGAAGCGTGAAGCGGGGTTGGGAAATTTCTCGTAATGAGCGTCATGGCAGGCGGCAAAACTGATCGCTGTGACGATCTCGCCCGGTTCGAGCGCGGTTTCGAACATGGCGGTGAAGAAATCCGCCGCCGGAACCGTACGTCGATCGGTGCGGACTTCGGCATCGAGCGCGAGGCAGGCACTGGGATAGCACGCCGCCGGATCGTTGTTGGCGACCGATCCGCCGATAGTGCCACGATGGCGGACCTGAGGATCGCCGATTTCGCCGGCCAGTGCGGCCAGCGCCGGGCAATGCTCGCGCACCTGTTCGTTCTGGGCGACTTCGGCATGGGTGGTCGCGCCACCGATCACGATCCGACCGCCTTCCATGTTTACGCCGCGCAACGCGTCAATGCGGGTCAGATCGACCAGCGCGCCGGGCATTGCCAGCCGCGCGCGCAGCACCGGCATCAGCGTCTGTCCGCCGGATAGCGGCTGCGCGTCTTCATTCTCGTCAATCAGCACCTTGGCTTCGTCGAGACTGGCGGGGCGGTGATAGGTGAAATCGTACATCACGCCGTCTCCCGTTCGCGGCACAGCCGCCAGATCTTCTCCGGCGAGGCGGGCATTTCAACATGCGTCACGTCCAGTGCATCGCACACCGCATTGATGATCGCGGGCGGAGAACCGATCGCGCCGGCCTCGCCACAGCCCTTCATGCCCAGCGGATTGCTCGGCGAGGGCACGCCGCTGAACACTAGTTTGTAATCGGGTAGGCCGCCGGCGCGCGGCATGCCATAGTCCATGAAGCTGGCCGACATTAGCTGGCCGGTATCGGGATCGTAAAGCGCGTTTTCCCACAGCGCCTGGCCGATCCCCTGCGTTACACCGCCATGGACTTGTCCCTCGACGATCATTGGATTGGCGACATTGCCGAAATCGTCCGCCGCGCAGAAGCTGGCGACATTGACCACGCCGGTATCGGGATCGATCTCGACCTCGCACACATAGACGCCGGCTGGATAGGTGAATTCGGGCGGATCGAAGAAACTGCTGGCGACGAGGCCGGGTTCGATCTCGTCGGTCGGGAAGCCCGATGCGGCATGCGCGGCGAAAGCCATTTCGGCAAAGGCGATGGTGACGTTGCTGTCGGTGCTGGAAAAGATGCCGTCTTCGAACGAGATCGTATCGTAATCGACCTGCATCAGATGCGCGACGATCTGTTTGCCTTTTTCGACGATCCGGTCGCATGCGCGTAAGGTCGCGGACATGCCGACCGAAGCGCGCGAGCCGTAGGTTCCGGTGCCGGCCTGGATCCGGTCGGTATCGCCCTGGATCACCGAGACATTCTCGATCGGCACACCGAAACGGTCCGAAACGACCTGCGCGAATGTTGTCGCATGCCCCTGCCCATGCGAATGCGCGCCAGTCAGCACTTCGACGGTGCCGACGGGATGCACGCGCACCTCGGCCGATTCCCACATGCCTGCACCGCCGCCAAGCCGGGCAAGCTTGCCCGACGGACCGATTCCGCAGGCCTCGACATAGGCCGAAACGCCGATCCCGCGTAGCTTGCCCTTGGCCTTGCTTGCCGCCTTGCGGGTGGCAAAGCCATTATAATCGGCAAGGTCGAGCGCGGCGTCGAGCGACTTCTCGTAATCGCCCGAATCATATTCATAGACCAGCGGCGTCTGATAGGGGAAATCGCGGATGAAGTTGCGCCGACGAATCTCCGCCTGGTCGATCCCCAGCCTTTCGGCCGCGACATTGACGATCCGCTCGATTACATAAGCGGCCTCGGGTCGACCGGCGCCGCGATAGGCATCGACGGGGCAGGTGTTGGTATAGACCGCTCGTACCCGCGCATGAATCGCCGGGATCACATATTGGCCCGACAGCATGGTGGCATACATATAGGTTGGCACTAGCGAGCCCGAACCCGATAGATAGGCGCCGACATTGGCTTTGGTATCGACTTTCAGCGCGAGAAACCGTCCGTCCTCGTCGAGTGCCAGTTCAACATCGGTCAGATGATCGCGGCCATGCGCATCGGTGAGGAAGGCCTCGTTGCGGTCGGCGGTCCATTTGACCGGCCCCTCGACCAGCTTGGCGGCGGCCGCCACGACAACTTCCTCCGGATAGTTATGCGCCTTGGACCCGAACCCGCCACCAACGTCAGGTGATACGATCCGCAGCTTGTGTTCCGCCGCCAGCCCGAACACCGCAGCATAGAACATCCGCATGCCGATCGGGTTCTGATGAGTCATGTAAATGGTCAACTGTTCGTCTGCCGCGTCCCAGCAGGCGTTGATCGCGCGCGGTTCGATTGCGTTGGGCACGAGGCGATTGTTGCGCAGGGTCAGCGGCACGCAGTGCGCCGCGCTCGCAAAGGCCTCCTCGGTCGCACTCTCGTCGCCCAATTCCCAGTCAAAGGCGAGATTGCCGGCAATATCCGGATGGATGTCGGCTGCACCGTCGCCAAGGGCATCGGTGATATCGGTAAGGACGGCCAGATCCTCGTAATCGACCATCACCGCCTCGGCCGCATCGCGCGCCTGGTTTTGTGTTTCGGCGATGACCAACGCGACCGGCTCGCCGACATAGCGTACCGTGTCCATCGCTAGCGCATGGCGTATGCCGACCTTCATTGGCACACCATCGCGTGAAGTTATGGCCCAACCACACGGCAAGGGGGGAAGGCCGGTAGCGGCCAGTTCCTGCCCGGTTACGATGCGCGTCACGCCCGGCATGGTGGCGGCGCCTTCGGTACCGATGCCGCTTATTTTCGCATGGGCGAAGGGGGAGCGCACGAAAGCGGCATAAAGCTGGCCCGGCAGGATCATGTCATCGACATATTTGCCCTTGCCGCGCAGGAAACGACCGTCTTCCTGCCGCTTGACCGACTGGCCGAACTTGGGTGCGGTGGCAGCGACGTTCATGGTTGAGCCTCCATCTTCGCGGCGCCTTCGACGATCGCGGCGACGATATTCTGATAGCCGGTACAGCGGCACAGGTTGCCTTCGAGTTCGTGACGCACCGTGGCTGCATCGGGCACATTGTGGCGGCGCGCGATATCGATCCCAATCATCACCATGCCGGGCGTGCAGAATCCGCATTGCAGCCCGTGATTGTCATGGAAGGCCTGCTGCATCGGATGAAGCGGCTCGCCGTCATCCGCCAGTCCCTCGATTGTGGTTACCGAACGGCCTTCAGCCTGCACGGCGAGCATGGCGCAGCTTTTGATCGCCTGACCCTCGATATGTACAGTGCAGGCTCCGCACTGGCTGGTGTCGCAGCCCATATGCGCGCCGGTGAGCCGCAGGTGGTCGCGCAACGCATGGATCAGCAGGGTGTTGTCGGCAACGTCCAGCTCGACGTCCTCGCCATTCACCTCAAGCGATATTTTGCCCATCGCACCTTCTCCCATATCGATACTCGTCTTGCGCACGAACCTATGGCATGTCGAGCGTGATGCCAATACCCATCGATATCGATATATTATTCGCGATGCATAAGGAACACCTCGATGATCGCGTGTGATCGCGTGACCGCAGTGCTGCTGGGTGCCGGATATTCGCGCAGGTTCGGCCCTGGCGACAAGCTCGTGCATCCGCTGCACGGTAGGCCGCTTGTTCGGCACGCCGCAGACAGGTTGGCGAAGATATCCTTCGCCGCGCATATTGCGGTGGCGAGGCGACCGGTCGCCTCGTTGCTGCCGCCGCCCTTCGAGGTGGTTATCAATCGCGAGCCCGAGCGCGGCCTGTCGCATTCGATCGCACTGGGCGTCGCGGCGCTGCATTCGCGTGATGTCGATGCGTGCCTGATCGCATTGGCCGATATGCCGTTCGTTCCGACCGCGCATTTTGAACGGCTGCTGGCCCAGTTCACCAAGGGTGGAGAAGACAGAATTGCCACCCGGTCTTGCAAGCGGGTGCAGGTACCCGCCATATTCGGACGCAGCCACTTTGACAGCCTGCTGGCACTGACGGGCGACAGCGGCGCGCGCGCATTGCTGCGCGATGCACCGAGCATACCATGCGAGGCCGCGCTGCTGGCCGATTTCGACCGGCCGGAAGATTTCCTGCAGGATTGAAGCGCTGCTTGACCGCCTCATTCCTTCGTCGCGAAGACCAGCAGCAGATTGCCCGCTTCGTGACTGTAGAGTCCGTAACCCGAATTCATGACGAGATGGCCGTCACCCACGGCCGCGCCCGGGCCTGACATGCTACCGCCGCGTCCGTCCATTCCATTGACGGTATCGAACGGGCGCGCGGTGTTGAATTGCCACAGGCGCTTGCCGTTCTTGCGATCATAGGCGCGAATCCAGCCATCCATGTGGCCGGCGATCACTGCGCCGGGGATCGCCGTGACGGCGGCGGAAATGCCCGGATCGCAGAACGGTCGGCCTTCTCCGCAAACATTGTCCTGCACCTGACTCCACAGCTTCTCGCCCGTACGGGCATCAATCGCATGCATGCCAGGGCGCGCCTTTTTCGGGTCGAGCACGTCACCATTGCGCGTGTTGTTCATGTCGTTGATCGGGACATAGACGGTGCTTCCCTGAACAGCCATGCCGAAATGCACCCCGCCCTGAATGCTGCCGCGTCCGACCTTGGTCTGCCATAGCACCTTGCCCTTGGCGTCGGGATCGAGTCCGTAGACCTTGCCGTTCTTGTGTCCGACGGCGAGCACCTGTTTGCCTCCGCCAAGATCGATCAGCAGGGGCGAGGAAGAATGGTCGAAATCGGGTCCGCGTTCCTCGGGACAATTGGGGTTGTTTTCCATCATGCAGGCCACGTTCCAGGCATCGCCGCGGATCGTCTGGCGGTGCCACAGGCGTCGCCCGGTATCGAGGTCGATTGCGAAAACCGAATCGCTGTTGCCGTCGGCAGGCGAGGAGTAGTTCTCACCGGTGCCGGTATAGAGCACGCCGCGTGCGGTATCGATCGTGGGGCTGATCCAGATCGGCGCGCCGGACGGAGCGTAGGAGACGCGCCCGTCCTCCTTGATCCGGCGCGGTTCCTCCTCAATGGCGAAGAACTGCCACTTCACCGCACCTGTCTCGGCATCGATCGCATCGAGATGACCGCGAAAGGTGCAGCATTCGTAGGCCGGATCGGCCGCCGGGATGACTTCGAGCGAGGACACCGGTACGTAGAGCGTGCCGTCATGGAAGGCGGGCGTGCCCGTCAGCGTGGCACTGGGATGGTCGTCCATCCTGCGCGACCATTGCATATCACCGGTAAGGGCATCGAGCGCATAGAGCTTGCTGGTAAGATCGCCGAAATAGACCATCGGTTGCTGGCCATCGACAAGCACGATGCCGGTGCGCACTTCGGCTGAAGCCTTGAATGTCCAGCGTGCGCATCCGGTTTCGAGATCGAAAGCATAGACTGTCCCGTCGTCGCTGCCGACGAAAGCCGCGCCGTAACCGATGGCAGGCTGTGATCGCGCCTTGGTCGCGTTGGGGAAAGCATAGGCCCACTTCAATTCGAGATCGCCCAGATCACGCGCGGACAGTCCACCCAGATTCGCGGGGATGAAACGGCGCGTATCATGCCCCCAGCCGGTCTCGACAGACGGTTTTGCACGGTCGAAACGGGCCGCCGGGCCTTTACAGGCTACGGCATATCTTACCTCGGGTAGGCCATCAGAGAGATCGACCCGCGTGATATATTCGGCGACACGCAGCTTCTCGTCATCCGAGAGCACTGCTCCCTGTTCGGCCATGACGCCGCCGTTCAGCGCCGCGACTATGGATGCGGGCGACATCATCTCCAGCCACTGAAAATGCGGTGCCTTGGGCACAGTGCCATCGTGGCAAGAGGCGCAATTCTCGGCGTAGAGCCTTGCTCCGGGCAGGCTGTCGCGATCGGCGATCAGTCCCTCGCCGGTGGCGAACTCGTCAGTCGAGCCGAGCGTTTCAGCCTCCGTTTCCTTGCTCCGGTCACCGCAAGCCGCAAGCATGATGTACATCGCTAACGCAGCGACGACCGGCTTAGAAATGCCCATCATAGTAGTCTCCAATCACCTCAGCCCAGCCCACGAGCCTCGGTCCAGCCCGCAAAGGCCGTCGCAAACTTATAATTGACTTATATCGAAATCGATATAATCTATATCAATATAAATGGTCAACCCGGGGAGGATTTCGACATGCAGATGCGCAGCTATGCCCACACTATGACTACTGTAAGTGCGCTGGCGCTGTTTGCGGTAGCGGCTCCCGCACTGGCTCAGGACGCGCCCGACGGGGAAACGGCGCCAGAGGGCCGGGAAAGCACTGGCGGGTTCGAGACCATCATTGTTACCGCAAATCGCCGGGCGGAAGACGTTCAGGATGTTGCGATTCCCGTCACCGCGCTGAACGCAGAGCTGATAGAGCAGAAATTCAGCCGCGACCTGCTTGATCTCGGCAGTATCGCACCAAACCTAATTGTCGACCCGATCCTAGGCAACGGCACTGCGGCCATCTCGATTCGCGGCATTCAGCTCAACGATGTCGAAAAAAGCTTCGACCCACCGGTCGGCGTGTTCCTCGACGGGGTCTATCTTGCTTCGACAACGGGCGCGTTGCTGAATGTATTCGATGCGGAAGCCGTGGAGGTATTGCGCGGTCCGCAGGGGACCCTGTTCGGGCGCAATACGATCGGCGGTCTGGTCCATGTGAGGCGCAACAGACCTACCGGTGAGTTGGGCGGCAAGCTTAGCGTCACTTATGGCCGGTTTGACCAATTCGACATCAAAGGCGTCTTGAACCTGCCGGAAATCGGTGACGGCCTGATCAAGGCCAAGATTGCAGGCGTGCGCCTCGATGGCGGTGGCTATTTCTTCAACGTCACACGCAACGAGAGAGAGGGCGACAATGATTTGCTCATGATCACGCCACAGATAACGATCACGCCTTCCCCCGATCTCGAGATCAATCTGACATATGACTATATCGATGACGAGACTCCCACGCGCCCCATCACGTCGCTGACTGAAGCGAATCAGCTTTTCGGCGGACTGGGTGGATTGGGCGCGCCGGCCAGCGATGCCGACTTTCATCGCACCACGCGAACAGCCGATGCGCAACCTGCCAGCTTGAAGACCCATTCGATCACCGGCAACATCACGTATGAGTTTGGCGACAATCACCAGTTGGTCGCAGTTCTGAACTACGCGGACACCAACGAAACGGCGATCCAGGAATTCGATGCCGTGGCGCCTGACCTTTTCCGCACAAGCCGCCCGCAACAGATCGACCAATTCTCGGCCGAGCTTCGTTATCAAGGCCAAATCGGCTCTGCCCAGGTTGTCGCCGGGCTGTATTATTTCGATAGCTCTTACAACAACAATCAGCAGACCTTCTTCTTCGGTGGCGAAGTTCCGGGTACGGACTATCAGCAAAACGCGAAAAGCTATGCCGCTTTCGCACAGATCGATTGGGAAGTGGTCGACCGGTTGACCCTTACGCTAGGTGGACGTTTTCTGCGCGACGAGAAATCGGCCTGCGGAGGGACAGGCTTCGGCGCTCCTGATGCGCGGGACTATAATAGTCCCGGTTCAATCTCTTTCGGCGATTGCAATGCCACGCGTGCGGCTTCTGCTGGGTTCGTACCCAATGTTGACGGTACGGAATCCTGGGAAAAGTTCACACCAAAAGTGGGCGTGAGCTACGACTTCGACAATGCCTTGCTGTACTTCAACTACTCCGAAGGTTTTCGTTCAGGAGGCTTCAATGGACGCGGTGACAATATCACGGCGTTTGGTCCCTACAATCCAGAGACAGTCGACAACTTCGAGGCTGGCATCAAGAGCGAATGGCTCGACAATCGACTGATCTTTAATGCCTCAGCTTTCTACACCAAATACGATAACAAGCAGGAGGACGTTGTCTTCCCGGTGCTCGACGCGATGGGCAATCCGGTGGGCACGACTACGGTGGTGCAAAACGCCGCGAGCGTGACAATCCAGGGTATTGAGGTCGAAATGCGCGCTTTGCCGACAGACGGCCTGTCGGTGGGTCTGTCGCTCGGGCTTCTCGACGCAAACTACGATGAATACAACGATGTCGGGACATTCCTGGATGGGCCGAATGCGGGCCAACTTGGCCCTATTGACCGGTCGGATTTCGTGCTGCGCCGCGCACCCGATATCACGGTGCAGGCCGACCTTGCCTATGAGTACGTGCTGAACAATGGCCATTCGCTGACATTCGCGACCGACTACCAGCTCAAGAGCGATTATTTCATTGTTGCCAATAGCGTGAACACCCACACGATTGATAACACCCCTGTGAACCCGGGTGAGATCGACGGGTTTGGCCTTCTCAATGCGTCGCTCGCTTACAAGGCGGAAAACTTCAAGGTCTCGGTATTCGGGCGCAATCTTACGGGCGCGGATTACTTCCAGCACGCCCTTGATGTGGGAACGACCTTCGGTCGCACTGCCGCAAGTCCGCAGCCGATTCCGACCTTCTCGCTCTGGTCGTTCGGTACGATTAACGCACCAACGACCTACGGGGTCGAGTTCCAGGTCGAATTCTGAGAGGAGCGACGCGGGCCGCACTTCTCTCACGGCCCGATCCTTCACTCCGGCATCTGTCGATGGGGGACAGAAGTCGATCCGGGCCCGGCAAGCGCCGGGCCCATTTTTCTTCAGTGGTCTGCGTGATAGCGCCACCTTCGTAGCCCGCTGCGACATGACCATCGCTCCTGAGCAGCGCGGAGGAGAAATTCCAGCCTCCAAACATCCGCAACCGAATTCGCGGCCCGGTCGAGGCATAAACCTCGCGTCGCGCAGGGCGCTTGGTGCAGATCGATACTGGTGCCTCAGCATTGAAGATGCAGGTTCTATGCTCACAGCTTGGAAGCTGTCACCGAGTTGCTCGACGCACAACAGTGGCGCGCACGCGCGACAACCCGCGAGGCCGTGCTCCGGTGCTCCGATTTGCAGGCGCTGATGTAGAAAATATGCTTAGAAATCTGGGAATTGATGCCGATGTGAATCGACTTGAGGTACGAGAAAATAGAAAAATTGGTTATTTATCAGTATAGTAGGCGCTCATTCGACAGGTGCGACAATCTGAATGAAACGGGCTGGCTTTACGGTTTGTGATCTGAAAACGGCCGTATCTGCAAGAATATGGGAGAATCTTATGGCTTTTGCGCAACACTATAATGTCTTATGCATGCCTCTATCACAATAAAGTCTTTTTCTTTCAATATCATGCGTTTTTTGCATGAGCATATTCTGATAGTTAATTGGAAAACTCTTTCCTCACGTGAGAGGCTGATGCTGTTTCGTCATGGTGATTACGAATCGTCATGACATCAGGGCTGACCATACATTTGATTGTATCGGAGGGACACAAATGCGGAAATTGAAGACACTTGGTCGACGGACCTCACTCTTTGCGACAATCTCACTAGCGGCCTTGGCGACACCGCTAAGTGTCGCAGCTCAAGAGGGCTCACAGGATTCTGGCCAATCAAGTGGCAGCGTCCAATCCCAGGCTGATGAGCCGTTGATTGTTGTTGAAGGTACACGTGCATCGATCGAGAATTCTATTGATGCAAAAAGAGACGCCGACCAGATCGTTGACGTGCTGTCGGCCGATGATGCTGACCGTTTCCCCGACAACAACTTGGGCGAGGCCCTGGCGCGCATACCGGGCATTTCTTTTATTAGGGACGAAGATTCGGGTGATGGCGAGTTTATATCCATTCGCGGCCTGGATGCGGAATTCAACACGGTCTTGAATAATGGTATCCGCGTGGGATCGTCGAACACCTTTCGGCGCACCCCGCTGGATGTCGCGACCGGTGATGGCGTATCCTCCATCTATGTGACGAAAGCTCCGCTGCCGGAAGATGCGTCTGAAGGTATTGGCGGTGTGGTCGACATTCGTACGCGTGGGGCTTTGGAAAGAAGCGAGAGCGTGTCCTTGAGCGCCCAGCTTCGTGAAGATACTTTTATTGCCGATCCGGGCTTCCGTTTTAGCGGTAGCTTCACCAAGCATTTGACCGACAATCTGGGGGTCAATCTTTCCGCCTCCTTCCGTCGTCGGTTCATCAGCACTTTCCGGTTCGATCCGACAGGCGGGCTAAATTTGCTAAACCCCCTGACTTTTGACGGCCCTAACGGTCCGATAGTCATTGATGATGAGGATCAGATCGAGCTTGTCCCTCAGGACTTTATTGGGATTGAAAATTTCGGGTTGGAAGAAGTCGGCAATCGCTTCCTCGACGTTCGCGATCAAACCTTCAACATTTCGGGAACAATCGATTGGGAGCTGTCAGATACAACAAAGCTGACATTTGGCGGCAGTTACAATCGCAGAAATCGCCAAGAAACGGACTCTCGCCTCAATTTCGACTCTGATGACGATGATTTCGTAAACGGCGTCCTCACCTTTGATGATCCGGAAATCGAAATTGACGCGATTTTGGATGACACAATAGAAACGCAACAGTCCTATTTCCTTAGAGGTGAAACAAAAACCGACGGTTGGCAGTTTAACTATATTGTCGGCTACTCGAGGGCGTCTGAAGACAATCCCGGTCTTGGACTCGATTTTGTGCAAGAGCTTGCGGATATAAACGATGGTGACGATCTGGATGTAACCTTCGCCCCATTCAACGCGATAGGGTTTGGGACTTTCCCCACTGCCAATCCACAGGATCCCGCTGTGTTTGCTCAGGCACTCGACCCGCTTAACTGCGTGCTGGCAGATGGGGATCCTTGCTATTCAGTCGATGATTTCGACGATGAATTCGTGGACCAGACTATCAATAAACTCTATTCTGGTCGTCTCGACGTAACGCGTTTCTTCGATGGCGGGGTGCTTGAATATATCAAGGCCGGCATTGTTTACGAAAGATCAGAAACAGAAAATCTGGATGTCGATATCGCCTTCAATGAGGACGATCTTGACGGCATAACGGATGCCGGTGGAAACGGCACGATAGGCGATTTTGGTGTCTTTACGGATGCCGTTCAAAGCTTTTCTGCCATAGGAAATCCATTTGCCAGTGTCGGGTTTAACGGCATCCCACTCGCAAATCGCAATGCATTGCTGGCCATTAGAAATAATTTGCGGGCTGGCTTTGATCCTGATTCGACGCTTCTGCCCATTAATGAGATTGAAGTTATACGGGCTGATGAGGACTATTATACCGGATATCTCCAGGCAAAACTGAATTTCTCTGACAAATTTACGCTTGTCGGCGGTGTACGACTGGAAGAATATCAGGGCAGCTTTGAAACCAATGCGAGCCTGGATGCAGAAATTGAGTTCGACGACGACGACGTAGATCTTTTGGATGGTGCTCAAACCCTGATCGCGGATGTAGTGGTTGATCGAAATAGCACCAGCAATTTTGAAGTGTTGCCCCGTATCGTGGCAACATATAATTTCAGTGATCAGGCAAGATTGAGAGGTGCATTCACGACCTCGATCGCACGTCCCAATTTCAACCTTTTGGCCGGTAACATAGAGGCGGAAATTGCTATCGAATTGGCTGGGGTGGATAGTGACGATCCAATTTCCATCGCGAACGTGGAGAGCGTCGAAGCCATTATTGATGTAGGTAATCCGAATCTACGGAATGCCTATTCCTACAATTTCGATCTCTCGTTCGAGTATTACTTCGACCGGCAGAACGCGATTTCCATCGCCGGGTTTTACAAGCGTATTGATGATTTCATCTTCAGCAGCAATGCGCTGGCCAATTTCAGTGGTGATGACCTCGGGTTAGGCTCATTGGACGGTACCTCCGGGGCCATTCAGCAAGCTTTGAATGCCTTCCAGTTTTCCGCTGAGGGTCAGAGACGTATTGATGAACTTGGTGGCCTTGCGGCGCTGCTTAATAGTGACAACGCTGATCTGACTTTTGTAACACCGATAAACGGCAATACCGCAGAGGTTTACGGGATAGAGTTTGGTATTCTGCATACCTTCACATATCTGCCGGGGGCATTGTCCAATCTGGGCTTTATCGGCAATTTGACATTGCAGAAAACCAGTGCGCCGATCAATTTTGGTACGTTGCCTGATGACAATATCCTGGTTCTTCTGGGAGAAGCTCAGGCGGGCGAAGATTTCATTGACGACTTTGATTTCTTCAACTCACCACGCATTGTCGGAAATGCAGCTCTATTTTACGAAGATAGGAATGTGGAAGCGGCTTTGAGCTACCGATATTCAGGTGTTCAATTTGAATCGCTGCGGACATTCGGCCTTTCTCAATTCCAACAAGGTAGAGGCTTCCTCGACTTTGATTTCGAATATACTTTCCGCGACGTCGGCCCGCTTGATAGATTGTCCTTCACATTCGAAGTGAATGATATTCTGGATGGAGGAAGCCGATTCACGGTCAATGAGACCTATGGCAGAGCCGGGGTGCTGACCGATGGCGCCAGCTTTAACGGTAGGTCATTCCGTCTCGGCGTTAGCACCCGTTTTTGACGGGGTTGCGCCGACCAGCTTCACCGGGTGCTCGCATGAGCACCCGGTCAGGCTTTCAGCCGCCGAGAAGTGCGATATTCGTCCAGCTCGCGGCCTATCCTTCCGGTATGGGTGATTGTCGTATTGTCGAGCTGGAGTGACCGTTGATACAATGCGGTGCGCGGTGCCAATTGGAACACAGCCATGGAACTGAAATGGCTAGAAGATTTTATCGCCGTTGCTAAACGGCGGCACTTCGCTCAAGCGGCGGCTGATCGATACATCACCCAGTCCGCGATCAGCCGAAGAATCCAAGCGCTCGAATCTTGGGTCGGAACCTCACTTCTCGATCGTTCTCACAACCCGGTGCAGCTTACGCCTGCCGGCGAAGAATATCTCCTTCTCGCGAAGGACCTGGTTGAAAGGACATATCAATCCCGCGCGATGATCAGCCAATTCTCACGGATTGATAAGTCAGGGATTGCGATTGGGTGTCTGCACACGCTTACGCTCAATTATCTCCCGGAATTGCTCGTTTCGCTTTACGGTTCTGTCGGCAGATTTTCATCTCAAGTGATTGCTGATGTGAGGTCAGTTGAAGAGTATGTCACAGGCCTGCAAAATCGTAGCTGGGACTTCTTCATTTGTTACTCGCATGATTCAGCGTCGATGAATTTGGATCCCCTGATCTTTCCGCATATCGACATCGGCAAGCATGTCATTCAACCGTATCAGGCGATTGACAGTGAACCCGTTGATCTCACCCGTCATTCACGAGAGCCGATCGACTATCTGGAGTATGAGTCAACGACTTATATGACACGGGTGATTTCACACCTGCTGTCGCGGGCACCCTTCCGGCAAAGGCTCAATACACTTTACCGGTCCTCTCTGGCGGAAAGTCTTTTAAGTGCAACGCGCGCAGGGATCGGAATTTCTTGGCTGCCTGAAACTGTGTTCAAGCACTCTCCGGAGGAAGAAGGCGTGAAAGTGGTGGATTCGGATTGGAACATCGATCTTCGCATCCATGTTTACCGTCTACGCGAAAACCGCCGACCACTGGTCATGAAGATATGGGACCAGCTTGAGATATTGAGTGCGGACCAAGCCAGGACCTCAAATCTCCTCATGTCTGCTAGATGAGATGTCGAAGTGATTGATGATCAGCTAGAGGCGAACGGATTTTCGCGCTTGTCCATCCCCTCCGGCTGGCACCCTAGTCCTTAGCTCGCCATCCCTTTGACAAGGTCGGCAGCCTTGTTCCGCCGTTCTTGAACAGAAGTCATTGATCCGGGCGCTGCGCGAACGTGAAGTTCTCTGTCTTGCCAATATTGCCGTTCTCATCGATCCCGATAGCGGTAATCGACACATTTTCGCCCAAGACGTTATTCCCGCATTCCGAAAGCCTGCATAAGGATATCGTAGATCCGATTCTGCTCGATGACGCCACGTGCCCGTTCCGATCCGGGACCGGTTGCATAGAGCGCGACATCCTCGCCGCCATGGGTTTCGGAAAGGCGATGGGTGTTGTCGAAGACGCTGCCGGTGGGGACGAGCGCCTGCTGGGTGCCGTGCGGATCGCCGGAAGGAGCGGAGCGTGCCTCGCCGGGTGTCGCACCGGGCCCGTTCTGATAACCGAGCGTGGTATAAGGATGGCCATCGGTGGCCAGGATCGGCTTGCCGGTTGGTTCGCCGTGATCGTCATTGCCCTGGACAAGGCCGAGGATCGGATTGCCGCGCGTGGGGTATCCGGCGATGGTGAACACATGGCTGTGATCGGCGGTGACCAGGATCAGCGTGTCTGAAAGGTCGACCTTGTCCAGCGCGACCTGCACCGCGCGCGACAGTTCCTGTGCTTCCGACAACGCATAGGCCGCCTTGCCCATATGATGTCCATGGTCGATCCGCCCGCTCTCGACCATCAGGAAATAGCCGTCTGGATCGTTCGAGAGCCGATCGATCGCGGAGGCGGTCATCTGGCTCAAAGTGGGTTCGGTGCTGTCGGCCTTGCGGTCGAGCATGTAAGTCATGTGGCTTCTGGAGAAGAGGCCTAGCAGCGGTTTGCCGTCCTGCGGCGCTCCCTGCATCGCGGCACCCGTGGTCACATAGTGTCCGCTGCTGCGCGCTGACCAGGCGGAAGGCAGGTCGGCGTTCGGGTCGATCCGTTTACCGCCATTCTCCTTGCCGAAGAAATTCTGCCTGCCCCCGCCCAGTGCCACATCGAAGGGGAAATCCATCAGTTGCGTGGCAAAATCACGGCACCCGGCGGCCCGTTCACTTTCAGGGATATTGCTATCCGCTTCCCAGTTGCGTTCGGGCAGATGACCATAGACAGCCGCCGGGGTCGCGTGGGTCAACCGAGCGGTCGAAACGATACCGACCGCCTTGCCATGGGTCGTCAGGCGCTCGGCCGCATCGGGCAGAATGTTCGCTTGCGCTTCGGCGCAATCGCCGCGACGAGCCGCCGGCCCCACTCCGATCACGCCCGCGCGCGTTTTGACACCGGTCATTATCGCCGAGGCCGTTCCGGCGCTGTCGGGCACCTGCTGGTTGGTGTTATAAGTCTTCACCAGCGCGACATTGGGAAAGGACTCGAAGCTGAGCAGGTTTTCCTCGCCGGGTTCCCCGCGCGACTGGCCATCGTAAATCCGGGCCGCCGTCACCGTCGATATGCCCATCCCGTCGCCAATGAACAAAATGACGTTCTTGGCCTGCGGTGTCGGGAGAGCAGCGGAGTTCGCGGATGGCTGCGATTGTACCGTGGCGCAGGCTGAGAGGGCGATCAGCGTCGGGAGCGCTAATGCAAGATGGTGTGCTTTCACTGTTTCTCTCCAGAGCTTTGATATCCCGGTCCGAGATGCCGGAGACTGACGCGCAGCCGACCGGTATCGTGGTGCGTATTGCTTCTGTCTTCAACAGGAACAGCACATGCTCCACATCTTTTTGTCTCCGCGGCGAGACTGTGGAGATGGGCTTTCCATCTATGCCCAGCGCGATGGGTTTCGCAATATCATGTTTGCAGTGGGCATGACGCGTGCCAATCAGCATGCTTTCACGCGTCATGCATTTGCAATGGCCGGTGCGTTGATGCTCGTCTTACCGGTCACGCCAGCTTCCACAATCGCTCCGATTCAGACTGCCATCCGATCCACCGACTTGTAGCTGTTTCTCGGTGGTAGTGGCTGAGCAGCGGCAGCTTGCCGTCTAGGTCAGGCTCAGCTCAGCTATTGCCCCGTCTGCTGGGGACAAGTCGCGGTTGGCCTGACGGTACCTCTTCGCCTTGCGTGCCAGCATGTGCCGATCAGCCAGGTTCAGCAGCAAGTCCGGATCGGCGCCATCATCCGGTATGATGGCATGTCCGATCGTTCCTCCGACCGTTAGCACGGCCTCGTCCAAATCAATCGGTTCTCCGATGACTTGCTCGACATGGTTGCATAGCGATGCGATCGCTTCCTGGCTGCGTTCTTCCGGGTGAATGATCGCGAACTCGTCGCCACCGATCCGGGCGATACAGGCGGCTCTGGGCAAGGCCGATTGCAGACGCTGGCCGATGGTCTTGAGAACATGGTCACCGGCGGCGTGGCCGAAGCGATCATTGATCGGCTTGAAGCGGTCGAGATCGATATAGATCAAGACTGCCCGCTGCTGAGGCAGGATGTCGCTGCATAGCGCTGCCAAGTTGGTATGAAAGCCACGGCGATTGAAAAGGCCGGTCAGCATATCTTGCGCCGCCATATCCTGATGCAGATCTCGTTCGGTGCGCAAGGCGGCGCGCAGACGGACATTGGCGGTAGCCAGAGTGTAGAGGATGGCACACAACATCAGATAGCAAGAGCCAATCACGATAAAGAGATTTGCAGTAGGGTTGCTCCTCGAAGTGCGGTCAACGAAATGCGTGCCGAACAGATGCGTATACAACTCGATGGCAACCGTCGGGGCGGCGATCGCCACCGCCATCGCGGCGCCGGTATGGCCAGTGTACAGACACAAGACGAGCATGGGCGGTAGAAGTATGGCCGGGGCTGCCACCGAGTGCTCGAAGCCGCCGGTAAAGGCAATGGCGTAGGCAACGCACGCCGCGGCCGTCCAGACGGTTACAAAGCGGGCGTGCTGCCAGCGGCCGAATCGGACGCAAGCCAGGGCTCCGCCCAGGACCAGCGCGGTCATGACGAGCAGGGGTACGAAGGCTGCCCGGGTTTGTGCTTCGAGAATATGATCGCCGGCAATGGTGAAGATTGACGCCAGCACCAGCAAGGCTGGCACCAACACGATCAACGATCGGTTCAGCACATGAATGCTGAACCTTTGTTCCGATGTGATTTTATCTGCGCCAATCATGTCTGGCGGGCTAGGAAAACATGCTAAATTATAGGTTAACGATGCGGCTCATACAGGCGGATTACAGATCGACTTCGATATTGAGGCCGCCGCCCCATTCTTCGCCGTTGCCGGTTTTTGAATAAATCACTCCGCCACTTACGCGCACATTGCTGCGCGGCTGTGTGGCCAGGCCAAGTCCCGCGACAATTGCATCCGCTCCGCGGTTCTGGCCGATGAATGTCTGCAGAGCCTGGCCCGGCGCGCTTGCGAGCCGGGCACGCACGTCGTTGAACTGATTGCGATCGGCGTACCAATCGTGTTCGTATCGGACGAAACCGATGGGATGAACGGGATTATCCGGTACCAGTGCCAGGTTCACGCCAGCACTGGTGACAACACTTTCCGCATCGGCCGAGGCAAGGGTCAACGCAACAGCCGGGTCCCCGGTTTCGGTCAACATAGGCTGGCGATAGTAGCTGTATCCGAGGCCGATTTCCGGAACGATTTCAATTGTCTCGGCTTTTGTCAGGCCGCTGTACTGGAGCCGTGCACCAGCATAGAAACTGTCATTGCCGAACTCGGCACGGTTGGTCGAACTGATACTGCCCAGCGTTGTTCTGCGCAGGGCGCTGGTATCGCCAAATGCATACGCAGCCATGGCACGTACATTCCAATCGCCCCATCGGTAATAGCCGTATGCGCCCAGATGATAGCTGTCCGCGGAGAAGTCTTGGACAGCCAGATCATGCTCGTTCATCACGTGATGGCCAAAACCGACAAACACACCGGCATGTCCATTCTCGCCCGATACGATATCGCTGCCAATCATGACATTGTAGAGTTCGTAATCGAAGCTGCCCAGCCGGCCGGTGCCTTCCACGCTTCCGTCCACATAAGCGCTGTCGAGCCACAGCCGCCGTCCGGGCGACCCGCCTTCCCTGGCTCCTGCCGAAAGGGTCGATCCGCTCGCGTGGTCGAGTGCCATGTTGCGAAACAGGTCCAACTGCTCGAGCGACACCGTCATGAAGGACGAATAGGGTTCGGGGTGGAAGCTGGTCAGTTGCTGGGCAAGATTCTGATACGGAATATGGGGTAGATTGGCCCCGTTCTGCGACGCCTGTGACAGGAGATTCCCGGCATTTTGGGTATTGGCCGTACCGGTGGGCCGGTCGAGCTGCACCGTTACGTTGCTGGTGGAAACAATATCGCCATCGGGTTCGGTAATGGTGACATTCGTGGTTTCCTGTGCCGTTCCGTCGCCATTGGGCGTGATCGTGACGGTTATCGTGGAGATGTTGCCTGTATTCGGCTCGGTCACGATCCGCGTCGTTTCCCCAGTCGCATATTCCTGCGCCAGATCGGGGTGATTGCCCAGATTGCGCTCTATGAAGACGATGTCGATCCGGTCGTCTTGAAGCGGATCGTTGACGATGACGTATGACAGGTTGGCCGGCAGGTTGCTGCCGGCGTTCGCCAGTTCCTGCAAGGTGGGGATACGCGGCAGGGCATCGTAACCCTGCGGCGTGATGCGGCTGCCATCGGGCAGGGTCACGTCGACGAGCGACGGATCGGTATTGGCACGCGATATGGTGTAAATTCCATTGTCGCCGCCATTGATAAAGATATCGGCGGCATAGGTTCCGTTCGCTATCGGAAGGAACATGACGGTATCGAACCCGGCAAACGATGCGAACGGACTGTTGCCCACGTCGAAATCCGCCGTGTCGTTGTAAAAGATGAAATTGCCGATGCAGCCACCATTCCCGTCGGGAACGCATTGCCCGTTGGGATCGAATGCAAGGCGAACAACGTTCGAGCCGGTGAAAAGGACCTGGGAGGCCCGGAATGTTATGTTGCGGCCGACCCTGGCCGGATCATCGTCGAAATTGGGGATGATAAGGGCATTGTCGAAGGAATATCGCGCGTTGGCGGCCCCTTGGGCATAGCTGCCGAACTGCTGTGCGGAGCGCAGCGTCCCATTGTCGATATTCAGGAATTGCAAGGTCGAGTACAGGCTTTCGTTGCCGTCGATGAACGTGCCACCATTGACGATGTCCATGAAGCGCAGGCCCTGCTGTCGGAAGAAAGCCCCGAACCCGACACCGGAAACATCGAGAATGCCGGAATCGATCACGAACCTCCCGGCGTTGATCTGGCCAGGCCCGTTAAACCGAGTCGTGCCGGATTGAATCCGAATGGTACCGTCGCTGACGCGAAGCGGATCCTGCGCGGTTGAGAACAGCGCATCGTCATGGGTCAGGTTCACGACATTGTCGCCGGTGAAGGTCGCCGTTCCGAAACCGCTATTCGCAACGTCGGAATTATATATTTGCAACGTGTCGGCGATATCGAGCGTGGCATCGGTGAACATGGTGTCACCAAGATGCAGGGCGGCCCCTGTTCCATCGCGGCGAATTTCGATCTGCGCATTGTCGATCCGGCTAAGCGGCGGGTTGGCCACGCTGATGCTCTGGTTCAGCCGCAGGATGCCGCTGCTGAGAGTGAGGGTAGACCCCGAAGCCATGGTCAGCATGGAGTTTTCAAGGAACCCCACATCACCGCCAAAGGTCAGGTCGGCATTCGAAGCGATATCGACATGCAACCCGTGCGGGTTGGTCACGAAATTGGGAATCCTAAGGCTGTTGCTGCCGCCCAGTACGTTTATCTGCGCCGGCGTGTCGGGCGTCCCGCTCAGAAACACCCTGGTGTTCCCATCGGCATGAAGGCTGGCATTGGTGAGGTTCAGCGTGCCGGCATTCTGCGCATCGCCAATCACCAGTTCCGTAACCTGCCCGGGCTGGATTCCGCCTGGGACGCCGGGAGAAAACGGTGTTGTGACGACAACATTGTCCAAAGTGAGGTTCTGGACCGCCAGACGGGCACTTATGGGCTGAAGCAGTGCACTTGCCCTACGCGCCACGATGGCCAGGGTTGCCTGATCGGACGCGGCGCTGCCAATATAGACCGAGCGCCAGGGGCGATATGGAGAAATCCTGAAATCGACGGTTCTATCGAGCGTCAGGAGCGAAAACCGGTTGGCATCGAACACCAGGGCGTCTTTGCCCTCGGTAGGAAGACCGGGGATGTCCACCAGAGTTTGCGCATCGGACGACTGAGCGCATTCGGCATTCAACGCTTGCAGATCGAGGGTGTCGCAATAGTCTTGTGCTTGGACGCTGGCTGGCAGAAGGATCAAGGCGACAGTAAGTACCCGTCCTGTAACATGCATGCCTATAGCCACGGTGCATTTTCCCTGAGCAATCTCAAATCTGTGCTTTTGCAACTCCTACTTATTGGTGAAGTCAATTGCTATTGCAATAATTTGACACAAGAATTCCAGCCGCTTTCATTGTCATTGCTTCTTTTGCCGGATTAAGATGCGTAACGTATCCGGATTCTTCAAAACGAGTGGGCTTTAGGCCGACAATATCGCCACCCGCATCCGGTCATTCTCCGAAATCGGGAAGTTGCACTGCAAGGCCATGCGGTTTTGCGGAATCCCGGGTTCGGAAAGCCGAATTACGCTGGAAAGGCCCTCTCTTCCGGATGATTTTGCCGACTGGCTGTGAAATCCATGCGCCGTTGTATAGGATCGGGCAGGAGTACAAAGGGCAGGACATGAGCGTAGAACAGGAAACAACCGATGGAATTCGCATCATCACCATGGATGATGGCAAGGTCAATGCAGTCTCGCACGCATTGCTCGACGAGCTCGAGCCGGCACTGGCCGAGGCGGGAGCGGACGATACGATCAGGGGTGTGGTACTGGCAGGGCGGCCGGGGAAATTCTCGGGCGGTTTTGATCTCGCGATCATGCAGGGCGGGAATGCCGCCAGGATGCAGGAACTGGTTGTGCGTGGCGGCAGGCTGGTGCCGAAGATCTACGGGTTTCCGAAACCTTTCGTGGCGGCCACTACCGGCCATGCCGTTGCCATGGGGGCGGTAATCCTGCTCGCTTCCGACTACCGGGTTGGAGCGCAGGGCGCGTTCAAGATCGGGCTGAACGAGAATGCGATCGGGCTGGTCCTGCCCGTATTCGCGACCGAGCTTGCCCGAGTGCGTATCTCCCCCGGGCATATGACCGCATCGATCCTGGGCGCGCAATTGTTCGATCCGGATGGCGCGATGGATGCCGGCTTTCTCGACGAGGTCTGCCCTGAAGACCGGCTGGTCGAGCGCGCTGTGGAGCGTGCCGCGATGCTGGCACGGCATCCCGTGCAATCCTATGCGGGCAACAAGCTGCGCATGCGTGAGGAAACGATCCGGACGATCGAGGCCAGCCTGTAAGCGAAACCTTGCCGGGACGGATCGGGGAGATATTCCCGTTGCGATCGGGCCGTTGCGATCCGGGGAGGCGGTCCGGCGCTTCGTCGAGAAGCGTGCCAGAGGCGAGACCCAGGCGATTGCCGTATTACCCGGCTGAGCCTGCCGCGTGGCAGGAGTGCGGTGCATTCTTTTTTGTTTTGATTAATATCAATTACAATGGGTGAAATGCACCTATTACGACAGATATGAATCAATCACCCGTCTCTATCGGTATCGGCGTCTTATTCGCCGCATTGCTCTGCCCTTCGGTCGCCTTCGCAGAGGCTGATGGCGGTGCCGCCCTGACTCCCTATGCCGATATCCGCTACAGGCTCGAACTGGTCGATCAGGACGGATTGCCCGAGGATGCGACGGCGTCGACGTTGCGAATCAAGGCAGGAGCAAAGACTGGAGAGTGGAACGGTTTCAGCGCGCAGATCGAGGGCGAGGCAATCGTCCGGATCGGCCCGCAGGACTACAACGATACAGTCAACGGTCGTACTGCTTTCCCGGTGGTCGCGGATCCTTCCGACGTCCTGCTCAACCAGGCATTCGTTCGTTGGCGCCCTGATCCCGCAGTCGAGGCAAGGGCCGGGCGACAGGTGGTCAATCTGGACAACCAACGCTGGATCGGTTCGGTTGGCTGGCGGCAAAACGATCAGACACTCGATGCGGCGCGTCTCTCGCTCAAGCCGGCAGAGGGGTTTGCAGTCGATTATTTCCACGCCTGGCGGGTCAATCGGATTTTCGGACCGGATTCACCCCGCGGCATTTGGCGCAATACCGATATTCACGGTGTTCGGGCCGCATACAATTTCGCCCCCGTCGGCACTGTTTCGGTCTATGGCTACTGGCTTGATATTCCCGCTGCCCCGGTCGCCAGCACCAAGACCATCGGAATTCGGTTGGCCGGCGCGCAAAATACCGGCGGAAACACCAAGCTGCTTTATGCCGCGGAGTATGCGCGTCAATCGGATCACGCTGGCAACCCGGCGAATCTCCGCCTCGATTACCTCCGGCTCGAACCCGGCTTTGCTGCTTCGGGTTTTACAGTGAAAGCGGGGCTCGAGCAGTTGGAAGGCAATGGCGTGTCGGGTTTGCAGACGCCGCTGGCCACGCTGCATGCCTTTAATGGCTGGGCCGATAAGTTCCTTGTCACACCACCGAACGGCCTACGGGATCTGTATGCCGACATGGCTTACAAATTCGGCGAGGATTCCGGAGTCAAAGGCCTGACGCTGCGTGTAGCCTATCACGACTTCAATTCGACTCGTGCCGGCTTTAATTATGGCCAGGAATGGAACGCCCTTGCCAGCTATCCGCTGACCCGGCGTGTCACCTTGCTTGCGAAACTGGCGAAATACGACGCGCGGGATTTCGCAACCGACACGACGAAGGCGTGGTTCGCGGTGCAAGCGAAATTCTGACCGTAACGAAACGCTCCCTCCGTCAGACCGGAATCTTGTCGGGATGTGCGAATGCGGACAACGCTTCGTGATCGGCGATCGTGATGTTGCTGCCTTCGACGCGAACGCCGTGATTTGACAGGACCGAGAAAGCTCGGGAGAGATTTTCGGGCGTCATTCCAAGCAGTGAGGCAAGCAAGCGCTTTTCTGCCTGTAATTGGATGAGACCGCCTTCTTGTCGCCGCGCCTGTTGCCGAAGCAGATAATTACCGAGCCGTTCGGCAGACTGGCGCGTCTTCATGTCAACCAGAGCGCGGACGAGGCCGCGGTAAGCCAGTGCCAATTCGTGCATCGTGGCCTGCATGAGCGCGGTATCCTGGTTGATGAGTTCGCGGACGAGCGCCGCCGGAACCAGCAGGATGCGCGACGCTTCGAGTGTGCGCGCGGTCATCAGATAGGGCAAGTCGTTGACGACTGCGGCGAGGATAAAGCTCGTTACCGGCTCGACGATCCGCATGGTGGTATCGCGGTCGCCGCTCGAAGCCGACAATTCCACCAGCCCATCGACTAGCACGTGCAGGAAATCGGGGTGTTGCCCGGCTTCGAACAGTGTCAATTGTGGTGGAAATACCTGGAGAAAAGAGCCGGCGAAGACGCGTTCCCGTTTAGCCTCGTCCATCTCGCGAAACAGAGGCAGCCGGGCGATTTCAGGTTTTTCACCGGTTCTCATAAAGTGGCTCACTTTCCTGTAGGTACCGCTTACTCCTAGCCCTCGGATTGATGATTATCAATTCGAGGCTTGATGGAATTCTCTCCTTCGATGGAAATGCATCAGGCGGTTATTCGATTCTCGGTATCGCGATCGCTGGATTGATCGATATCAAAGAGAGCCGGTCGAGATGCCCTGATACCGATCAGACGAACAAATCAAGCTCATGGAGCCTGCCATGCCGTCAGGGGAAGTCGTCAGTACCAGGGAACAAAATCGCGCTCTCGGGCTCAGTACGACAGCCTTTACTGTCTGCTTTGCTGTCTGGACGATCTTCGCGATCATCGGGATCGAGATCAAATCCGAACTCGGACTCAGCGATACGCAATTCGGCCTGCTTGTCGGTACGCCGATCCTGACCGGCTCGCTCACACGCCTGTTTCTTGGTGTCTGGACCGACCAGTATGGAGGCAAGATCGTCTTCCCGCTGACCATGCTGGCTTCTGCCGCGGCGACCTTCCTTCTGTCCTATGCAAGCAGCTATTACGTGATGCTCCTCGCAGCGCTTGGTCTCGGCGTTGCCGGCGGTACGTTCGCGGTCGGCGTCGCGTATGTTTCGAAATGGTATCCGCAGGAAAAGCAAGGGTCCGCGCTCGGGTTCTTCGGCATGGGCAATGTCGGTGCCGCGCTGACCAAATTCGTGGCGCCATGGGTGATGGTGGCGCTCGGCTGGCAGGCCGTGGCGCAGATCTGGGCGCTGGTCGCGGCCGTCGTGGCGGTGTTGTTTTTCCTGTTCGCCAAGGACGACCCCGAATTGGCCGCGCGCAAGCTCAGCGGCGAAAAACCGATGGGTCTCAAGGAACAGCTGGCACCTCTCAAGAACGAGCAGGTCTGGCGTTTCTCGCTATATTACTTCTTCGTCTTCGGCGCGTTTGTCGCACTGGCTTTGTGGCTGCCCAACTACATGGTGGGACTTTATGACCTGGATGTGAAGACTGCCGGGATGCTGGCGGCTGCATTCTCGCTCTCGGCCAGCGTATTTCGCGCTTATGGCGGAATCCTTTCCGACCGCTACGGTGCGCGCAAGGTGATGTATGCGACTTTCGGTGTGTCGCTCGTGCTTCTGTTCATGCTGTCCTATCCCGCGACCGATTACGTCATCCACGGGATCAAGGGCGACATCGTCTTCTCGACCTCGATGAGCCTCGTGCCTTTCGTGATCGCCATCTTCGTGCTCGGCTTCTTCATGTCGCTCGGCAAGGCGGCGGTCTACAAGCATATACCGGTCTATTACCCCGGGCATGTCGGCTCTGTCGGTGGCCTGGTGGGGTTGGTCGGTGGTTTGGGCGGTTTCATCCTGCCGATCGTCTTTGGCGCGGTGAGCGACCTCACCGGTATCTGGACGAGCTGCTTCATGGTGCTGTTCGCCCTGGTCGCCATCGCTCTCGTCTGGATGCATCTCGCGATCCGCCAGATGGAACAGAAGGCAGCCGGGATCGATACACGGTCCCTGCCCGAATTCCCCGAGATGGCCGAATTGCATGACGAGGAGAAGCATGCTCCTGCCGCAGTGTCGAAAGTGCTCACCGAATGGACACCGGAAGATCCCGGTTTTTGGGAAAGAACCGGCGAGCGCATTGCCCGCCGAAACCTCTACATCTCGATCCCTGCGCTACTGCTCGCCTTTTGCGTGTGGATGGTGTGGTCGGTCGTGGTCGCCAAGCTGCCATCGATCGGCTTCGAATACAGCACCAACCAACTATTCTGGTTGGCGGCGCTACCAGGCCTTTCGGGCGCGACGTTAAGGATATTCTACAGCTTCATGGTGCCGATCTTCGGAGGCCGGCTTTGGACGACGCTGTCAACCGGTTCGCTGCTGATCCCGGCTTTCGGTATCGGCTATGCGGTCCAGAATCCCGACACGCCTTATTTCATCTTCCTGGTGCTGGCACTGCTATGCGGTTTCGGCGGAGGCAATTTCGCTTCCTCGATGGCCAATATCAGCTTCTTCTTTCCAAAGGTACAGAAGGGCAATGCACTGGCGCTTAACGCCGGTCTCGGCAATCTCGGCGTTTCGGTGATGCAGTTCGTCGTCCCGATCGCCATCGTGGCCGGCGTTTTCGGGGCTCTGGGTGGAGCACCGCAGCAAACTGCCGATGGCGGCCAGTTGTGGCTGCAGAATGCCGGCTTCATCTGGGTGCCTTTCATTATCGCATCGACAGTACTTGCCTGGTTCGGAATGAACGACATTGCCGACGCCAAGGCCAGCTTCGCCGAGCAGGCGGTGATATTCCAGCGCAAGCACAACTGGCTGATGAGCTGGCTTTACACCGGTACGTTCGGTTCATTCATCGGCTTTTCCGCCGGGCTTCCGCTGCTCGCCAAACACCAGTTCCCCGATATCGACGTACTCAAATTCGTCTTCCTTGGTCCGTTGGTCGGTGCGCTCAGCCGCGCTGCGACGGGCTGGATTTCGGATCGCTGGGGCGGTGGGCGCGTCACGTTCTGGGTGTTCGTGTGCATGATGCTGGCCGTGGTTGGGGTGATCTACTTCCTCGAGGCAGGTAATTGGTGGGGTTTCCTCGGCATGTTCATCGTCATGTTCTTCCTGACGGGTGTGGGCAATGCGTCGACCTTCCAGATGATCCCGATCATCATGCGGCAGGAAGTGCCGCGGCTGATGCCACAACTCGACGGAGCCGAACGGACGCGGCAGGCGGAAAAGGAATCCGCTGCGATCGTGGGCTTTACGTCGGCGGTGGCCGCCTATGGCGCGTTTTTCATCCCCAAGAGCTTCGGCAGCTCGATCGAGGCAACGGGATCGCCGCTGACGGCGCTGTGGGGCTTCTGCATCTTCTATGCAAGCTGCGCGGCGCTGACCTGGTGGATCTACATCCGCCGGGGCGGCTTGCTCCACGATATCGAGCGCGGGAAAGTAGCCGCACCTGTCGCCACACGGATTGAACCGAAGGAGGCTTGAGATGAGCCAGCTTCTCGACCGCCTGACTTTCTTCAACCGGACCAGGCAATCCTTCTCCGACGGTCATGGTGTCACGACCGACCAGAGTCGCGATTGGGAGGATGGCTATCGCAAGCGTTGGCAGCACGACAAGGTCGTGCGCTCGACGCATGGCGTGAATTGCACCGGCTCGTGTTCGTGGAAGATCTACGTCAAGGGCGGGATCATTACCTGGGAGACGCAGCAGACCGATTACCCGCGCACAAGGCCGGACCTGCCCAACCACGAGCCGCGTGGCTGCCCGCGCGGGGCGAGCTACAGCTGGTACATCTATTCGGCGCAGCGGCTGAAATACCCGATGGTGCGCTCGCGTCTGCTCAAGCTGTGGCGCGAGGCGCGCGCGATGCGCACGCCGGTTGCAGCCTGGGCCTCGATCGTCGAGGATCCGGCCAAGCGCAAGAGCTATACCGCGATCCGTGGCCATGGCGGCTTCGTCCGCTCGACCTGGGACGAGGTCAACGAAATCATCGCTTCCGCCAATGCCTATACCGCCAAGACCTATGGCCCCGATCGGGTGATCGGCTTCTCGCCGATTCCGGCGATGTCGATGGTGAGCTACGCTGCGGGGTCGCGTTACTTGTCGCTGCTCGGCGGCACCTGCATGTCGTTTTACGACTGGTATTGCGACCTTCCGCCAGCCAGTCCGATGACCTGGGGCGAACAGACCGATGTTCCGGAAAGCGCGGACTGGTACAATGCCAGCTTCCTGATGATGTGGGGTTCGAACGTGCCGCAGACGCGCACGCCGGATGCCCACTTCATGACGGAGGCGCGCTATCGCGGGACCAAGATCGCGGTGGTCAGCCCCGACTATGCCGAAGCAACCAAATTCGCCGATCTCTGGCTCAATCCCAAGCAAGGCACCGATGCAGCGCTGGCGATGGCGATGGGGCATGTGATCCTGCGCGAATTCCACCTCGACCGTCAGGCCGAATATTTCGAGGATTACTGCCGCAAATATTCCGACATGCCGATGCTGGTCCGGCTGGTCCCGAAGAACGGCGCCCATGTGCCCGAGCGGTTGCTGCGTGCATCGGACTTCGACGGGGCATTGGGCGAGGAAAACAATCCCGAGTGGAAGACCGTTGCCATCGACGACGCCAGTGGCAAGCCGGTTGCACCGTTGGGTTCGGCTGGCTTCCGCTGGGGCGAAGAAGGCAAATGGAACCTCGAGGAAAAAGACGGCAAGGGCAGCGACACGCACCTGCGCATGACGTCGATCATGGACAATCATTACGACGAGGTTGTCGACGTTTCCTTCCCCTATTTCGGCAATCGCGAGCATGATCATTTCGAGGGCACGGATCACCCCGATGTGCTCAATCGGCATGTTCCGGTGCGAGAGGTCGAGCTGGCGGACGGCAAGGCGCTGGTCGCGACCGTCTTCGACCTGTTCTGTGCGAATTACGGGCTCGATCGCGGGCTGGGCGGGGCGAATGTCGCGCATGAATATTCCGAGAACGTGCCTTACACCCCGGCCTGGGCGGAGAAGATCACCGGCGTTCCTGCCGATAACATCATCACCATCGCCCGCGAATTCGCCGCCAATGCGGAGGCGACCCAGGGCAAGTCGATGGTGATCCTGGGGGCCGGCCTCAACCACTGGTACCACATGGACATGAACTACCGGGGGATCATCAATCTCCTGGTGATGTGTGGCTGTGTCGGCCAGTCGGGCGGGGGCTGGTCGCACTATGTCGGGCAGGAGAAACTGCGCCCGCAGACCGGCTGGCTGCCGCTGGCCTTTGCGCTCGACTGGAGCCGCCCTCCGAGGCAGATGAACTCGACCAGCTTCTTCTACGCGCATACGGATCAATGGCGTTACGAGACGCTGAGGATTGGCGAGATCCTGTCTCCGACCGCACCGGATGGCGATTGGGATGCGAGCCTGATCGACTACAACGCCCGCGCCGAACGCATGGGCTGGTTGCCCAGCGCGCCGCAGCTCAAGACCAATCCGCTGGAGGTCGGTCGCGTAGCCAAGGCTGCCGGTGTCGAGGCAAAAGACTATGTCAGCGGGGCGCTCAAGTCGGGTGAGCTTGAAATGTCATGCTTCGATCCGGACGATCCGGCCAACTGGCCGCGTAACCTGTTCGTCTGGCGCTCGAATCTGCTCGGTTCCTCGGGCAAGGGGCACGAATATTTCCTCAAGCACCTGCTCGGCACGGCGCATGGCGTCCAGGGCAAGGACCTGGGTGAGATGGGCCATCAGAAGCCCAGGGAAGTGAAGTGGCATGACGAGGCGCCGCAGGGCAAACTCGACCTGCTCGTCACGCTCGATTTCCGCATGTCCACCACCTGTGTCTATTCGGATATCGTCCTGCCGACGGCAAGCTGGTACGAGAAGGACGACCTCAACACATCCGACATGCATCCCTTCATCCACCCGCTGTCGGCGGCAGTCGATCCGGTGTGGGAATCGCGCAGTGACTGGGATATCTACAAGGGGATCGCGAAGAAATTCTCCGAAGTCGCACCCGAAGTTCTCGGTGTGGAGGAGGATGTGGTGCTGGTCCCGATCCAGCACGACACCGCGAACGAGATCGCGCAACCTTTCGATGTCGCCGACTGGGGGCAGGGCGATACCGTCCCCATTCCGGGCAAGACGATGGCCAATGTCGCGGTGGTCGAGCGCGACTATCCGGGGCTTTACGAGCGCTTCACCGCGCTCGGGCCGCTGATGGACAAGCTCGGCAATGGCGGCAAGGGCATCGCCTGGAATACCGAGCGCGAGGTCGAGAACCTGCGCGCGCTGAACGGCGTCGTGACCGATGACGGGCAGACCAAGGGCATGCCCCGGATCGAAAGTGCGGTGGATGCTGCCGAAGTGCTGCTGATGCTGGCGCCGGAAACCAATGGCGAAGTCGCGGTGAAAGCGTGGGAAGCGCTGTCGAGGAACACCGGTCGCGATCACACGCATCTGGCCCTGTCCAAGGAAGAGGAAAAAATCCGTTTCCGCGACATCCAGGCCCAGCCACGCAAGATTATCTCTTCACCGACCTGGTCGGGCCTCGAAAGCGAGCATGTCTGCTATAATGCGGGCTATACCAACGTCCACGAACTGATCCCGTGGCGCACATTGACCGGGCGCCAGCAGCTCTACCAGGATCACAAGTGGATGCGTGCCTTCGGCGAAGGCTTCTGCGTCTATCGCCCGCCGATCGACACCAAGGCGGTCAAGCCGATGCTCGACGAGGCGAAGGATGCGCCACATGTGGTGCTCAACTTCATCACCCCGCACCAGAAATGGGGCATTCACTCGACCTATACCGATAATCTGCTGATGCTGACGCTGTCACGCGGCGGGCCGATCGTGTGGATGAGCGAAGCCGATGCCGCGAAGGCGGGGCTGGAGGACAATGACTGGGTCGAGGCGTTCAACGCCAACGGTGCGCTGGTCGCTCGCGTCGTCGTCTCTCAGCGCATGAAGGAAGGCACGCTCTTCATGTATCACGCGCAGGAGAAGATCGTGAACGTGCCGGGCTCGCCGCTTACCGGCCAGCGCGGCGGCATCCATAACAGCGTGACCCGCGCAGTGCTCAAGCCGACCCACATGATCGGCGGCTACGTCCAGCAGAGCTACGGTTTCAACTATTACGGCACGGTCGGTTCGAACCGTGACGAATATGTCATCGTCCGCAAGCTTCAGAAGGTCGACTGGCTCGAAGAGCCGCTCGCCGAAGGGGAGAACGCAGCATGAAGATCCGCGCTCAGATCGGCAAGGTGCTGAACCTCGACAAATGCATCGGCTGCCACACCTGCTCGGTCACCTGCAAGAACGTGTGGACCAGCCGCGACGGCATGGAATACGCCTGGTTCAACAATGTCGAGACCAAGCCCGGCATCGGCTACCCCAAGGACTGGGAGAACCAGAAGCGCTGGAACGGCGGTTGGGAGCGGACTTCCGATGGCTCGGTCCGCCCGAAGATGGGCGGCAAGTGGCGTGTGCTGGCGAAAATCTTCGCCAACCCCGACCTGCCCGAGATCGACGACTATTACGAGCCGTTCACTTTCGATTACGAACGCTTGCAGAAGGCCGGCGAAAGCAAGGCCTTCCCTTCGGCGCGCCCGCGCTCGCTGATTTCGGGCGAGCGGATGGAGAAAGTGCAATGGGGACCAAACTGGGAGGAAATCCTGGGCGGCGAATTCGCCAAGCGTTCCGAAGACTACAATTTCGAAGGCGTCCAGAAGGACATTTACGGCCAGTTCGAAAATACCTTCATGATGTACCTGCCCAGATTGTGCGAGCACTGCCTCAACCCGACTTGTGTGGCGGCGTGCCCCTCGGGCGCGATCTACAAGCGCGAGGAAGACGGGATCGTCCTGATCGACCAGGAAGCCTGCCGCGGCTGGCGCATGTGCGTCTCGGGCTGCCCCTACAAGAAAATCTACTACAACTGGAAAACCGGCAAGAGCGAGAAGTGCATCTTCTGCTATCCCCGGATCGAGGCTGGCCAGCCGACCGTCTGTTCGGAAACCTGCGTCGGGCGCATCCGCTATCTCGGCGTGATGCTCTACGATGCCGACCGGATCGAAGAAGCGGCCAGCGCAGAGGACGTGGAGGACCTCTATCAGGCGCAACTCGATATCTTCCTCGACCCCAACGATCCAGAGATGATCGAACAGGCGCGCGAGGACGGCGTCCCCGAAGCCTGGCTGGAAGCCGCGCGCCATTCGCCGGTATGGAAGATGGCGATGGAATGGAAGGTCGCTTTCCCGCTCCACCCTGAATACCGTACGCTGCCGATGGTCTGGTACGTGCCGCCGCTCTCACCGATCAGCGCGGCGGCGAATGCCGGCAATATCGCGGTCAACAACAACATGCCGGATATCCGCTCCCTGCGCATCCCGCTCAAATATCTCGCCAATCTGCTGACCGCTGGTGATGAAGAGCCGGTGGCGCAATGCCTTGAGCGCATGCTGGCGATGCGCGGCTACATGCGCGCCAAGACGGTTGAAGGAGTGACCGATGATAGCATTGCCGCGAATGTCGGGCTGACCGGCCTCCAGATCGAGGAGATGTACAAGGTCATGGCGTTGGCGGATTACGAGGATCGCTTCGTGATTCCGACCGGTCACCGCGAGGATGCCGAGGACATGTATGATGAGCGCGGGGCATGCGGCTTTTCCTTCGGCAATGGCTGTTCGGGCGGGACCAGCCAGCCCAACCTGTTCGGCGCGCCTGCGCGCAAGAAACTCCAGGCTCCGACGCCCTATGTTTCGAGGGAGGTGTTCTGATGCAAAGCCTGCACCTGATCTCGCTGCTGCTGCAGTATCCAACGCGCGAATTGCAGGCAGTGACGGGCGAGATTCGCGACCGCCTGTTCGCGGACGAGGGCCTGCCGCAAGCGGCGGTATGCGCCATCGAGCCATTGCTGGAACGCCTCTCGACGAGCGACATTTACGAGGTGCAGGAAGCCTATGTCGAATTGTTCGATCGCGGACGGGCGCACAGCCTGCACCTGTTCGAGCATGTCCATGGGGAAAGCCGCGACCGGGGGCAGGCGATGGTCGATCTGCGCCAGCGCTATCTCGATGCGGGCCTCGATCCGACTGGCAATGAGCTGCCGGACTATGTGCCGCTGTTCCTCGACTACTGCTCGACCCTGTCGAACGAGGCGGCACGCGATACGCTCGCGGAACCCGGCGTGGTGCTGGCGGCGCTTGCTGCGCGCTTGGCCGAGAAGGAATCCGACTACGCTCCGCTGTTTGCGTTGCTGTGCGAGATCGCCGGGGTCGAGATGGACGGGGAGGCGGCCAAGGCGATGCCGCCTCCCGATGATCCGGAGGATCTCGAGGCCCTTGATGCGCAGTGGGAAGAAGAGGAAATCCGCTTCACCGCAGAAGCTGCTCCCGATCCCGCCGCGGCCTGTCCGCAAGTGAGCGCAATGCTCGACCGCATGCGCGATCCGTCGCTCGCAACCCCCGGTAGAAGGAACTGAGGCATGGATAGCTATCTCAACCACCTGCTGTTCGGGATTTATCCCTATATCGCGTTGGCAGTTCTGGCCTTGGGTTCGATCATTCGTTTTGATCGCGAACCCTATAGCTGGCGCTCCGGATCGAGCCAGCTCCTGAGGCGCAAGCAGTTGATGTGGGGTTCGGTCCTATTCCATGTCGGGGTGATCTTCATCTTCTTCGGCCATCTTGTCGGTCTGCTCACGCCGATCGCGTTTTTCGATGCAATCGGGATCAGCCACGGTGCGAAGCAATTGCTGGCAATTATCGCCGGGGGTGTGGCCGGGGTCATGGCGATCATCGGTGCTACGCTGCTGATCCATCGCCGTTTCTTCGATCCGCGTATTCGCGCCGCTTCCAGTTTCAGCGACAACATGGTTATCCTGTTGCTGTGGGTGCAACTGGCACTCGGCCTCGCCACGATACCGCTATCGGCCAGCCATCTGGATGGCGGCGAGATGATCAAGTTCATGAGCTGGGCACAGGGCATCTTTACCTTCCGTGGTGATGCCGCAAGTTTCGTTGCAGATGTCCATATCATCTTCAAGCTACACCTGTTTCTTGGGTTGACGATCCTGCTGCTGTTTCCTTTCACGCGGCTTGTGCACATGCTGTCCGCACCTGTGCGTTATTTGTGGCGGGGCGGATATCAGGTCGTTCGTTCGCGCAAGGCGTTGGGCCATGGCTGATGTGTTGGAGCGAGGATCGGTACGAATAGGGGCGGTCGAAATATTGCCGGCCACTATTGCAGCCGAAGCGCAGAACCATCCGGCACCCGATGCCGACGAGGCCTGGCGTGCGGCGGCCGAGGCTCTCGCCATCCGGCAATTGCTCTTGGCCGAGGCCGATCGGCTGGGCGTCGAAGCCGGCAAGGTGACAGATTCCGAAGGGCGAACGATTGTCGGGGGCGATGCCCGCATCGAGATTCTTCTCGAACAGGAGGTCACCGTTCCAGTAGCAACCGAAGCCGAAGCGCGTCGTTTCTATGCACGCCACTGCCAGCGTTTCACGAGCGCAACGCTGGTCGAGGCCGAGCATATCCTGCTTTCCGCATCGCCCGATGATGCCCTTGCCTACGGCCTCGCGGTTAGCGATGCCCGCACACTTATCCGGCAGATCGAGGCCGAACCGGAGTGTTTCGCCGATTTGGCGCGGCAGCATTCTGCCTGTCCATCCAAGGAGCAGGGCGGGAACCTCGGACAGATTGGCAACGGACAGACCGTGTCCGAATTCGAGCAGGCCCTGTTCGCGCTTGCCGAAGGCGAATTGTGTCGCGAGCCGGTGCGATCGCCTTATGGTGTCCATGTAATCCGTGCCGGCCGTCGTGTCGACGGACGACAATTGCCGTTCGAGGTAGTCGAGCAGGCGATCCGCGATTATCTGGAAGAGGCAAGTTACCGCCGTGCCGTGGCGCAGTATCTATCGATTCTGGCGGGCAGAACGGACATAGAGGGAATCGACTTGCCACTGGCGGACGGCCCCCTGGTTCAGTGACCTTCAACCATCCTCGCGGCTATCTGTCGTCCATAGCCAAGCCCCCGTCCCTGCTGGCGTCGACCGGGGGCTGACATGCCTCGAATTGGCGGCTCGCTGGCTTGCCCCCCTTGGAACAACCCTTCTGACCTATCGGATATGCGCATGCACGAAACCGATAGCTCGGGGGCCTGATGTCGATCAGATCGCCGGAGCGTTACCGGCAATCGGGTTACTGCACTGAGTTTCTAATCCGCGCTTCGGCTTCCGCCAGCGCAGCAGCGTCGTTGATGTTGGCAAAGGGATCCGGCTGGCTGTTCCATGTCACTGTCGCAGCCCCGACTTCCTTGGCGAATTTCCATAGCGATCTACCGCCACCCGCGAGATAGGCCTCAAGCAAATCTTCATCGACACGCCACAGCCCTGCCATCGGATGCCATCTCCCGCCGCTTTCAGGGATGGCTGCACCATATCCCTCACCTAATGCGGACATGAGCCGTTCGACCAGATCATGCGGCAGGAAGGGCATGTCGCATGCGATCAGCAGTACGGTGTCGATCTTGCGTTCGCGCGCGAATGCGAAGGCGCTTTGCAGCGCGCTGATGGGCCCCAGGCCGGGTATCCGGTCGGGGAGTTGGATGATGCCAGAGGGTAATTCCCTGACTGGTCTGCGAACCGCGACCGCCAGAGTAGCGGAATGGGACCGAGCCCAGGCGATACCGTGGAGGATGAGGTTTTGACCGGCCAGCTTTCGGAACGGCTTGGTGCCGCCGATACGCGACCCTTCGCCGCCGGCAGCAATCACTATGGCGCAATCGAAATCATTCATGGGATTTTCAAAATAGCCCAAGTTTCACTTCATGTCCCCGATCGAATCCTGTTCCAATGAAGCAGTGCCGAAAGCGGTGGGCCCTGTATCTTTCGATGGTTACTGGATCTTAATTTTTATTAATTATGACAATCCTTTAGAATAGGCGACTGTAGCCGGAGCGGGGCCTCCAAGGATCAATGGATTACAAATCGCGACAATCCGATCGACGCGATAGTACTGTCGTGGCCTTGGCCTATCAGCCGATTATCCGAGGCTATTTTGCAGTGGCCGCTGCCTACTACGCAATCATGACGCTATCGCACCTCTGGCTGCTTGACGGAACTTCGCTTGCCTTCATGGCATCGGTTTCGAGTATCACATTCCTTGCGGCTCTGGCCGCGTGCTACAAGGCTCGTACGGAAGTTCCCGCCGTCCGGCTCGAGATACTGACCAGCATGATAAACCTGATGGTGCTCGCCAATGTGCTTGTCGCGTTGCATATCAAGTTCAGCCAGGTGAAGCTCGACTATTTCGTCATGATGGCGATGATCTTTGCTTTCGCCAGCGTGAGTTTGCGGCAGGCCCTGGCTTCGATAACAGTTGCACTGGTGGCGTTGTTTGCCGCGGCGGCGGCATACGATCCCGCCAATCAGTTGACCTACAGCTTCGTCGGCTTTGCTGCTGCGATGAGCGCAGTCGCCATTACCTATTTCCTGCGGCGCGCGATCGGGGTTGCCATAACAGCCAGGCAGGAAGCCGATTATGCACGGGAATATGCCGAAAGTCGGCTGGCGAAAGCCGTGGCCCTGAGTGAGACCATGCGCTTGCAATCCATGTCCGACAGCTTGACCGACTTGCCCAATCGCCGAGGCTTTTTCGCCAGACTTGCGGAAGGAAAAAGGGAAGCTGCCGAACACCGACCGGTCTGGCTGATCCTGCTGGATCTGGACGGGTTCAAGGCGGTCAACGACAATTATGGTCATATCATGGGCGACGAGCTGCTGAAGCGTGTCGCGTCCCGATTGCGCGACCACTGTCGCAACGGTGCTTATGCGAGCCGTATCGGGGGAGACGAATTCAGCATCATCTATTTCGCCGATGCCGAGCAGAGCAGTATTGACGAGTGGTGCCGGCAGCTTCTCGACAGCCTGGCAGAAGTCTATCTGATCGAAGACCGGCTGATTCAAGTCAGTGGATCGATCGGCTGCCATCGGATTTCGCCCGATGAGCCGGATGCGAGGTTGATGCAGAAGGCGGATTTTGCACTCATTCACGCGAAGAAGAGCGGAAAGAACAGGGTTGTTCTGTTCGAAGGCAAGCATGCCGAGAAAGCCGCGGAGCATTTCAAGATCGAGCGGGCACTTCGCGCGGCGGATTTCGCGAAGGAAATCGAGCTTGTGTTCCAACCGCAATATGATCTCAAGCGGCAGGAATTCGTCCGCGCCGAGGCGCTCGCCCGCTGGAATAGTCCCGCGATTGGCAAGGTCGGACCGAAGCGTTTCATCAAGATTGCGGAAGAGACGGGATTCATTGCGAATATCACGACCACCGTTCTCAGAAAGGCGATCGCAGTGCTTGAAGATTGGGATGATCCCATTCCGCTTTCGATCAATCTCTCGGCCAACGATTTGAATTCGAACCAGACCATCGACGAGCTGATGGATTGCTTGCGCGCGAGCGATATCGCGGCCGGACTGATCGAATTCGAAATCACCGAATCTGCAATGATGTCTGATGCAGGCCGGGCTACGGCCAACCTGCAGAGGTTGGTCGATCTTGGCCATTCAATCGCGCTCGATGACTTCGGGACCGGCTATTCCAATTTCAACTATTTGAGGACTTTGCCGATCGACAAGCTCAAGGTCGATCGTTCATTCCTGGAAAATCAGGCAGACCCCATGACCGAGAGGATTCTGCGCTCGCTCGTGGGTATGGCCAAGACGCTCAATGTGCTCTGCTTGCTCGAAGGTGTCGAAAGCGAACTCGATCTTATCATTGCCAAGCGTGCCGGCGCTCAGTTGGTCCAGGGGTTCCTGTTCGGCATGCCGGTGAGTGCCGAGCGGCTACAGTCGTTGCGCGATACCTCCATGGTCCTGGGGCGGACGGGATAACCGGTCCCACCTTTATCAGCTCGCGGAATATCGCCTGAAAAACGACAATATTCGATATTACTAGCCACTATCGAGAATTCGATAGGGGGTTTATTCGAATATGACAGTACGAATACTGCTTCGCTCAAGTGCAATGGGGCTGGTCCTTTGCGCGACCATGCTGGCTCCCGATCTTGATGCTTCGGCCAGCGCCCAATCGCAGACACAAAGCAACGGCTATGACGCGCTTGGCCGGCTGATCGAGACGCAGACCAGCGGCGGTGTGAACAATGGCGAGGCGCGGTCGCTGTGTTATGACGAGACCGGTAATCGCGAGAAGGTGCGGGCGAGCGACGACAGCAGCGTGGCGAGTTGCGGAGCGCCGCCTCCACCCCCCCCCCCCCCCCCCCC
>JANQPE010000122.1 GCA_028289565.1 Parerythrobacter sp.
CAATACCACTATCTCGCGGCCACCCCTTGCCTCGCGCCATGCCGGAGAGGCGGGCGGCCTTTCCGGTGCTCCCTTGCGCGACCTTGCCCAGCAACGTCTGCATGATTTCCGTGCCGCTACCGGCGGGGCGATCCCGCTGGTCGGCGTCGGCGGGATCGCCTCGGCGGAAGATGCGTGGGCGCGCATTCGCGCCGGGGCCAGTCTGGTCCAGCTTTACAGCGCGATGGTGTATGAAGGGCCTGGCCTAGCACGGAAGATCGTGCGCGGGATCGAACGGCTGATGCGGCGCGACGGCTTCAAATCGATTGCCGAGGCGATCGGGACCGAATAGCCTGTCAGCCATGTTCAGACGCCTTCTCGCTCCGCTCGCCATCGCTACGCTGCTTCTCGGCTGCGCTCCGGCCAATACCCCGTTTCGCACCAATGCCACACAAGCCGGGGAAGCTTTCGCCGGAACCGTCAGCGCTGCCGATCCTCGCGCAGAGGCCGCAGGAATGGCGATCCTGCAGCGGGGTGGAAGCGCAACCGATGCAGCGATCGCCACCATGCTGGCGCTGACTGTGGTCGAACCGCAAAGCTCGGGCATCGGCGGCGGTGGCTTTCTGGTGCGCGGGACCGCCGACGGAACAGTCGAGACTTTCGATGGTCGCGAAACCGCCCCGGCCGGAGCGACTCCGGACTGGTTCCTGAACGAAGACGGATCGCTGCCACCGTTTCGCGAATCGGTGATGAGCGGGCTGAGCGTGGGCGTTCCCGGCAATATCGCGTTGGCGAAGCTGGCGCATGAACGGCACGGGAAATTGCCCTGGGCCACGCTGTTCGAGCCGGCGATCCGGCTGGCGCGGGACGGCTTTCGCATCAATCCGCGGCTGAACAATGCCCTGTCATCGCGGAGCGAGCGAGCAGGCTTTTCCGCCGAGGCCAAGGCCTTGTTCTTCGATATGAAGGGCGATCCGCACCCTGTCGGACATCTGGTAAAGAATGAAGCGCTGGCGCAAACGCTCGAGGATATCGCACGAGGTGGCCCGCGCACGTTCTATACGGGATCGCGTGCGGCAACGCTGGCGAAGACCGTTGCCCGGGCGACACCGCGGGACGGCGCGATGACGCTGGCCGATATCACCGGATACCGTGCAAAGCCGCGCGATGCGATCTGCGGCAGCTATCGCGCACATCGCATATGCAGCATGGGCCCACCAACGTCGGGTGGCGTGGCGGTGCTGCAAATCCTCGGCATGCTCGAGCGTTTCGACCTGGCGGCATCGGGCATCGAAAACCCGGCAACATGGCACCTGTTCCTCGAAGCACAGCGGCTCGCCTATGCCGATCGCGAATTGTATCTCGCCGATCGCGATTTCGTATCCGTGCCTGTCGCCGGGCTGATTGATCGCGACTACCTGGCGCGTCGCAGTGCCCTGATCGATCCCGGCAGGAGGATGGCGACAGTTGCGGCCGGCCAGCCCGCGAACGCACCCATGGCGCTTGCCGACGGCAACGAACCACCGGAGCGGGGCACTTCGCATTTCGCCGTGGTCGACGGCACGAATACGATGATCAGTTACACATCGACCATCGAAGGCGCGTTCGGATCGGGCCTGATGACCGGCGGCTTCTATCTCAACAACGAACTGACGGACTTCAGCCGCGCACCCGAAGTGAGCGGGCGGCTGGTAGCCAACCGGATCGAAGGCGGAAAGCGGCCGCGCAGCTCCATGTCTCCGGCGATCGTTTACGATCCGCAAGGGCGTCCGCTACTGGTCGTTGGCGCGGCCGGTGGCGGGACGATCCCGGTCCAGACCGCGCGCAGCATTATCGGCGTGGTGGATTTCGGTCTTACGGCAGACCGGGCGCTGGGAATGCCGTTTCTTATGGCTTTCGGCGACCGCGTGCTGGTCGAGCAGGGAACCTGGCTCGAAGCGGCCAAACCGCAATTCGAGGCGCTCGGGCACACGCGGCTTTTCGCGCGTCCGGCCCCGGTCAAGGCCAATGCCATTCTGCGCAGGAACGGAATCTGGGACAGCGCCCGCGATCCGCGGATCGAAGCGCAGCTTGAACTGCCGTAATGCGCCCGACGGCTTGCCGCTAGCACCACTTGCGCCTAGATCGCGCGCAACGGTTACACGAGAAACCGCATTTGGGAGCAGGAGCGAGATACGTGCAGCTATCCGACCTCGATTCGGCCAACAACCTTGTCGAACTCTTCCTCCGGCGTGCAGCCCAAGGAGGCGACAAGCCGTTCCTCGGCGCCAAACGCGACGGCGAGTGGCAAACCATAAGCTGGCATGAAACCGCCGACCGGATTTGCCTGCTGGCCGAGAATCTGAGGAAACTCGGCCTCGATCGCGGTGATCGCGTCTGCCTCGTCTCCGAGAACCGGCCCGAATGGTGCATCGCCGATCTCGCGATCATGGCCGCCGGCTGCATTACCGTGCCGACCTATATTACCAACACCGAACGCGACCACGCCCATATCCTCGACAATTCCGGCGCGCGCGCGGTGATCGTTTCAACGCAAAAACTGCTCCAGCCCCTGCACGGAGCGCTCCAGTCGACCGGCATCGCCGAACATGTCATCGGGATCGACGACTTGCAGCGCCAGCAATCAGGCAGTTTCGATTATCACAACTGGGATGCGATGCTGGCGGGAGATGCCTCCGCCGCCAGGAAAGCGGTCGAGGAGCGCATCGCCGGTATCGGACGCGATGTGACCGCCTGCATCATCTACACCAGCGGCACGGGTGGCGCGCCGCGCGGGGTGCTGCAGCATCACGGCGCGATCCTGTGCAACGTCGCCGGCGCGGCGGAAATACTCGAAACCGATTTCGGGCTGGATGAAGACGAACGGTTTCTCTCCTTCCTTCCGTTGAGCCATGCCTACGAGCATACCGGCGGCCAATATCTGCCGATCGGGGTGGGCGCGCAGATCTTCTACGCGGAAGGGCTGGAAAAACTCGCCAGCAATATCGAGGAAACCCGCCCGACAATCATGGTCGTGGTGCCACGCCTGTTCGAAGTGCTGCGCGCGCGGATCATGAAGCAGGTCGAAAAGCAGGGACGCGTGGCCAATTACATGATGGATCGCGCTCTTGCGATCGGGGAAAAGAAGGCGGCAGGGAAAAAGCGGCTGCGCGACCGGCCGATGGATTTCATCCTCGAACGCGCACTCCGCCCGAAAATTCGCCAGCGCTTCGGCGGACGGATCAAGGCCATGGTATCGGGCGGCGCGCCGCTCAACCCCGATGTCGGCGTATTCTTCGAATCGATGGGGCTGACCATGCTTCAAGGCTACGGTCAGACCGAGGCCGGTCCGGTGATCAGCTGCAATCGCCCCAAGGCGGGTATTGCGATGGAAACCGTCGGTCCGCCGATGCGAGGGGTTGAAATCAAGATAGCCGAGGATGGGGAAATCCTCGTCCGTGGCGAACTGGTGATGCAGGGGTACTGGCAGAACAAGTCCGAAACCGAACGCACTTTGCAGGACGGATGGCTGCATACCGGCGATATCGGCCATATCGATGACAACGGCCGGATCGTGATCACCGATCGCAAGAAGGACATGATCGTCAACGACAAGGGCGACAATGTCGCGCCGCAGAAGATCGAAGGCATGCTCACCCTGCAGGAAGAGATCGCGCAGGCGATGGTCAGTGGCGACCAGCGGCCCTACGTGGTCGGGCTGATCGTGCCGGACGCCGAATGGTCGCTCGACTGGGCACGCGCGAATGACGAGAAATTCGACCTCGCCCGATTACAGCAATTGCCTGCGTTCAAGAATGCCGTGCGGGCGGCCGTCGACCGAGTGAACAAGGACCTGTCAGTGGTCGAAAAGGTCCGCCAGTTCACTTTCGCTGACGAAGCCTTCACCATCGAAAACGAAGAAATGACGCCGAGCATGAAGATCCGGCGACACAAGATCCGCGAGCGCTACCAGGGGCGGCTCGACGGGTTGTATCGAAGCTGAGAGGAGTTTTTACGCCTCAGGCGGAGTCGTTTGTTCTGGCCTCAAGCGCCGGCGGTCGCATTTGCTCCCTTAGGCTATCCTCGCCCCTGCGGGGCCGCGGGCGGCCCTGTGGGCCTGTGACTGCCGTGACCAGGGTTCGGGTGGGGTCTTCCCCCGCTCTGGCCTCCTTCGCCACCCCAGCCCCTTTCCCGTCACCCCCGCGAAAGCGGGGGTCCAGGGTGGGACAGTGCGACCCGGCCATTCTGGATCCCCGCCTGCGCGGGGATGACGAAAGGAGGCCGGGGATGGTGGGACAGAACCGGATCCAAACTGCCAGGGCTGGTCGCGGAGCACGGTTCGCGATCAGCGAACCGCAAGGCCTTCCGGCCGCCCGCAGCGACGCGGCCGCAGGCTGTGAGAGCGAGGATATCGCGAGCGCAGACGCGCTTGCGCAAAACAAACTACGCCGCTTCTTTCTCGACGAATTCCGGATAGAAACTCGGTGTGCGATCGGACCAGCCGGGAGCGGTTGCGGCGGCTTCGCTTAGGCTTTGCAACAGCATCTTGCGCCGGTCCGGGCGAATTTGCGGCAGCGCGCTGGCGGCACAGAAGGCGCTCGGCAACCACGGACGGATATCCGCGCCGAGCAGGCGTTCATAGAGAAAACGGAAGGCGGAAAAGCTGTCGATCCGTTCTTGCGCGAGATCGAATGCGGCGACCCGAGTCAGCTTGCCGATAAAGCCTTCGATGCGGTCAAAACCGGTTTCGACAGGGACGCTGTCACGCAGGACCTTTAGTTCCTGATAAGCGACATACTGGCTGCGAATCGCGGCATTCTCGCCGGCATCGCGCGCCCACAGCTTGAAGGCATCCTGCCGCCCCAGCCCGATATCGAGGCTACGCTTGATATAACGCTGTTCGGCAGCACTGAAGCTCGCGAATTCGCGCATTTCGGCGATGGTCAGCGATGCGGTGCCTGTCGTCGGCATGGCAATGATCCCCCTGTTGCAGGAGGGTTGTCGCGCAGCATGGTTAATTTTGGGTTAGAACGAGGGAGGAGTTTGTTTTGCGTGAAGTCCGTTTGTTTGGCCTCAGGCGCCGGAGTTGTTTGTTTATGCCCTCAAACGCCGGGCGCGGGCCGTCCCGCCCGCTTGGCTTCGGACTGACCGGCCGTCGCGCAGGCGCGCTCTGGCTGCCGCGACCAGGGTTCGGGTGGGCACCTCTTCGCACTTGCCGCCCCTCTCCACACTCGTCACCCCCGGCGCTTGAGGCGCGAACAAACAGACTTCGGCATTCGAGGCCAATCAAATAAGCCCCGCCAGCGGGCTACTCGGATCGGCGTATTTCCGCGTTGCCATGCGGCCGGCGAGGTAGGCTTCGCGACCGGCCTCGACCGCCAGCTTCATGGCCCGTGCCATCCGCACTGGATCCTTCGCTTCAGCAATGGCGGTGTTCATCAGCACCCCATCGCAACCGAGTTCCATCGCCACGGTGGCATCCGAAGCCGTCCCTACCCCGGCATCGACCAGAACCGGCACTTTCGCGCCTTCCACGATTAGCCGGATCGTAACCCGGTTCTGGATGCCCAGACCCGAGCCGATCGGGGCGCCAAGCGGCATGATCGCGACTGCGCCCGCTTGTTCGAGCTGTTGCGCGGCGATCGGATCGTCAGCGCAATAGACCATCGGATGAAAGCCTTCCCTGGCCAGAACTTCGGTGGCCCGCAGCGTCTCGCGCATATCGGGATAGAGCGTGCGCGCCTCACCCAGCACTTCGAGCTTCACCAGGTCCCAGCCACCCGCCTCGCGTGCCAGACGCAAGGTGCGGATCGCTTCGTCGGCAGTGAAACAGCCGGCAGTGTTTGGGAGGTAGGTGACTTTCCGGGGATCGATGAAATCGGTCAGCATCGGCGATTTGGGGTCGCTGACATTGACCCTACGCACCGCGACGGTAACGATTTCGGCCCCGCTTGCCTCAAGCGCGGCGGCATTCTGCTCGAAATCCCTGTATTTGCCGGTGCCCACGATCAACCGCGAGGAAAACCGCCGCCCGGCAATCTCCCAGCCGTCATCCTCGCTGCCGCCACCGACGAAATGAACTATTTCGAGTACATCGCCGTCCGCCAAAATCACGTCCGCCAGTGTCGAGCGCGGGACGATGATGCCATTGCGCTCAACCGCCACTTTGGCCGGATCGAACTCCAATTCGCACGCAAGCGCGGCGACAGTCGTGGCTGAGGTGGTACAGCTTTCGCCGTTGAGCGTAATGGTAAGCGGGCCGGTCATCGCCCGCGAGATAGCGTTCAATACGCGTGACGCAAGTTGAGTATGTGGCCAAGCGACACCAGCGCAACCCCGATAATGGTCAATACCGCCTCGTGAATACCGTGCGGAACGGCCAGTGCACCGCCCATGAAGCTGAGCCCCATCATCGCGATCACGAAGGGCGCGGCGCGGCGATGCAGCAATGCACCCCAGCCGATCGCGACCGCGGCGATCACCAGTGCTACGGCCAGTCCGATGCGGTGGAGGGCGGGCGCCAACAGCAATTCGCCGCCGAAACCCAGCGCGGAAACGATCAGGATACTCGCCAGGCAATGCGCGGCGCACAATCCCGAAAGGACCACGCCCGCACGATCCAGCCGTGCGCGAATCGAGGAAAACGCGCTGCGCATGCAGGACTATTTATGTGATAGTATCTCATCGTGCAAGAGCGATAACGGAGCTAACTCCCCTTGCGCTTTTTCGACATTGCACGCAGAGCGCTTCCCATGCCTGCAGCCGCCATGAGGAAACCCGAAACCACACAGGTCGCGACGGGCGATCCGCGCCCGGCACGGCTGGCTGCATGGCTGCTGTTCGTCGCCGCGCTGGTCATTGCCATCGTTGTGGTCGGTGGCATAACGCGACTGACCGAATCGGGCCTTTCGATTACCGAATGGAAGCCGGTAACCGGCACGATCCCGCCTCTCAACGAAGCCCAATGGCAGGCAGAATTCGAGGCCTACCAGCAAATCCCCGAATATATCCGGGTCAACGGCCCGGCAGGCATGACGCTGGCGGATTACAAGTTCATCTATTTCTGGGAGTGGTTCCATCGCCTGCTGGGGCGGTTGATCGGGCTGGCCTTCGCCCTGCCTCTGGCATGGTTCTGGATCCGCAAGCAGATTCCCGCGGGCTACACTCCGCGCCTGCTGGCCCTGCTGGCGCTGGGCGGGCTGCAGGGCGCTTTCGGCTGGTTCATGGTCCGCTCGGGACTTTCCGGCGAAATGACCGATGTCAGCCATTTCTGGCTTTCCATCCACCTCCTGACCGCCTTGTTCACGCTTGCCGGGCTCATCTGGACCGCTCTCGACCTGCGCCGGCTGGCGAAGATCCCCGGTGCCCGCCCGGCCCGCTTGACCGGTGTGGCAATCGTCACCGGCATCGTCCTGTTCATTCAGCTATTACTCGGTGCATGGGTTGCCGGACTTGACGCCGGCCTTGCATCCGACACCTGGCCGCTGATGCAAGGCAAGGTGGTGCCCGACTATAATGCATCACGCGGATTCTGGTGGGCAGCGGCACATGATCCGTTCCTGATTCACTTCCTCCACCGCTGGTGGGCCTGGGCGGCAGTGGCGGCGCTGATAGTCTTGGCGCGCAAGGTGCGGCCGTTCGAGCGCAACGCCTCAATCGCAATCCACAGCGCATTCGGAATCCAGATCCTGCTTGGCATTGCAACGGTTTGGACCGGTGTCGACCTGTGGGTCGCAACAGCGCATCAATTCGTGGGCGCGTTACTGGTCGCCTCGGTTGCATGGGGCGCTCATATAACAGGGCGGCGCGCATGAGCGCGCTGATCTGGAGTTCGCTGCCCGACGAATACGCTGCGCGGGCCTTGGCAGACACCGTGCTGAGCGAAGGCATTATTGCCTGCGCGAACATCGTCCCGGAGATGCAATCGATCTTCATCTGGAATGGGAAGCGTGGCGAAAGCCGGGAATGCGGCATGCTGTTCAAGACCGATGCCGCATTGCTCGATGATGCCGTGGCCCGAATCGAGGAGCTGCACCCCTACGACACGCCCGCCGTTCTTGGATGGCGATGCGATACCCCGGGCAGCGCGACCCAGGCATGGCTTGGCGAACTGGCGGATAAAAACCGGTGAAGGCGATTTTCTCGCGCCGCCATACCATTGCCGGCAGTGCCGCGCTGGTTGCCGGTTCGGTTTGGCCGGGCATACTCGCAGCGCAAGCCGGTACGGGTTTCGACCCGCCCGACGGTCCGATGCTTCTTTCGCGCAGGCTGGTTCGTGAAATGCGCGGCGGAGCGCGGCTGGTCGTTACCCGTGAGTGGGATGTGCGCTTCGCACCGCTCGGAAAAGGATATCGCCTGGACGGGACCCAACGTTCAGTCTCGGTCGACGCTCCCGCCGCCCTTGAGCCGCTGGCCGAATTCGAGCGAGTGCGGCGCGGCGATGGAAAATTCCCGATACTGCTCAATACAAACGGCGGGTTCCTGGGTGGAACATCGATTGAGGATAACGCACTCTTGCGGCAGGCGATCGACAAAGCCCGTTCCATGATGGCTGCCGGCGACAAGAGCCGAGACACCGAGCGCAATGCCTTTCTTGCAGCCCTGCGGCAATCCGCCGCGCGGTTCGTCAGCCGCTGGCCGGACGACCTGTTCTTTCCCGCCCGGCTGTCACATGTCGCCAGCCGCGAACTTGCCATGCCGAATGGCGCCAATGGCTCCATCGACATTGCATTCGAAGCCGGACTCGCACTGGCAGGAAACTGCATGGACCACGCAAAACGCACGATCACAACCCGTGTCGCGGATACCGCACGCACATCGATCGAAAGCTGGAAATTGCACACCCCTTGACCTGCGTGGCAGCCCTTATCCATGCAAAGGTATTATTTTACCTCTCTTCAAACCCGTGGATTTGCTTGACTTCAGGCGCATGAGCGAACAAATGCGCCGCTTCTCAAGGCTCCTGCGATGGAGTCACGGAGAGACGAAATTCAAAGGAACAAGCCATGAAGGCGCTCAGCAAGACCACCCGGTCGATCAAACCGGCCGAAGTGGAGAAGAAATGGCACATCGTGGATGCGGACGGCCTTGTTGTCGGCCGCCTCGCCGCGATCATTGCCAATCACCTGCGCGGCAAGCACAAGCCGAGTTATACTCCGCATGTCGATTGCGGTGATCATGTCATCGTCATCAATGCCGACAAGGTGAAATTCACCGGCAACAAAATGGACGGCAAGACCTATTACAAGCACACCGGGCATCCGGGCGGGATCAAGGAAACGACCCCGACCAAGATACTCGAAGGGCGTTTTCCCGAGCGTGTGTTGGAAAAGGCCGTCGAGCGGATGATCCCGCGCGGCCCGCTGGGGCGTGAACAGATGCGTTCGCTACACCTCTACAGCGGCACCGAGCACCCGCATGAAGGGCAGAGACCCGTGGTGCTCGACGTTGCCTCCATGAACCGCAAGAACAAGGCTGCTTCATAATGGCCGACGACAAGAAACCCGAAGAAAACGCCGAAAAGGTCGAGACTCCGGCAGAACCGAAAGCCGAAGCACCCAAGGCCGAAGCGAAAACGGAAACGATCACCGACCTTGCCGATCTCGGCGACATCGCCGGCGATACGCCCGATGCCGACGCCAAGGCGATCGCCCAGAACCCCGCCGCACCCCTGCGTGAGCAGGAATTGGACGAACACGGCCGCGCCTATGCTACCGGTCGCCGCAAGGATGCGGTCGCACGCGTGTGGATCAAGCCAGGCAAGGGCGCTATCACCGTCAACGGCAAGGATCAGGAAACCTATTTCGCACGTCCGACGCTGCGCCTGATCATCAACCAGCCTTTCGCGATTACCGAACGTGCGGGCCAATACGATGTCGTCGCAACCGTTCGCGGCGGCGGGCTTTCAGGCCAGGCCGGCGCAGTCAAGCACGGCATCAGTCAGGCACTGACCCGTTACGAACCGGAACTGCGCGCCACCGTGAAGGCCGCAGGCTTCCTCACCCGCGACAGCCGCGTGGTCGAACGCAAGAAATACGGCCGTGCCAAGGCGCGCCGGAGCTTCCAGTTCTCGAAACGTTAAGCGCTTTTGCCGGGTATCCGGAAAGCGAAAAGGGCGGCCCCGAAAGGCCGCCCTTTTTCCTTGCCTTTCCTGTCAGGGCTTCAGCGCTGCAACATCATCAGGCCCCATGCCATCCCGGTCATGGCAAAGAACAGCGGCCACGACCACAACACGTCGTATTGCCCGGCATGGATAGTGTGAATCGCCAACCATCCGGCTTTCGTGCCGGTCGAGCCGACCACGAGCGAAAAGATGCCCGTCAGCAGGCCTCCCAAAAACACGGCCTTGAAAAACTCCATCGGAAGATCCTTTCGGCATCCACTATCGTCCGGCGAACTCGTCGCCCGGCCTTTATTATTTCGCCAAACCTTCGAGAAAAGGTTAACGCGATCTAGCGAGCCGGTGAATCCGCGCGCGAAGCTTCGCCGATCGGAGCGACCGGCTCTTCCGGGTCGCGGGGCGGCAGGGCATTTTCGGGAACCGCGTCGATCATCATGTCCTGCGTTGGCACATTGCCCAGGTTGCGCACCTGTACCGACAGCTCGGAACCGTCCCAATACAGTTCGTTGAAACTTGGCGGCGTCGAGCGAACGCGTTGTGACAGGGTCCCGGCACCGATCATCCGAACCGGTCCGCCAGGGGTATCCTCCACCAGATCGAAAGCGTCGTGGACATGGCCGCTGATAACAGCGAGGACATCGCGACGGGCAAGTTCCGCCAGCGCCTTGTTGCCGTTGCGCGTCAACGCCGTCCCTTGCGTACCCACCTCGCGCAAAGGATGGTGCACGGTGACGAGTGCCCGCGCGCAGTCGGGAAGCGCATCGAGCGCCATCAGGCATTTCCTTAGCGCGGCATCGGTCACCCAACCCTTCGACCAGTTGAGCCGCGGTTGTGCCCGGACCGCGGTCTTCAACGGCACCAGCGCCAGGCCCGGCAAGTCGATTTCGCGCGCGACCAGCGCTTCCATTCCCGCAAACCTTTTGTAAGGGGCGAAGAACCGCTCGATCGGATTGAAATAGGGCATGTCGTGATTGCCGACCTCTACGGTCACGGGCGCATCAAGCGACAGGATCCACTCGCGCGCAGCATCGAATTCGCGATGGCGCGCGCGCATGGTCAGGTCACCCGTGATCGCCACCGCATCGGGTTTGCGCTTGGCAATCTCCGCCTTGGCCCAGTCGAGCGCACGATTATCCTCGAGCCCGAAGTGGATGTCACTCAGATGGAAAAGCAGCGCCTGTCCGGTCATGCGATAGTCCAAGCAGGTCTCCATCCGGGTCGGCAAGGAAAAACGTCCTTGCAAATCGCCGCCTGCCCTCTGTCAGGCAGATCGGTGCGGTAACCTGCTGTCAAATGCGGTCGGTCAGAATCAGCCACGCGCTGAGTACATTCAGCACCGAATAGAGCAGATAGGCCCAAGCCAATGCCGGCCAGCCATTAGCGACCAGCAGCAGTGCCGCCAGCAGGACCAGGAACTCGCTCACCAACGTGAGTCGCCCGCCCAGCATATGAACGAACCAGGGCATCCGCCCGAGCAATGGATGCCCGCTTTCCAGCACTGCCTTGTGCAGCGCGAAATTGGCAATGCCGAGCAAGAAGATGAAGACCACCGCCATCGCGCGCATCATGCCTTACCCGCGAACGGTTGCCAAACGTCATTCGTCGGCCAGTTCGCGACATCGGTCCGATAGCTTGCGCATCTATCGAGTCCGTGCAGGCAGTGGTCGAGAGATGGCTGAGAATCGGAACCGCGAGGCGTATCGCACCTCTTGCGAAGAGCCTTTCACCCCCGGAAAGGCCCGCAAGAGGGAGAACAATAATGCAAAAGACCCTTATCACTCTCACCGTCGCCGCAATGGCCGCCACAGCCGTCCCGGCCACGGCCGAGACAGTCGGCGTACAATATCGCGATCTCAATCTTGAAACCTCCGAAGGCCAGCGCGCCCTCGAACGGCGAATCGACAAGGCTGCCCGGACAGCGTGCGGCATTACCCGCCACGAGACCGGATCCCGTCTTCGTTCGCGCTCTGCGGCGGATTGCCATGCCAAGGCAAAGAAGCAGGCCATGAGCCAGCTCGCTGCCGTCATCGAAGAACGGCAACTCGGCGGCTGACAACCCCAAGCCACCGACCTGACCCGGGCCGGACCAGTCCCCCGGTCCGGGTCTTTTTTATCTGCCGGCCATCGCCTTGACCTTGGGCAAGTATGTCCGGCCAATCCGCAGCGCCTCGCCATCGTCGAGCTCTACGGACCATACACCCAGACCGTCGTGGCGGAGGCCGTGGATGCGATCCTTGCGCAGGATGGTGGAGCGGTGGATGCGGATGAATTCCGCGGGATCAAGGCGCTTTTCGAGTCCGGCAATCGTCTGCAGGAGCAAATAGGTTCGATCTCCCACGTAAAGCCGGACGTAATCGCGTTCCGCATCGACCCGGTGGACCTGAGCGATCTCGATCCGCAACAATTCGGAACGATGCGGGACCCATAATTCCTGCAGCCACTCGCTTTCCCCCGCGGCCCGCTCGCCCCTGCGCGCGCACGCACGGTCTATGGCGCGCTCAAGGCGATCGCGCGCCACCGGCTTGAGGACGTAGTCGACCGCATCGAGATCGAAAGCCTCGACCGCGAAGTGATCATGTGCGGTAACGAAGATCACTGCCGGGCGGTGCTCCATATCCGCCAGCTTGCGCGCCACCGCCAGGCCGTCCACTTCGGGCATGGTCATATCGAGGAGGACAAGGTCCGGACTCAGCGCTTCAACCAGTCGTAATGCAGCGGCGCCATCGCTGGCCGTGCCAACCACTGACAGGGTATCGAGCTTGGCGCAGATAACCTGCATGCGCTCGACAGCAAGCGGTTCGTCATCGACGATCAGCGTTTTCAAAATGGTTTCGGTATCAACCATGTTTCACGAGCGGGATGCGAATTTCGGTCAGATAACCCTTGTCGGAGGGGCCCGAGGTAATGCCCGCCTGATCGCCGAACCGGGCCTGGAGCCGGTCGCAGACATTGGCAAGCCCGATGCCGAAGCCGTGCTCCACATGGTCGGGAACGCCCGGCCCATCGTCGCTGACGCTGATAACCAGCCGTCCGTATTCCTCGCGAGCGACCAGCCGGATCGTAACCGGCCGGTTGCGCGGAGCGACCGCGTATTTGACCGAGTTCTCGACCAGCGGCTGAAGAATCATGCCCGGCACGCGAGCATCGGCCAGAGTGCCGGGCAAATCGAAATCGGTCTGCAAACGATCGGGAAATCGCACAGCCTCGATTTCGAGATAATGCCGCTGCAATTCGAATTCGTCGGCCAGGGCGACATCGGATGAGGGATCGTCCGCGAGACTGTGGCGATAGAAGTTGGAGATGGTCTGGATCATCTCCTCTGCCTGCTCGACCTTGCCGGTCACTACCATCGCCGAAAGCGAATTCAGGGTATTGAACAGGAAATGCGGGTTCACCTGGTAACGCAGGCTTCGCAACTCGGCTGCCTTGGCCGCACTGCGAAAACGCTCCTCACGCCGCTCCGCCGCCCGTGCCTGCGCACCAGCGAGCAGGGCAAGGTATAGCGATGCCCACGCAAGCAGCAGAAAATAGCGGCCCAGTGCGATATCGGTGATCTGGCGCCATCGATCGATCCCCGTGGGCGCGGGAGAAAGAACGAAAGTGGCATACGGCCGGCCGTCATCCGTGCGCTGATCGTTATTGCTGTCGATACCGACGGGCACAGCCGGAATATCGACCAGCAAATTACCCGATTCGTCGCGATAGACATTGGCGCCCTGCTTCTCGCCGATCTTTTGGAAGACCTTGTCCTGGATGGGCGCGAACATCAGTTCGTTGACTTGCGCTATCATGACCGAGGCCGGCAGCGATGCGATCAGCGCCACGGCAATCTTGGTGGCGAGCGAGCGGTCTTCGAACAGGCGCAGGATCAGCCACAGCCCGAAAGTGATCGCAAGCCCGGCGATGCTTACCACGCTGCGCCGCCATAATAGCTCGCCTTGCATTTCGAGACCGACGACCGTGCCGCGCAGCGTGATGAGCAGGAAATAGCACAGCCACAGCCCGACCATCGAAATGATGACGGTACTCAACGGCAGACGGGCGGCATTATCTGATGATTCGTTTATCGCCATATTCCCCTCCGCCCTAGCTGTGCAGGGGTGTACAAGGCCAGCGCGGTCGTCGGTTAGCCTCTACGTTTCGTCGAGCAGGCCCTGCTCCGCGATTTTCCTTTTCCATTCCTTCGGGGCAAGTGTGTGGACATTGTTGCCCGCGCTATCGACCGCAACCGTCACCGGCATGTCCTTGACCGTGAATTCGTAGATCGCTTCCATGCCGAGTTCCTCGAAGGCAACCACTTTCGCTTCCTTGATCGCCCGCGCGACAAGATAAGCGGCACCGCCCGTGGCCATCAGATAAGCGACCTTGAAACGCGAAATCGTCTCGACCGCATCGTGCCCGCGTTCGGCCTTGCCGATCATTGCCAGCAAGCCGAGATCGAGCATCATCTCAGTGAACTTGTCCATCCGCGTTGCAGTGGTCGGGCCTGCCGGGCCAACTACCTCGCCCATCACCGGATCGACGGGGCCGACATAATAGATTGCCCGACCCTTGAACTCGACCGGAAGCTTCTCGCCCTTGGCAAGCATATCCTGAATGCGCTTGTGCGCCGCATCGCGACCGGTCAGCATGGCCCCGTTGAGAAGCAGGCGATCGCCATGCTTCCACCCGGCCACCTCCTCGGGCGTGAGATTGTCGAGGTCGACCCGTTTCGCCTCGGCATCGGGTTGCCATTGCACATCGGGCCACTGGTCCAGGTCGGGTTGCTCGAGATAGGCCGGCCCCGACCCGTCGAGAGTAAAATGCGCATGGCGCGTAGCGGCACAATTGGGGATCATCGCCACCGGCTTGCCCGCCGCGTGACATGGTGCATCGAGGATCTTCACATCGAGCACGGTGGAAAGCCCGCCCAGCCCCTGTGCGCCGACCCCGCTGGCATTGACTGCATCGAAAATATCGATCCGCAGCTTCTCCAGATCGGTCCGCGGGCCGCGCTGCTTGAGCTGGGCCATGTCGATCGGCTCC
>JANQPE010000017.1 GCA_028289565.1 Parerythrobacter sp.
CGCGGCGGGCACGCTAGACCTGTCGGTTGTGCGTAACGTGTTGCTGTCCTGGATCGCGACCTTGCCGATTGCGACGGCGATTGCCTTTGGCATCGGGGTGGTTGTCTAAACTTCTCCGGCCCGCCGCTTTGCCTTCTTGCGTTCGTGCGGACACAGGATGGCCTTGCGCAGACGGATACTTTCCGGTGTCACTTCGACCATCTCGTCATCGTCGATATACGCGATCGCCTGTTCCAGGGTCATGACGCGCGGGGTGGTGAGGCGGATGGCGTCGTCCTTGCCGGTGGAGCGGAAATTGGTCAGTTGCTTGGATTTGAGGGGGTTGACCTCAAGGTCTTCCGGTTTGGCGTTTTCACCGATTACCATGCCTTCATAGACCTTGGCCTGGCCGGCGATGAACAACTCGCCGCGTTCCTCCAGCGCGTTGAGCGCGTAAGGCACTGCCTCGCCCGCGCAATTGGAAATCAGCACACCATTGATCCGCCCTTCGATCGGGCCTCTGTAAGGCCCGTATTTCTCGAACAGGCGGTTCATGATCCCGGTGCCGCGCGTATCGGAGAGGAACTCGCCGTGATAGCCGATCAGCCCGCGGCTGGGAGCGGAAAAGGTGATCCGCGTCTTGCCGCTACCCGAGGGCCGCATTTCTGTCAGGTCGGCCTTGCGTCGCTGCATCTTCTCGACGACCGTACCCGAATGCTCGTCGTCAACATCGATGACGACGGTTTCGTATGGTTCCAGCCGCTGCCCGCCTTCTTCGCGGAACAGGACACGCGGGCGGGAAATGCCGAGTTCGAAGCCCTCACGACGCATCGTTTCGATCAGCACGCCCAATTGCAGTTCACCGCGCCCGGCGACTTCGAAGCTGTCCTTGTCGTCGGCCTCGGTCACGCGGATCGCGACATTGGTTTCCGCTTCGCGCAATAACCTGTCGCGGATCATCCGGCTGGTGACCTTGCTCCCCTCGCGTCCGGCAAGCGGACTGTCATTGACCGCGAACCGCATTGCCAGCGTGGGAGGGTCGATCGGCTGGGCTTCGATCGGGTCGGTTACCGCAGGATCGCAGACCGTATTGGCGACAGTTGCCTTTTCCAAACCCGCCAGCGCGATGATATCGCCCGCATGCGCGGTTTCGACCGGTACGCGTTCGAGCCCGTCGAAGCTCATCAGCTTGGTCGCGCGGCCTGTCTCGACGATATTGCCATCGGCATCGATCGCGTGGATCGGGTCGTTGACGGTGAGGGTACCCGACTGGACCCGGCCCGTCAGCACGCGACCCATGAAATTGTCGCGATCGAGCAGCGTAGCGAGAAAGCTAAAGGGACCGGAAGCATCGAGGCCGGGGGCCGGGACGTGTTCGACGATCCTTTCGAACAATGGCTGGAGGTTGCCTTGACGTGCATGCTGGTCTTCGCTGGCATAGCCATCGCGGCCGGACGCATAGAGCACCGGGAAATCGAGTTGTTCGTCATCGGCATCGAGCGACACGAACAGGTCGAACACCTCGTCGAGCACTTCTTGCGGGCGGCCGTCGGACCGGTCGATCTTGTTGACCACCACTATCGGCCTGAGCCCGAGTGCGAGCGCCTTGCCGGTCACGAACTTGGTCTGGGGCATCGCGCCCTCGGCGCTGTCGACCAGCAGGATCACTCCATCGACCATCGATAGAATGCGCTCTACCTCGGCGCCGAAATCGGCATGGCCGGGTGTGTCGACGATATTGATTCGCGTTGCACCACCGCCACGTTCCCACTCCACGCTGGTGCATTTGGCGAGAATGGTGATTCCGCGCTCTTTCTCCAGATCGCCCGAATCCATAGCGCGCTCTTCGACACGCTGGTTGTCGCGAAAAGTACCGGACTGGCGGAAAAGCTGGTCGACCAGTGTAGTTTTGCCGTGGTCGACATGGGCGATGATCGCCACGTTGCGAAGTTGGGCGGACATAAGGTTCTCTTGTGGATTTGAAGCACGGCGATTGTGCGGCGCAACATTGACGGCGCATCTAGACGATGCGCCTCTGACGGGCAAGCACAGCAGGGTGTGGCACCTTTGCCACACAATCGATTTCACGGGGCACGGCGATAATTGATGCTTGAGCGGAGTCGCTGCGCAACCTATCAAAAATGGTATGCGTCGGTAACCTCCTCCCCAGAAATCGAGGGCCGGCGCGCAGGAGAGGAGTATCCATGATGATTAATACAACCGGTTCGACGGGCCGCCGTGCCGTATGGCTTAGCGGCGTTGCCGCTCTCGGCCTCGCTATGCCTGCGGTCGCAACGGCGCAGGACACGGACAGCGATACCGACACGGGTGTCGACGAAGGCAATGTCATCATCGTCACTGCTACAAAGCGCGAGCAGACGCTGCAGGAAACACCGGTTTCGGTTTCCGTGACCACGGGCGAGACGCTCGAACAGGCACAGATACGCGACGTGCTGGACCTGCAGACGGTTACCCCTTCGCTGCGTGTCAGTCAGTTGCAAAGCTCGTCGAACTCGACTTTCATCATTCGCGGCTTTGGCAATGGCGATAACAACTTCGGCATCGAGCCGTCGGTTGGCGTCTTTATCGACGGCGTATTCCGGTCGCGTTCGGCATCAGCGCTGAGCGACCTTCCCAACGTGCAGCGCATCGAAGTGCTGCGCGGCCCGCAATCGACCCTGTTCGGCAAGAATGCTTCCGCGGGTGTCATCTCGGTCATCACGCGTGAACCGCAATACGAATTCGGTGGCTCGATCGAGGCCAGCTATGGCAATTACAACGCATTCGTGGTCAAAGGCGACGTGACGGGTCCAATAGGCGAGAACGTCGCGTTCTCGGTTGATGGCAGTTACAACCGCCGCGACGGTTATGGCACGATTGTCAATCTCGGCCAGGATATCAACGATCGCAATCGCTGGGCGGTACGCGGGCAGTTGCTGTTCGAGCCGACCCCCGATCTCAAGATCCGGGCGATTGGTGACTATTCCCGCATAGATGAAGTCTGCTGTACCGTCAGCACGCTCATAGCCGGGCCGACCGCGCCTGCGATCTTCGGCGTTGGCGGTGCGCTCAGTACCGATTTCTTCAGCTACAACACCTTCCTCAGCCAGGTGCCGGTGAATGAAGTCGACAACTATGGCGGCTCGCTCCAGGTTAACTGGGACAGCGGCCCGATTTCGGTGACCTCGATCACCGCTTATCGCAAGCTCGACAACTTCCTAGATCAGGATGTCGATTTCACCAGCGCTCCGATCGTCAGTGAGGTGCGTAACCAAGAAGTCGATACGTTCACGCAGGAACTCCGCATCGCGTCGGACTTCGATGGCCCCTTCAACTTCCTGTTGGGTGGTTTCTATTTCGACGAATCGATCGACCAGGACAGCCGGCTGACGACAGGCGCGGCGGCGCGGACTTTCTTCGAGCTCCTCACGCCGACGGGGGCGGGTACTTTCCTGGGCGTCGAGAATGGTTTGGGCCTGCCGCTCAACAGCATTTTTGCTCCGGGTCCGCTGACCGCCGAAACGTATTCGATGGATAACACTTCGTGGTCCATCTTCGGCACCCTTGATTTCGAACCTGTCGAAGGTCTCGTGTTCACGGCAGGGTTCAACTACACCGACGACAAGAAGGATTTCGCGCTCAGCCAGACTTCCTTCGATCCCCTGGGCCAGGTCAATCTGGTCGACGCATTCATTGTCGGCGGTATTGCCCAGGCACTGATGATCCCGCCTAACCAGGTCGACCAGGCGACTATCGCGGGCTTTGCCGGTAATCCGGCAACGGCACCGATCTTCGCCCAGATCGCAGCGGCGGCACAGAACCCGATGACCAACCCGTTGCTCGGGCTGTCGGCGTTCCAGTTCCAGCCTCCGTTCCTCAACACGCCCAACGCGGTTGAGAATGGCCGTACGCGTGACGACGATTTCAGCTACACGTTGCGTGTCGCTTATGACGTTTCGGATCGCGTGAATGTCTATTTCAGCTACGCGACCGGTTTCAAGGCAAGCTCGATCAACCTGTCGCGCGATTCGCGTCCGGTGTTCGGCGATTTCATTCCGGGACCGGGCAACAGCACGATCCTTGCTCCAGCTTCGCCGATTCTCAATGCGGGCCTTGCGGTGCCGAACCTGACGACCGGTTCGCGCTTTGCCGGACCGGAAGAGGCGGAAGTGTTCGAAGTCGGCCTGAAGGCGCAGTTCCCGGGTGTAGGCTTCAACATCGCGTTGTTCGATCAGACGCTCGAAGGGTTCCAGAGCTTCCTGTTCACCGGTACTGGTTTCCAGCTCAATAATGCGGGCGAGCAGTCGGTCAAGGGTATCGAATTCGATACTACGATAAACCCGACCGACGGACTCGTGTTCACCTTTGCCGCGACCTATCTGGATCCGCTGTTTGACAGTTTCGTCGGCAGTCCGGTGGGCGATCTCTCGGGCCAGCGCCCCGGCGGGATTCCGTCGTTCAATATCTCCACATCGGCTACATATACGCACGAGTTCGGAGCTAGCGGCAATCGCCTGATTAGCCGTCTCGACTATGCGCATGAAAGCAATGTGGCGATTAACAACGGTCTGCCGACCTTCAACGCCTCGTTGGGCAATACCCAGATCTTCCAGCGCGAAGTGAACCTGGTCAATGCATCGATCACGCTTCAGCTCGATAACGGGCTCGAAATCGGTGCTTGGGCACGCAACCTGCTCGACGACCAATACATCATGACGGTCTTTGACGGCGTTGCTCAGGCCGGCACGGTTTCGGGATATCCGAGTCCGCCGCGCACATATGGCGGTGTGGTACGGTTCAAGTTCTGACCTGGTTTCGGGTTTGACTGATCATTGAGAGGCTCCCCTTGCGGGAGCCTCTTTTTTGTCTGTACTCCGGGGACGGTTCCCGGATTCGAAGGCAAGATCGATCAGGCAGCTTTCCAGTTGCGGGCTTGCAAGATTCGCCCGTTTGTGGTGCCTTGGTTGCGAGGGAAGTTGGAAAAAGGGGGATTCTCGATGGAATGGATGATTTTACCTTTCAAGCGCTATGCCGAATTCAGCGGCCGTTCGCGGCGTATGGAATACTGGATGTTCACACTCCTGAATTTCATAGTTTTCGCGGTGATCTTCGGTATCCAGGCAGCAACTGGCGGCTTCGATGAAACGGCGCTTGCCGATGCCAGCGATCCTTTCGCGATTTACGGGCAAATGTTTTCCGGGGTCGGGCTGATTCTGCTGGTTTATTGGCTGGCGATCCTGGTGCCGTCGATCGCGGTCAATATCCGCAGACTGCATGACAGGGACATGTCGGGCTGGTGGTATCTCGGCTTTATCGTGGCCAGCATGATCCCGTTCGTCGGCATCATTGCGGGTATCGCCTACCTCGTCTTGATGTTCCTGCCGGGGACCGACGGGCCAAATCGTTTCGGTCCCGACCCCAAGGGCGGCGGAGAGCCGGAAGTATTCGAATAACTGCGAATAAGACGGATTTGGGTCGGAGCCGGATAGCTCCGGCCCGAGCCGTGTTGGGGGATTGATGATGGACCGCATGTTCTACTGGATGCTGATGCCGTATCGCCGCTACGCCGAATTCGACGGGCGGTCGCAACGCATGGAATACTGGATGTTCATGCTCTTCTACATTCTGGTCACGCTCTTTGCAGTGATACTCATCTTGGCTGCTGTTCCCTGGAGCGAGATGGAAGCCGCCGAGGCAGGGCAACAGGTCGATGCCGAACCGAGTCCGTTGTTCTGGGTCGGCTTTTCAGTGGCAGGCATATTCTGGCTTGCCAGTCTTGTTCCTTCCATCGCCGTGACGGTCCGCCGTTTCCACGACCAGGATAAAAGCGGCTGGCTTTATCTACTTAATTTCATTCCCTATATCGGCGGACTTGTCGTTTTGGTATTCATGTGTCTCGAAGGGACGCGCGGGCCGAACCAGTATGGGCCGGATCCCAAGGATCCCAACCAGACAGCGGTATTCGAATAACCACGAGCTGGGCCGCACCGTATGCCGCAGGGTGATCTGCCATCACGATCCGAGTGGTGGAAATGGATGATGGTGCCGTTGCGGCGCTACGCCACGTTCGAGGGCCGGTCCGCCGCGCTCGAATTCTGGATGTACAGCCTGTTTCTGGCCTTGGGCTATATCGCGATAGCCGTGGTCGGAGGCATTCTGGAAAGTGCGCTAGGCGGCGGCGGATTGCTGATCGGGAGCGGGTACGTCATTTTCTTCGCCGTGAATTTCATTCCCGGCCTCGCCCTGACGGCGCGGCGGTTGCACGATCTGGGTCTTTCTGGGCATTTCATCTGGGCAATTTACGGGGCGATGCTGTTTTTCAGCATCTTTGCCTGGATGGGATATCTCGTCGCGATGAGCCTGCCGGGCAAAAAACAGGAAAACGCATACGGCCCGCCGGTCTACGGCGAAGACCTTTCGCAGGTGTTCAACTAAAGCGCCCTTAGCGCTTGCGCCGGCTTGGCGCGCAGCAGTGGCAGCGATCCGGCCAAGGCGAAGATCAGCACGAAAGCCAGTCCGGCACCAAGAACGGCCAGCACCTCGCCCCAGTTCGGCAACCAGTCGAATTCGAACAATTGCGTGATAACCAGCCATGCCAGCCCTGAGCCGAGCGCCAGTGCAACGCCGGCAAGGATCAGGGCCAACAGTCCATATTCGGCGAGTTGCATCAGCAAAACTTGCTTCCGGCTGGCGCCGAGCACCCGGAACACGACCGTATCGTAAGTCCGCGCGGCACGGGCTGCTGCGATCGCGCCGATGAGAACTGCAAGCCCGGCCAGAACGGCGACTGAAGCCGCGGCGAAGGTCGCGATGCCGACCTGACCCAGGATCGTCCGTGCCTCGGCCAGAACCTGTCCTATTTCGATGACAGAACTGGAAGGGAATTGGCTGACCATCTGGCGCAGCAGCGGGCCGGTCGACGCGCCTTCCGGCAGTTCGATGGTCGCTGCAAGGTTATGGGGGGCGTCCTCCAGCGCGTTGGGACTGAACACGAGAACATAATTGAAGCCCATGCTTTCCCAGTCGATCCTGCGCAAGTTGGCGACCTTGGCGGTACGTTCGACACCGAGCAGGCCGACAGTCAGGCTGTCACCGATCTCGAGGCTGATTGCGCGGGCGAATTCTTCGTCGACGGAAACCAGCGCTTCGCCTGTGTGATCCTCGCTCCACCAGTCACCCTCGACCAGCGAATTGCCGATCGGCAGGGTTGGGGAATATGTCAGGCCGCGTTCGCCACGCAAGGGCCAGGCACCATCGGGGATTTCCTCCAGCTCGGAGACCCGGGTCATGGCGTTTTCGGGGCCGTAGGCAAGGATCGCACCGCGCAGGGCGGGCACGCTGCGGATGGCGGCTTCGGGCTGTTCGGCCGATATCAGCGCCTCGAATTCATCAACCCGGTCGCGTGGGATATCGAGCACGAAATAGTCGGGCGCTTCTTGTGGCACACGCTGTTCGATATTGCCGTTGATGCTGCTCTGGACCGCGGCCAGCAGGACAAAGGCCGAAAGGCCAAATCCGAGGGCGGTAACCAGCGCCCCGGTCGAACTGCCGGGGCGATGCAGGTTCGCCAGCGCATTGCGAACGAGCGGGCTGGTGGGGCGTGGCATCTTGCCCGCGAGTCCGGCAATCGCGCGCCCGAGCAGGGTCAGCACGACCAGAACTACGCCTGCACCAACCAGGAAACCGCCGGCAAGGAGAGGATCACGCGATGTTGCCAGCACCAGAAGGACGATGGCCAGCAACCCGCCCAGTACCCACGGGAGAGCCTGCCTGTCACGAGCGAGCGGGGCGACACGCGCGCGCATCAGGGCCATGGCCGGGAAGCGCCGTGCACGCAGGATCGGCGTTGCGGCAAAGACGAGCGCGACCAACAGGCCGAAAGCGGTAGCCAGAAGCAGTGCCGGGGGTTCGAACACGAAACCGCTTTCGACTGGTAACAATCCTTCGAGCGCTGCGCCGAGGGCCGGTGTTACGAGGATGCCGACGACAAGCCCCGCCAATGCTCCGACAAGTGCTGCTGCGCAGATCTGAAGCGCATAGATGCGCGCGATATCGCTACTGGAAGCCCCCAGAACCTTGAGTGTCGCGATGCTGTTTCGCCGTGCCTCAAGGTAGGACGATACGCCACCGCCAATCCCGATCCCGGCGATAACCAGCGCGGCGAGGCCGACCAGTGCCAGGAATTCACCCATCCTCCCTACGAACCGGTCCGCCCCCGGAGAAGCGCGATCGCGTGTGCGAAGATCGAACCCGGCATTGGGAAAGCGCTCTTCCAGGCTTTCCCGCACCGTCCCGGGATCGTCATTACCGTTGAAAGCGACCCGGTACTTGCTCTGGTACATCGAGCCGGGGGCAAGCAGTCCGGCCTTGGCAGGCAGGCCTTCGGCGACGATGACGGTCGGGCCGAGCTGGAACCCTTCGCTGAGCCGGTCGGGCTCGTTGCCGATGATTCCTGCGGCGGTCAGTTCGATCCGGCCGATCCGAAAGCTGTCGCCGACAGCTATGCCGAGCCTGTCCACGGCGCCCTGTGCCAGCCACGCCTCTCCGCTTACGGGTGCACCTGCGATACGACCGTCGGCAAGGGTCAGTTCGCCGTAAAGCGGCCATGCACCATCGACCGCTTTCAGTTCGACCGGGGCGGCATTATCGCCGCTGGTTGCCATCGCCTGCAAGCGGGTACCGCTGGAAATGTCGCCATATTCGGCAAGCGCCGTGCGTTCCTCGTCGTTCAGGTCGCGCTGCCATACTTCGACTTCGAGGTCGCCTCCGAGCAATTCCTGCCCTCGATTGTCGAGTTCGCGCTCGATCGCGGCGGTCAGCGTGCCGATCGCCGCCAGCGCACCGGTGCCCAGGAAGAGGCAGACGAGAAGCAGGCGGAGCCCCCTGAAGCGTGCGTTGAGATCGCGCCGGGCTATCCGCCAGGCGGTGAGCCAGGGCAGGCTGCCGCTCATTTTGTCGCGCTATCGATTGCAATGCGGCCATCAGCCATGGTCAGCACGCGATCGCATCTTTCGGCGAGTTCCGGATCATGGGTAATGACCAACAACGTCGCACCGGTCTCGACGCGCCGTGCAAAGAGCAATTCTATGATCTCGTGCCCGGTGGCTACGTCGAGATTGCCTGTGGGTTCGTCGGCGAAGATCAGCCCGGGGCGCGGTGCAATGGCACGAGCGATGGCGACCCGTTGCTGCTCCCCGCCCGAAAGTTGGGTCGGATAATGGTCGAGCCGGTGACCTAGGCCGACTGCTTCCAGTTCGCTTTTCGCACGCGCTTGCGCATTGTCCTCCCCGGCCAGTTCCATCGGCGTGGCGACATTTTCCAGCGCGGTCATGGTCGGGAGCAGGTGGAAGGCTTGCAATACGATCCCGATCTGCCCGCGGCGTGCACGGGCGAGGGCGTCTTCGTCGAGAGTCGAGAAATCTTGCCCGGAGACCGACAACGAGCCGCCGCTGGCGCGCTCGAGGCCGGACAGCACGGCCATCAGCGAGCTCTTGCCCGATCCGGACGGACCGAGCAGGGCGAGCACCTCGCCTTGCCGTACGTCCAGATCAATGCCGCGCAGGATGTCGACCGGTGCGTCTTCCTGGCCGAGCGTAAGAGTGAGATTGCGGGCGGAAATGATCTGATTGGGGCTTGTCACGCGCTGCCGATGGCATAGGCAGGGGCCGTGAACAAGGAGCCTTGCCGATGTGTCTTGCCCGTTGGTCGATAATGCCTGCCGCTCTGCTGACCGCAGCCTGCGGCAGTGAAGCGCTCGTCGAGAAATCCGCTGCCGGTAGCGAAACCGCCGTTGCGGACCGGGAAGACATAGTGGTGACAGGGCCGGAGCGGCGCATTCTTGCGTTCGGGAACAGCCTGTTCGCAGGCTATAATGTCGCCAGCGAAGACAGCTATCCGGCAAAGCTCGAAGCGGCGTTGCAAGCACGAGGGATCAATGCGCACGTCGCCAATGCCGGCGTTTCGGGAGACACCTCGGCTGCCGGACTGCAGCGGTTGGCCTTTGCTCTCGACGCTCTGGAGGAGAAACCGGAACTGGTGATTCTCGAACTGGGCGGCAACGATCTGCTGCGGGGGTTGAGTCCCGATGAAACGCGCGCCAATTTCGTTGCAATGCTCGACACGCTGAAAGAACGCGACATTCCGGTATTGCTGATGGGAATGCGCTCGCCACCCAATTACGGGCCGGAATTCCAGGCGGCTTTCGATGGGCTGTATCCGGAACTGGCGCAGCGATATGGCGTGCAATTGGTCCCGTTTTTCCTCGAGTCGATTTACGACAAGCCCGCCTTGATCCAGCCTGATCGCATTCACCCGACCGAAGAAGGGATAGAGACGTTGGTCCAGGCCACAATTGCCGACGTGGTTGAAGCACTGCCCGAGCCGGGTGCTAGCTGACCCGTCTTACCGCACCGCCATCGACCCGCCAGATTGCCGCTTCTTCCTCGATCGCTTCGAAGGGAGCGCGTTCGGTGCCTGTCAGCCATACCTGCGCTCCGCCGTCGCGTAGCCGGTCGAACAGGGCTTTACGGCGAACCGGATCAAGATGCGCGGCGACCTCGTCGAGCAGCAGGATGCCCGGGCGACCCTGTGCCGCCATCTCTGCATGGGCGAGCGTGATGGCGATCAGCATCGCTTTCTGTTCCCCGGTTGAGCATCTGGCGGCGGGTGTGTTTTTTCCGGCCATTGCGACTTCGAGATCGTCCCGATGCGGGCCTGTAAGTGTGCGTGAGGCAGCGCGATCGCGCGCGCGTCCATCGCGCAAGGCCACGATGAGATCGTCGCGTGCCAACGGCCCACCGGCGACGTAGGTAAGGGTTGGGCGCGCGAAGGGTTCGTCCGGCAATATGGCGAGCGCTTCGCCCAATGTTCCGATGGTCCGTGCACGGCCTTGCGCCAGGTCGGATCCGTATTCGGCCATTTGCGCTTCGATTCCATCGAGCCATGCAGGATCGGGAACATCATCGCCACCTAGCAGGCGGTTGCGCTCGCGGAGCGCGGCTTCATAGCGTGAAGCATTGCGTGCATGGCCCGGTTCGAGCGCGACCACAAGGCGATCGATATAGCGCCGCCTTGCACCCGCGCTGTCGGCGAACAGCCTGTCCATCGCCGGAGTCAGCCAACCGATTGCCAGCCATTCGCCCAGGCTGAGCGCGGTACCATTGGCGCCATTGACTTTAACCCGGCGCCGACCGGGGTGCCGCGCTTCGCAATAGGTGCCGAGACGAACCGCTTCCTGCCTGGTTTCCACCATGAGTGACGCCCCGATCGTGAAGCCGCCAGGGCCGTCATTGCCGGTCATTTCCGCCAATGCCGCACGCCTGAGTCCTCGGCCGGGCGCGAACAGCGACACGGCTTCGAGAATGTTCGTCTTGCCTGCTCCGTTCTCGCCGACGAGCAGGTTGAAACGTCCGGCACCGTCCAGGCGGGTTTCGGCGTGGTTGCGAAAGTGGGAGAGGATAATCCGATCGAGCACCATGCGTTTTCAGCGATAGCTGCGGCGATGCTTTGGAACCACCGGAAATATCGGATACCGAAAGTTGGTGAAATTTCCCAATGTTCAGGAAAGAGAAGGAATTAAGTTATGCTATCCTATGCAGAAAATGGCGGGATTCCGCCGTTTTTTAAAACTGGCACGGGTCATGCAAAGTGGTTGGTGTTCGCAAGATTGGCTTGCGGACAAGCATGAAAGGGGAATTTCAATGCAGTATCTTAACGACATGACCGGCCGCGTTTTCGCCGCCGTTTCTTCGCTGGCCATTTCAGCCGTGTTCCTGGCAACCGCGATCGTTCCGGCTTCGCCGAGCATCACCGGAGTGATGGCATGAGCCAACTCGATCGCAAACCCGCCGCCGACGTTCCGAGCAAGAGTTTCCGTCTCGACAAGACTGGTGCCAAGCTCTGGGGCGTTTGCGGGGGTATCTCCAACTATTTCGGGATCGACGCCACGCTGGTCCGTATCGGCTTCGTGCTCGGCACGTTGCTCGGCTTCGGCTCGCTGATCCTGGTCTATCTCGCGATCGCATTGATCGCGGATTGAGCGCGGCACCCAAGAGCTGAACCCGGTTTTTCGGGCCAGCCGCGCGACCGAAGACATGAAACCGGGAGGGGCCGTGCGGCCCCTCTCTTTTTTGCGCTTCCCCTTCACTCACATGGCGGAGATACCGCCGTCCAGTTTCAACTCCGCGCCGGTCATGAACCGGCTTTCGTCGCTGGCGAGATAGAGTACCGCATTGGCGATATCGTTGGGTTCACCGACGAATTTCAGCGGAATCTGTCGCGCGAGCTTGTCCATCAGCACATCCTTATCGAGGTTATGCGCGCGCGCCGTACCATCGAGAATGGGGGTGTCGACGAAAGTCGGGTGGATCGAATTGCAGCGGATTCGCATATTGTTCTTGGCGCAATGCAGCGCGATCGATTTGGACAGCATCCACACCGCGGCCTTGGACGCATTATAGGCCGGCATCGTGTCGCTGGCGATCAGTCCGGCGATCGAGGAAATGTTGACGATCGAGCCGGGTGCGTGCTCGCGCATGAGCGGCAACGCCTTCTGGCAGCCATGGAAAATCGAATCTACATTGACTGCAAAACAGAGCTTCCAGTCTTCGAGCTTGCAGGTTTCGATATTACCGGCGACGCCGATCCCGGCATTGTTGACCAGCACGTTGAGCCCGCCAAGATATTCGCGTGCGGCATCGATGGCAGCATCCCAGTGCGCAACGTCGGTCACATCGTGTTCGATGGAAAAGGCCGTATCCGCACCATGGCCGGAATTGATCTCCTCAGCCGTATTCGCCGCGCCGCTGGTATTGATGTCGGTGCACAATACCCGCGCGCCTTCCTGTGCCAGCAGCTTTGCATGAGCCGCGCCCAGGCCTTGTGCTGCCCCCGTTACCAGGGCCAGCTTGCCCGCTACCCGTCCCGCCATGTGGTCACTCTCCGATGATGCTCCCGGCCAGCAGGATCGCCAGCCGCACGTCGACAGCATGGCCCGCATTGCGCCGATCCGCAACGAATTGCGGCAATTCGGCCAACGGAACGCGATGGACCGTGATATCCTCGCTTTCCGTCCCGCCGCCTTGGCCGATCCTTGTCAGGCCATGGGCGCGCAACAAGGTGAAACTTTCGCCGACCATGCCGGGCGAGGAGTAGAACTCGCCACAACTTTCCATACTCTCGGCGGTATAGCCAGTCTCTTCCTCCAGCTCGCGCAAGGCGGCATCCTCATCGGCCTCGCCTTGCGTACCTTGGTCGTCGCCGATTAGTCCTGCGGGCAGTTCAAGGCAGGTGTTGCCGAGGGGGACGCGATATTGCTCAACCAGCAGAACGTGCCCGTCTTCGATGGCAAGTATCACGGCTGCACGAATCCCGCGGGTGCGAGTGACGTATTCCCACCGGCCGCGCGATTTTGCGGCGATGTACTTGCCTTCCCAGTGGGTGCGTTCGGGCTTGTCCCGATCGACCGTCATCAGACCTCGATAAGCCGGTCGGGCAGCTCATTTTCATCGTCCTCGGCGCGCGGGAAATGCTCGGACAACACTCTTCCGACATCGTGCACCCCGGCAGCCATGCCGTCAGCGATCTTGCCTTGTTTGATCTCGATCAGCATGTCGGCCATCGCCTCGCCCCAAACCTCGACGGAGACGATTTCGGCGATCGGCTCGTCAGCGACGATCTCCGCGCGGTGTTCACGCATCGAGAGGTAGATCAGGATTCCCGTGCGGCCATGCGTTCGCCGCTCGGCACCGACCTTGAAATGCTTGATCGCGCGTTCGTGGACACGCGAGGTTTTCACTGGGCCGGGAATGAGTGCGTATTTCGCCCGATCCCATAGCTGGATCGCCCAGATAAGGAAGAAAACCAGCAGGCCGAATCCGATCAGCAAGGTGAATTGCGCGCCGATCGACCATTCGCTGCCCCAATTGCCGATTATGGCATCCAGCCTGCCGAGGAACCAGCCGGGCCACATCGCGAACACGCTCATTGCGGTAAAGGCTGCCAGCGCGGCCCAGGCGAGCGCGATATCGCTGTAGCCGTCCGAACGCTCTGCAAGTACGGTCACGATCTCGCCTGACGTGGTAAGCTCCGCCTCGGCAACTGCAGCGGTGACCAAGGCGTGATCTTCTGCGCTCACATAACCCATGCCTTACCAGCTCCCCGTGGCGCCGCCGCCACCGAAACTACCGCCGCCGCC
>JANQPE010000018.1 GCA_028289565.1 Parerythrobacter sp.
GGTTGGGTCGAGCGTAGCAAATAGCAAGTCCTCCGCCATTACCTCAGCACCGGTCAATCGATTGAACAGCGTGGATTTGCCCGCATTGGTGTAACCGACCAGGGCGATTACAGGCCACGGTGCCCTCCCCCGCCGTTCGCGGTGCAATTGCCGTGTCTTGCGGACCTGCTCGATATCCTTGCGCAACCGGGCCATGCGCGTACGGATCATGCGACGGTCAGCCTCGATCTGCGTTTCGCCTGGGCCGCCGAGAAAGCCGAAACCCCCGCGCTGGCGCTCGAGGTGAGTCCAGCTACGCACAAGCCGGCTCTGCTGGTAATCGAGATGGGCGAGTTCCACTTGCAAGCGCCCTTCTGCCGTGGCGGCTCGCTCGCCGAAAATTTCCAGAATCAATCCCGTCCGGTCAATGACCTTGCGTTTCAGCTTTTCTTCGAGATTACGCTGCTGGATCGGACTCAATGCGCCATCGACAACGACCAGTTCGGCCTCATACAATTCACATTGCGTGGTGATGTTTTCCACCTGACCGGCGCCGAACAGCGTATTCGGTCGCACGTCACGCACCGAAAGCACGAATGCCTCCGCCACTACGATCCCGATAGCGAGGGCAAGGCCGCGGGCCTCCCCTAACCGTGCCTCGGTATCCAAGTCGTGCCCTGCCCCACGGATATCGGGGCAAACGATAACAGCTCGCGCACCACGCGAGACCTCACCCGGCAGTTCGTCGTCGAAGCTCAGCCTTCTTCGCCTTCCCACTCGCTGTCGCTCAGATCGACTGGAGTTGCCGGCTGGATCGTCGAGACTGCATGCTTATAGGCCAACTGGACATAGCCATCACGTTCGAGAAGCACGCTGAACAGGTCATAGGCGGCGATCGTTCCCTGCAACATGACTCCATTGATCAGGAACATGGTCACCTGCGCTTCGGCGTCGCGTACACGCGACAGGAACACATCCTGCAGCAGACGCTGCTTTTGATTCCCCTCGCGGCTTGCAAATTGCGTCGCATCGACGGTCTGCCCGGGCATGATCGTGCTGACAGCATGCTTGTAGACCAATTGCGACTGCCCGTCACGACGTAGCAAGATCGAAAAGTTATCGAACCAGGTGACGATACCCTGCAACTTCACACCCTTCACCAAGAACATGGTCACCGGCGCCTTGTCCTTGCGCAGCATGTTGAGAAAAGCATCCTGCAAGGTCGGTTGACGGCCCGGCTTCGGACTCTCGGGGTCTTTTGCAACAGGTTTGGACGAGAGTGTGCGTTCACTCGGCATGGGGGTATCCCGGTTTCGTTCTTGGCGGCCGTATTCAACGGTCCGCAATCTGGCTCTTCATGGTATCGGACGAGCCGTTATCAGAGCTCGATTATGCCGCAAACGAACCGATTGCGCAATCGGACTCTAACCCTTGCGTTCAGCCGAATTGCGTTCGCCCATTCCAAGAAGCTTCAGTTTGCGATGAAGTGCGGAACGTTCCATTCCGATAAAGCCAGCAGTTTTCGAAATATTGCCCGAGAAACGCCGTATCTGGATCGAAAGATACTCACGTTCGAAGTTTTCCCGGGCCTCGCGCAACGGGACCCCCATCAGCGAGGCGATGCCGCTGGCCCCGCCCAGTTTCCCGCCTGTAACCTCGCTCGGGAGCATGCCCGGTTCGACCACTTTTAGATCCTCGCGCGGAGTAAGAATAATCGTCCGCTCGATTACGTTGCGCAGTTGCCGGACATTGCCAGGCCAATCATAGGCCTGGAGCGCAGCCAGAGCTTCCTCGTTGATCTCGGGCGCAGGGATACCTTGCTCGGCGGCGTATCTGGCAAAGAAATGCTCTGCCAGAGCCGGGATATCGTCGCGCCGTTCGGACAGCGATGGAATAGTGACCGGCACAACGTTGAGACGATAGAAAAGATCCTCGCGAAACCGTTTGTCCTCCATCTCTTTTTGCAAGTCACGCGATGTCGACGACACGACACGGACATCGACCCCGATCTGGCGATTGCCGCCAACCCTGACGAAACTCTGCTCGGTCAGTACGCGCAGGATGCGGGCCTGCGTCGACAACGGCATGTCGGACACTTCGTCGAGGTAAAGCGTCCCCCCATCGGCCAATTCGAGCAAGCCGGGCCGTACCAGCTTGCCATCGGCTTCTTCGCCGAACAATTCCGGCTCGAAACGCTCGGGCGTGATGCGTGCCGAATTGACGATTACAAACGCAGCGTCGGCTCGCGGACTCCAGCTATGGAGAAGCCGTGCCGCGACTTCCTTACCCGCCCCACCCGGCCCGGTGATGAGCACGCGGCTACCGGTGTTTGCCACTCGCTTGAGGGTGGCTCGCACCTGATTGATGACAGAGGAATTGCCGGTGAATTCCTCGCCACGCGCTATACCTTCGCGAAGACGCGAATTTTCACGCCGCAGACGCTCCGTTTCGGTTGCGCGCTCGACCAAATGGAGCAGGCGTTCCGCCTCGAACGGCTTTTCGATGAAGTCCATTGCGCCACGGCTGACGGCAGACACGGCGGTGTCGATATTGCCATGGCCGGAGAAGATGATGACTGGAAGTTCAGGCTCGCGTTTCTTGATCTCATCAAGCACTTCGAGCCCGTCCATCGGGCTACCATGGAGCCATACATCCAACAAGACGAGGCTGGGTCGTTTCTCGTCGATGGCCGCAAGCGCGGCATTGCTGTCGGCGGCCGCGCGGCAGCCATACCCTTCATCGCTCAGCACGCCGGAGACAAGATCGCGAATATCGCGCTCGTCGTCCACGATCAGGATTTCTAGCGTCATGGCGCTTTCTCCACGGTCGATCTCATTCTGCGGCCTCGTTTCCCTGTGCCAGCGGCATACGCGCCAACTGCAGGCACACCCTGGTTCCTCCACTCTCGCTCGCGGCGAAACTCATTTCGCCATCGTGCTCCTCGACGATCTTGTTGACGATCGCGAGTCCGAGGCCCGTCCCTTTTTCCCGCGTCGTTACATATGGCTCGGTAATATTCTCGCTCTCTTGCGGCAGACCGACACCATTGTCCTCGATCTGGATCGCGATCCTGTCACCGCCCGCCTTGAGCGAGACGCCAACCTGGCCGCGATAGTCCGGCTCGGCATTCCGCGCGCGCGTTTCAACCGCCTCGACCGCATTCTTGAGCACATTCGTCAAAGCCTGTCCGATCTGATGCCGGTCACAAGAGACCAAGAAATCCTCGTCACCGGAAACTTCCAGCCCAAAATCGATCTGGGGATGCGCCACTTCCTGCAGGAAAAGCGATTGCCGGGTCAGGTCGAGGATATTTTCCTGACGGAAGACCGGTTTAGGCAGGCGTGCAAAGGAAGAAAACTCGTCGACCATCTTGCGTAGATCACCGACTTGCCTGACGATAGTGTCGGTCAATTCATCGAACAGTTCGCCATCGCTGTCGATCTCCTTGCGATAGCGTCGCTTGAGGCGCTCCGTCGCAAGCTGGATCGGGGTGAGCGGATTCTTGATCTCGTGCGCAATACGTCGAGCAACATCGGACCATGCAGCCTGGCGTTGATCGAGCAATTGCCGGGTAATGTCCTCGAAAGTGATCACCCCGCCTTGCGGCCCGTAGGCGATCTTCACTGCAAGCGTCAGCAGGTCCGTTCCCTTGCTGTAGGAGACAATACCGCTTTCCAGCTTCGCTTCCACCATCGCTGCGATTTGCGGAGCGAGCTTGGCCAGGGTCAACCCGACCAGCGCTTGCCGGCTGTCCCCGAGCAGTACGCGCTGCGCGCTGCTGTTCATCAGCAACACTTGCCCGTCCCTGTCGATCGAAACGATGCCGGCAGTCACCGATTCCAGGACGGTTTCCATGAATGCTCGCCGATCGTCCAATTGGCGGTTCGCTCCGACCAAGGCATCGGTCTGCTTCTCGATCTGCGCTGTCATTCGGTTGAAAGCCCGGTTGAGCAAGCCGATCTCGTCGGCTCCGGTGCGGCCTTCAACGCGCAGCGAAAAATTTCCCGCCCCGACCTTGCGGGCCGCTGCGACCAGATCGGTGAGCGGCTCGACCTGCCGATCCGCGAACCGCAGCGCAAACCAGACAGCGACACCAACCAGCGCAAGCGATACGAAGAACAATGCGATATTGAATCTGAGCTGTAGCGCGCGTGCCCTGCGCGTTAGCACATCGTAGGCCGAGGCGATGGACGTTGCGCGCTGCCAGGCGTTGAACGATCGCGCTTCCGAATTGCGAGCATTGTAGAGGTAGATGCCATCTTCGCGGAAAATCGGCGTGACCGCTTCGATCCGCATGC